>NZ_JBFBCF010000033.1:0-106170 GCF_040683035.1 Streptosporangium sp. NPDC051022 | reverse complement strand
AAACGCTCGGCTGGGATACCCCAGCCGAGCGCCTCGCTAAGCTCCTGGCCGAAGCCAGTTAACAAGCCGTGTTGCAACGACCCCTGGAATCTGCCCGGGAGTCGGTCGGGAGGCCTTTCGCCGGTTGGATCGGCCTGGAACTAGGACAGGCAGATCACGTAGACGGTGCCACTGAAGTTCTTGCCGGACACGGTCCAGCCGGTCGGGGCGCCGCTGGAGGCGTTGGGAGCGCTCGCGTAGACCTGGCCGGAGCCGCTGCCCTCGCCGCTGTAGCCGCCGCCGGTGGCCTTGCCGGAGGCGCAGGTCACGGTCTTGGAACCACCCTGGCCACCGAAGCCGAAGGAGGCGGTGTGGACGCTGACGGTACCGCCGCCACCACCGGAGCCGGGCTCACCCTTGGGGCCCTGCGGACCGGCGGGACCCTGCGGGCCCTGGGCACCGGTCTTGCCGTCCTGGCCGTCCTTACCGTCCTGGCCGGGGAGACCGCGCAGGCCCTGCTCGCCCTTGGGACCCTGCGGACCGGCGGGACCCTGCTTGCCGTCCTGGCCGTCCTTGCCGTCCTTACCGGGGAGGCCCTGCTTGCCGTCCTGGCCATCCTTGCCCGGCAGGCCGTTCTTGCCGTCCTGGCCATCCTTGCCCGGCAGGCCGTTCTTGCCGTCCTGACCGTCCTTGCCCGGCGCGCCCTGCTCGCCCTTGGGGCCCTGCGGACCCTGAGCACCGGGCTTGCCGTCCTGACCGTCCTTGCCCGGCAGGCCGTTCTTGCCGTCCTCGCCGTTCTTGCCCGGCGCGCCGTCCTTGCCGTCCTGGCCGGGAAGGCCGCGCGGGCCCTGCTCGCCCTGCTCGCCGTTCTTGCCCGGCGCGCCGTCCTTGCCGTCCTTGCCCGGCGCGCCCTGCTCACCCTTGGGGCCCTGCGGGCCGGCGGGGCCCTGCTTGCCCGGGAAGCCACGCTCACCCTGCGAGCCCTGCTGGCCGGGGTCGCCCTTGGGACCCTGCGGGCCCTGCGGCCCCTGCGGACCGGCGGTGACCACCGACTGGCTGCCACCGCTGCCGTTACCCCAGGTCACGCGGATCTCGGTCGGCTTGCACACGGTGGTCGGGTTGACGATACGCGCGTAACGGGTCTTCTTGTTCACGCAAGCGTGAACCTCAGAACCGGCCGTCGCGGCGGCGGCGCTGCCGCCGACCGTGAGCATGGTTCCGGCCAGCACTCCGACGGCCACGACACTGAGCGTGCGGGCGCCCGGCAACTTGAAAGCCACTGGGCTTCCTTTCTGCTACACCAGGCACTGCCGATCCTGGTGTGATGGGAGGGATCTCAGGTATTACACGCCTCAACCGTTCCAATAGTTGTCACCCAAAACATCACATTTCGGCCTCGGAACGCCGCATGCGAACCATCTGACCGTGGGGAGCGCGTGCGGGATAATCAGGTCCCGTTCGGGGGAACCCCGCCCGCCGGGCGGGGACGGACGCGTCGAGGAGCCCCGCGGGGTTCCCAGGACACGGAGGCCACCGTGCCGTGGAACGACCCGAGGACCGCACGGCCCGGGGAACACGAAGAACTCCGGAGCAGCCCCGGGACCACGTCTCCCGCCGTCGGTGACGGCCTCGCGGGGCGGCGGCCGTACCTGCCTCCGGCCACCCACCCGATCCGCGCGGTGGTCTGGGTAATCCACCTGGCGCTGCCGGTGGCCGGGCTCTGGCTGTTGCTGGCCCGGCCCGAACTGGACGCCCGGTGGCAGGACAACGTCGGCCACTTCTGGTTGATCCTCGCCGTGGCCGGGGTCAACGTGGTCCTCGGTACCATGATCGGCCAGGCGTCGGCCAGGCGGGCGGACGCCCGGCTGCTGCTGGTCTCCCTGGTCTTCCTGAGCACCGCGGGGTTCTTCCTGATCCACGCCCTGACCACGCCGAAGGTCATCCTCCAGGGGCCGAGCTACGGGTTCGAGCTGTCCCAGCCCGTCGGCCTGCTCGTCGCCTCGGCACCGGCGTTCGCCTCCGCGCTGCCGCTGGGCGAGCGGGCGGCGCGTGCCGTGCTGGGGGCTCAGGCCTGGCTGCGCGGCGGTCTCGTCCTGCTGCTCCTGGGCTGGACGGCCGCCTCACTGCTGCCGGATCTCACCCCGCTGAGCGGCCGCTCCCCCGACCACGGCGCCGGGCTCGGCGGTCTGGAGCCGCTCGGGGTCGCGCTGTACGCGGCGGCGGCGGCGATGCTGTTCCGGCTGCACCGCAGGCGCCCGGCGGCCATGCTGGTCAGCCTGGTCACCGCGTACGCGCTGCTGGCCGAGGCGGCGGCCGCCGGCATGTCCCACCTCAACTGGCACCTGTCGTGGTGGCTGTGGCACGTGCTGCTGACGCTGGCCTTCCTGTTCGTCGCCTACAGCGCCCACCTGCAGTTCCGCCGCGAGGGCTCCGGCGCGGGCCTGTTCGACGCGGTGGCGCTCGCGGCGACCGTCCAGCGGATCAGGGACGAGTACGAGGACGCGCTGGAGGAGCTCGTCGGCCACCTGCGGCGCAGGGTCGAGAGCAGGGTGCCGGTCGCGACCAGGCTGGCGGGCAGGTTCGGGCTCAGCGAGGGGCAGGCCGCGGTGCTCGACCGGGCCGGTGAGGCGCTGGCCGACGAGCGGGAGGTGTCCGAACGGCTCGCCGCGCTGGTGGAGATGGGCAACCGGGCCCGCGTCGGGCTGCCGGAGGAGGAGCTGCTCACCCGGGGCCTGGATCCCGTACGGCGGGCCTACGGGGACGTGCGCGTCGCCCTGGTCTCCGACGGGCGGATCACCCTTCGCTCCGGCGAGTACGGCGAGCGGGACCTCTCCGGCGAGGGCCCGCTGCGGCTCGGCGGCACGGTCGTCCACCCGCTGACCGTGAAGGGGCGGCTCGCGGGCGCGATCGAGGTGCCGGTGGGCATGACCCGGCAGGACGAGGCGCTCGCCGCCACGCTGGCGAGCCAGCTGTCCATCTCCCTGGAGAACGCCCGGCTCTACCGGGAGCTGTCGACCCTGTTCCGGCAGTACATGTCCCCGGACGTGGCCAACGCCCTGCTGGCCGACCCCGGGACGGCCGCGCTGGGAGGCGAGCTGGTCGAGCTGACCGCGCTGTTCGCCGACCTGAAGGGGTTCACGAGCTTCTCCGAGCGGGCGACGCCGGGGGAGATCGTCGAGATGCTCAACCGCTACCACTCGGCGGCCGTGCCCCTCGTGCTGGACAACGGCGGCACGATCGTGCAGTTCGTCGGCGACGCGCTGCTGGCGCTGTTCAACGCCCCGGCCCGGCAGGCCGACCACGCCGCGGCGGCGGCCAGGGCGGCTCTGGCCATGCAGGAGGCGGCCGAGCGGATCGCGGGCGGGACGCCGGGCTACCCCCGGTTCAGGATCGGGATCAACACCGGTCCCGCGCTGGTCGGCAACATCGGCAGCCCGGAGCTGCGCGGGTTCAACGCGATGGGCGACTGCGTGAACGTGGCGGCCCGCCTGGAGGGCGTCGCCGAACCGGGTACCGTCGTGATCGGTCAGAGCACCCTCGACCGGATCGGCCCCGGCGCCAGGGTCCGCCCGCTGGGCGGCCTGTCGCTCAAGGGCAAGCAGCAGCCCGTCCACGCCTACGTGCTGACCGGCCTGTCATAGGGCCGCCCGTGTCCCGCCCGGCGGGTCCCGTGACGGCACGGCCGGACGGGTCCCGTACCGGCATTCGCAACCGACAGCGCCGTACTGCCAGGAGGTGCCCATGAGCCCCACCCCCGAACCGGGCGAGTTCGTCACCCTGCTCACGGACGAGGAGACCGCCGCGCTGCACGCGGCGGGCAGGCCCAGGAGGTGGGATCGGGGCGACACGGTGTGCTCCGAGGGTGACGTCGCCGACTGGGTGCTGCTGCTGACGTCGGGGCGCGTCAAGGTCTCCTCGCACACCCCGAACGGGACCGAGGTGGTGCTGGCGGTGCGCGGGCCCGGGGCGCTGCTCGGCGAGTTCGCCGCCCTCGACGGCCTGCCGCGCTCGGCCACGGTCACCGCGCTCGAACCGGTCGAGGGCGTGGCGATCCGCGACTTCCCCGGCTACCTGCGGGAGCACGGCCGGGTCGCCGTGCTGCTGATACGGATGCTGATCGGCAAGATGCGCGACGCCGACCGCAAGCGGATCGAGTACGGCGCGTTCGACACCACGGGCCGGGTCGCGACCAGGCTGATCGAACTGGCCGAGCGGTACGGCGAGCCCGTCGACGACGGGGTCATGGTGGCGCTGCCGCTCTCCCAGGACGAGCTGGCCGGGTGGACCGGGGCCTCCCGCGAGGCGGTCAGCAAGTCCCTGCGCTCGCTCCGGGACCGCGGTCTGATCGAGACGGGGCGCCGCCGCGTGACCATCCACGACATGGAGGGGCTGCGCAGGCGCGCCCGTTAGCGGGGGCCGCCAACGTTCACCGGGTCACCCGCCGACCATCGGCGCCGATCAGGGCCGCGTGTTCGCTCGCCGTACCGGCGCCTCGGAAGGTTCTCGGCCCGGTGGAGGGCATGTGGGAGCGCCGCACTGAGCCCTGCCCGGAGCCGAACCTCGCGAGGCATGCGTGCGCCGCGCCGAACCTTGCCCGGAGCCGAACCTCGCGAGGTATGTGGGCGCCGTGCCGAGCCCTGTCCGGAAACGCGGTGTCCCACGGAGTGGGCCTGCTCCTCCGCTGAAAAGGCGAGTAGGTCAAACTGGCGCATATGGTCGCCATTTCCCAGGATGTGCCAGGCTCCCCCGAATACCAATCAAAACTCCGCTACGCCTGGCGTGTCTGCTCGGTGGCCTGCCTCGGCATGCTGCTCATCGGCATCTCCGGAAGCACCCTCAACGTGGCGCTTCCCGAGGTGGTCAGGCACTTCCACGCCGACGCGTTCGCCTCGGGATGGATCCTGCTGGCGTTCCTGCTCGTCAACACCGCGACCCTGGTGTTCTTCGGCCGGGTGGCCGACCTGCTCGGGCGCAGGGAGGTCTACCTGACGGGATTCACCCTGTTCGCGGTCGCGTCGCTGCTGGCCGGCCTGTCGCCGAACGTCTGGTTCCTGGTCGCGATGCGGGTGGTGCAGGCCATCGGATCGGCGATGATCCTGGCCAACGGAACCGTGATCATCACCGGTGCCTTCCCGCCCGACCGGCTCAGCCAGGGCATGGGCGTCTACATCGGCACCCTGTCCGTCGCCCAGCTCACCGGCCCCACGGTGGGCGGCCTCGTCGCCCAGGCCGCGGGCTGGCAGTGGATCTTCTGGGTGAACGTGCCCCCGGCGCTGATCGCCGTCGTCTGGGGGGCGTTCACGCTGCGCAGGCTTCCTCGCGGCCCGCGCAAGCCGGTGGACGCGCTCGGCAACCTGCTCGTGTTCGCCGTGATGTCGGCCGCGATCATCGCGCTGTCCGAGGCGGGGTCCCGGGGCCTGTCCAGCCCCGTCGTGATCGTGGGCGCCGTGATCGTCGCGATCCTGACCCCGTTCCTGTTCCTGGTCGAGCGCAGGGCCCCGAATCCGGTGCTCGACATGCGGCTGTTCGGCCAGCGCATGCTGGCCTTCGCCAACACCGCCTCCTTCTGCAACGCGCTGGCCCGCGCGGCGCTGATCCTGCTGGTCGCCCTCTACTTCCAGGCCGCCAGGGGCGTCGACGCCGTCACCGCGGCCCTGAGCGTGCTCCCGCTCCCCATCGGCCTGGGAGTGGCCTCGCCGATCGCGGGCGCGCTGGGCCGCCGGATCTCCCCCTACGTGCTGTCGGTCGGAGGGTCGCTGCTGAGCACGACGGGGATGGGCGTGCTGATGCTGACCACCGACCCGGCGACGCCGTACTGGATCGTGGGGACCGGGCTGCTGCTGTGCGGCAGCGGCAGCGGCATCTTCCTGACCGGGAACACCACCCAGGTCATGGCCGCGCTCCCCAGAGGAAGCCTCGGCGTGGTGAACGGCTTCCGGCTGATGGTGACGAACGTCGGGGTCGTGCTGAGCATCGCCGTCACGCTGAGCGTGCTCACCGGTTCGGTCGGCGCCGAACTGCGCGGCCAGATCTACGCGGGCACGCTGTCCAGCGTGTCGCCGGTGGCCGTCGAACAGCTCATGAACGGCTTCCAGAAGACCTACGCCGTGCTGTTCGCCGTCGCACTCATGGGCGCCCTGTCCGCCGTCCTGGCCCGTTCCACGAGACCGCGTCCCGTCAAGGCCGAACTACACGACGGCGAGCGAGCCGCCTCGTTGTGAGCGGCGCCACACCGCGGAAGGCACCTCTCCGTGAGGCCCTCGTGAAGCCTTCGTGAGGCCCTCGTGAAGCCCTCGTGAGGCCCTCGTGAGACCTCCGCCCCGCCGTCGGAGGCCCCTCACCGCGAGGAGTCCCCGGCGCCGTCTCTCGGCAGGTCGCCCCCGGTACGGCGCGCCGCCAGCGCCTCGATTCCGCTCATCAGGAGGTCGACCCCGAAGGTGTCGTAGACCTCGGTGGCGCAGCCCTCGACGAGCGGGACGGCCATCTCCACGATGTGCGGGTAGGCGTCCTGCGGCAGCGACTGGAAGGTTATCCGCTTGACGCGGGCGGACTCGGCCGCTTCCCGCTCCGTCATACCCGGCCTGCGATTCGCCGGTCCCGCGGCGAGGGCGGTCGTGCCCCGCAGAAGGTACTTGGAGATCAGGCAGCTCTCCTCGTGGGTGAACCCGGCCCGCCGGGTCAGGCCGAGGGCGGTGTCCCACACCCGCAGGAAGCTCGGCACCTCCATCTGGTCCACCTCCTCCAGCACGGACGCGGCGCACGGGTGGCGCCGCAGCACGCGGACCAGGCCCGCGACGAGCTCGCGGAGCTGGTCGTTCCACGGCCTGGCGTGGTTCTCCACGACCACGAAGCCGTGGACCAGGTGGTCGGCCATGCCGACGGTCAGCTGTTCCTTGTTCTTGAAGTGCCAGTAGAGCGCCATCGGCGTGACACCCAGGTCCTGGGCGAGCCGCCTGATGGTCACCGCCTGGAGTCCCTCGGCGTCACCGATCCGCAGCGCCTGCTCGACGACCGCCTCCCGGGTCAGTTTTCCCATCACGGTTGACAACTATACGCCGTACAAGTTCAACTATGCCGTGTACATGTACGCCGTACAGGTACGACGTATAGGGGTGGAAATGACTGCTGACCGCAGGTGGTGGGCGCTGGGAGCGATCTCGCTCGGGACGTTCATGACCTATCTCGACAACAACGTGGTGAACGTCGCGCTGCCGACGATCCAGCGGGATCTCGGGCTGAGCATCGCGGGACTGGAATGGATCGTCAGCGGCTACATCCTGGTCTTCGCCGGACTGATGCTGGTCGGCGGGCGCCTGGCGGACCTCTTCGGGCGGCGGCGGATCTTCATGATCGGGCTCGGCGTGTTCACGGTGGCCTCGCTCGCCGCCGGACTGGCCGGCGACGGCACGGTCCTGATCGCAGCCAGGGCGGTGCAGGGCGTCGGCGCCGCTCTCCTGACGCCGACCGCGCTCGCCCTCATCAGATCGGTCTTCCCCGACGAGAGGGAGCGCGGGACCGCGATCGGCCTGTGGAGCTCGGTCGGCGCGCTCGCGCTGGCCCTCGGGCCGCTGACCGGCGGGTTCATCAGCGAGAACTGGCGGTGGGGCTGGATCTACCTGATCAACGTGCCCGTCGGCCTGGTGACGCTCGGACTCGGCCTCTGGGCGATCAGGACGGCCCCGCGGGACCGGGTACGGCGCGGCCTCGACGTCCCCGGCCTGGTCACGTCGAGCCTGACGCTGTTCGCGCTGACCTACGCGCTCATCGAGGGCGAGCGGGCCGGATGGACCTCACCGGAGATCCTGGGCTCGCTGGGACTGGCCGTCGCCGCGGCGCTGGCGTTCACGGTGATCGAGGGCAGGAGCCGGGAGCCCATGATCGACCTGTCGCTGTTCAGGTCGCGGGTGGTCAGCGGGGGCATGCTCTCCATGGGGCTGTGGGCGTTCGGCGTGTTCGGGATCTACTTCTTCACCGCGCTCTACCTGCAGAACGTGCTGGGCTTCTCACCGCTTGAGGCCGGGGAGTCGTTCGTGCCGATGGCGCTGTTGATGGCCGTGACCGCCGCCCTCGCCCCCCGGATCAGCCGCCTCCTCGGAACCGCGCGGACCGTGGCGGCCGGGCTCCTGCTGATGGCCGGGGCGATCTTCGGGATCTCGTTCGTCGGGCAGGCGGGCACGTTCGGGGATCTGCTGCCGTGGTTCCTGGTCTACGGGCTGGGCGGCGGGCTGCTCGTGCCGATCACCACGACCGTCCTGGGCATGCTTCCCGCCGAGCGCGCCGGAATCGCCGCGGGGGTGCTGAACGTCTCGCGGGAGATCTTCGGCCTGCTCGGGATCACGGTCCTCGGGGCGATCCTCAACGGCAGGCAGACGACGATCCTGGCGGGTGGCGCCAGACCGCTGACGGCCTTCCTGGAGGCCTACCAGTCGACCCTCGTGGTCGCGGCGGTCATCGTGCTGGCCGGGGTGCCGATCAGCCTGTTCTCCCTGCGTCCGCCCCGTCCCGCACGCGGGACGGGAACCGCCGCGGCGGAGCGGGCCGCCGTACCGGTGGCGGTGGAGTGAGGAAAAGGGCGGTACCGCCCGTGCCCGTTCCCCGGACCCCGCCCAGGAGACGGCTCACGCCTTCTTCGGGGAAGGGGCACGGGCGGTACCGAGATCATGGGGTCAGGAGCCGACCTTCCCGCCCCGGCTGTGCCAGGTGACCACGACGGCCGGGCGGGGCTGGCTGGTGCCGCCGTCGGGCCAGTGGCTGGTGGGCGCCTCGGGGGTGGCCCCGTTCGTCTCGCCCGGGTGCTGGATCGCGGTGAACACGCTGCGCTGGTCCGGGCTGACGAAGGGACCGCAGGTCTCCGCGCCGACCGGGACGCTCAGGAACTGCCGGAGGTGGCCGCGCTCGGGCCCGCGCACCGGCATGGCGAACAGGCCGTCGTTGGCGCCGAGCTGGTTGCCGTCGGTGGCGATCCAGAGGTTGCCCTCGGCGTCGAAGGCGACGTTGTCCGGGCAGGAGATCGGCGAGACCCTGGTCTTGTCGAACCCGCCGAAGTAGGTCGAGGGGTCGTTGGGGTCGCCGCAGACCAGCGGCAGGGACCAGGCGAAGGTCGTGGCCCCGGCGTCGTCGCGCAGCTCGGTGATCTCCAGGATGTGGCCGTGCTTGTTCGACGGGCGCGGGTTGGCCTCGTCCACCTGAGCCGGGGTCCGGTTGGTGTTGTTGGTCAGCGCCACGTAGACGCCGCCGGTGACCGGGTTGCGCTCGACGTCCTCGGGGCGGTCCATCTTGGTCGCGCCGACCTTGTCGGCCGCCACCCGGGTGTGGACGAGGACCTCCTGGGCGGTCATGCCGGGCACGTGCGAGACGTCGCCGGTGACCAGCGGGATCCACTGCCCCGAGCCGTCGAAGCGGCCGTCGGAGGGCAGCCTGCCGCTGCCGTCGATCTCCGCCGCCGGGCTGTCTCCGGTGAACTTGGCGACGTACAGCGTGCCCTCGTCCAGCAGCGTCCGGTTGTGGCGGTCGAAGCCGGGGATGTAGCGCTTCTTGGAGACGAACTTGTAGACGTACTCGAAGCGGGAGTCGTCGCCCATGTAGGCCACGACCCGGCCGTCCCTGGCCAGGGTGGTCGTCGCGCCCTCGTGGGCCAGCCGGCCCAGGGCGGTGCGCTTGATCGGCGTCGAGTCGGGGTCGAACGGGTCGATCTCCACGATCCAGCCGAACCTGTTGATCTCGTTGGGGTGCCTGGCCAGGTCGAAGCGCTCCTCGACCCGGTCGAACCTGCGGCTGCCGCTCGGGACGCCGGTCGTGGCGCTCACGCCGTACCGGGTGAGGAAGGGCTTCTGCGCCTCGGGCACGCCGTTGCCGTTGACGAAGTACTGGTTGAAGTTCTCCTCACCGCTCAGCACCGTGCCCCACGGGGTGGTGCCGCCCGCGCAGTTGTTGAGCGTGCCGACCGGGGTGGTGCCCGCCGGGTCGGCGGCGGTCTTCAGCAGGTCGCCTCCCGCGGCCGGGCCGCTGAAGCGCATCGGGGTCTGCGCGGTGACGCGGCGGTTGTAGCGGCGGCGCCCGCGCGTGACCAGCTTCCACTGACCGGTCCCGCCGACCCGCTCGATCTCGACCACCGAGCCGCCGTGCGCGGCCAGCGCGATCCTGATCTGCTCCTCGGTCGCGGAGTTGCCGTCGGTGTAGCCGCGGAACATCAGGTTCTCGTCGGTGTACTCGTGGTTGACCCAGAGCAGGCCGCGCTGGGCGCCCAGCGGGAAGAACGTGACGAAGTCGTTGTTGTAGCCGAACTGCCTGGCCTGCGCGGCCGCGGTCTGGTTCTCGAAGTCGAAGGCGGGCGCGTCGGGCAGCACCGGGTCGCCCCAGCGCACCACGGGCGCCGTCTCGTAGCCCGCGGGGACCGTCACCTTGTCGTCGGTGTTCGGCGGGACGGGGGTGAAGTTCAGCCCCCCTCGGCCGCCGGGACCACCGTGGCCGCCCCCGAAGGCCTCCCCGTCCGCCGCCGCGTCCGTACCGGGATCGGCCAGGGCCGGGGCCGCCGCGGCGATCCCGGCGCCGATCGCGAGGGCGCCCAGGGTGCCCGCGCGCAGTACGCCGCGGCGGGACATCGCCTCGGCGACCACGTCACCGAAGTAGACGTTCTCGCTGGTGTTCGCCACCTCGTGCGCGCACTGGTCGCCACAGCGGAACCGGCAGGTGAGCGCGCTGCGACCGCCCTTATGAGGGGTCGTGAGCAGCGGGAGCAGTCTGTTCGGGGACAGGTTCGCCACGGAATCCTCCAAGGTGTGCGGTCGTTTCGGCCCGGACGCTACGTGTGCGGATGGAACATGAGGTGAACGATGTTTGCCGGTTCGGTGAAGCGTTTGTCGCGATCACCACCGCGGCCGGGCGCACACCGTGAGGAACCGGTGCGCCGGGCGGGCATGATGGGGAGCGTGCCGTCTCACAAGCCCGACCCCGCCAAGGTCCGTACCGCGCTGGACGCCCAGCTGTCCGCACTCGACGAACCTCCCTACGACGGGCCCGAAGGGCTCGCGGAACTGCTGGGGGCGGGCGTCACAGTGGTGCTGCGGGCCTACGAACGGGGGGCGCGCCCCGAGCGGGAGATCACCCGCTTCGCCGTACGGCACCTGCTCGACCGGCTGGCCGAGGCGGCTCCGGGCCGGACCGTCGAGGTGCGGGTGCCGCCGTACGCCGCGGTGCAGTGCGTCGAGGGGCCCCGTCACACCCGGGGCACCCCGCCGAACGTGGTGGAGACCGACGCCCTCACCTGGCTGGAGCTCGCCACCGGCCGTCTGACGTGGGACGAGGCGACGGCGGCCGGGAAGATCGCCGCGAGCGGGAGCCGGGCCGACCTGTCCGACCACCTGCCGGTCCGGAGGGATCTCACCCCGCGGGCCTAGCGCGACCCCGCCTGCGCGGGAGCCCCTCTCACGGCCTTACGGCGTGTTCTGGATCTGGATCCCGAACTGCTCCTCGATGCAGCGCCGCTGGAGCTCGGGCGGCAGGTTGACGCAGTTCCCCGCCTTGCTGGAGATCCAGCTCACCAGCACCACGGCGATGATCAGGGTCAGCGCGCTCAGGACGATGCCGACCCAGGCGCGCCCCCGGTTGGAGCCCTTGACGACCGCGACGATGCCGATGATCAGGCCGACGATGGCCGTCAGCACGCCCACCCCGCATATCACCAGCAGGAATATGCTCACGATGCCCAGCACCAGCGCCGCCGTACCGAGCCCTCCGCCCTGCGGCGGCGGCCTCCACTGCTGCCCCGGGGGTGCCGGGTACGGCGTGCCCCCCGGATAGCCGGGACCGCCCGGGTAGCCGGGTCCGCCGGGCGAGAGCGGCCCCTGGTACGGCTGGCCCTGGTACGGCTGCCCCTGCTGCGGCCGGTACGGCCCCGCCGCCTCCGGTGAGGACGGGTAGGCCTGCCCCGGCGGCTCCTGCCAGGACGGCGTGGCGGCACCCGCGGGCGGAGGGCCGGAAGGCGGCGGCTGGGGACGGTCGCCCGGCTGCCCGGAAGGGCCGACGGACGGTCCGCCGCCGTGCTCGCCCCCGTAGGGACTCGCGCCGGGGATCTCCTCGGGCCGGGTCGGCGGGTCGTAGCGCGACGGTCCGGCCGCGCCCGACGGGACGTCCGGCTGTCCGGGCCAGGCACTTTCCCGCGGCGTCTCCGAGGCGCTCTCCCAGCCGGGGTAGGCGGGCGGAGTCTCGCCCGGTACCGGATGGGAGGGCTGCGGCGCGGTCGGGGGGCCGGCGGCCGGGGTGACCGGTGACTCGAAGACCACCGTGCTCTCCGTGTCCGCCTGGTCGGGCGGCGGAACCTCCGGGGCGGTCGGCACGTCCGGGTGGTGCGGCACCCGCGGCTCGTCGGGGACGGAGATCGGCTGCCCCGGCGGCCTCTCCCCGGGAAGGGGCTCCCGCGGTTCCGGAGACCACGGGACGGGCTCCTCGGGCTCCTCGGGTCCCCGGGGCTCCTCGGGTCTCTGAGGCTCCTCGGCTCTCCGGGGCTCCTCAGGGCTTCGGGCCTTCTCCGGGCTTTGGGGCTCCTCGGGCCTTTGAGGCTCCTGGGGCGTGCCGGGGGCCGTCGTCCCCCCGGGAGGCGCGGAAGGACCCTCGCGGCCCGCCTCCTCCGAGGAGGCGGCAGGGGGGCGTTCCCGGCCTGCTCCCTCCCCTTCGGGCCGCCGGTCCCGCTCGTCCCGCCGCGGGTCAGGCTGGTTCGGGTCCTCAGGTGTTGTCACGTCCACCCTCCCGACGTGTAGGTATGCCGGATACCTCACACTCCCCCGGGCGTTTCCCCTGAAACAGGCCGACACGGCAAAACGCTGACGATTGTTCGGTAACAGTGCTCCTATCAAGCGGACACGGCCCCCGGGTCAGAGCAGCGGAGAGCCCGACCTAGACTGAGGTATGTGCTGAAGGGCGACGGCCATCTGAGCCATGACCTTGACCCCCGTGACCAACCTCCGAAGGACGCGTGCGGCGTCTTCGGCGTATGGGCACCCGGGGAGGAAGTCTCCAAACTCACTTACTACGGGCTGTACGCGCTGCAACACCGCGGCCAGGAGTCCGCGGGCATCGCGGTCAGCGAGGGCAGCCGCATCCTCATCTACAAGGACATGGGCCTGGTGGCCCAGGTCTTCGACGAGTCGATCCTCGGGACCCTCCGCGGCCACCTCGCGATCGGCCACTGCCGTTACTCGACCACCGGGTCGAGCGTCTGGGAGAACGCCCAGCCGACGCTGAGCTCGACCGAGGACGGCGGCCTCGCGCTCGCCCACAACGGAAACCTGATCAACACCCCGGAGCTGGCACGGCGGCTCGCCCCCGGCTCGACCAGGGCGACCACCGACACCGAGGTGCTGACGTCGCTGCTGGCCCAGGACCGCAGCCAGCCCATCGAGGACGCCGCCGCCGACCTCCTGCCCCAGGTCAAGGGCGCCTACTCGCTCGTCTTCATGAACGAGCGGACGCTGTACGCCGCCCGCGACCCGCAGGGCGTCCGCCCGCTGGTGCTGGGCCGTCTTGAGCGCGGCTGGGTGGTGGCCTCCGAGACCGCCGCGCTGGACATCGTCGGCGCCACCTTCGTCCGCGAGATCGAGCCGGGCGAGCTGATCACCATCGACGAGCGCGGCGTGCGCTCCCGCAAGTTCGCGGTGGCCGATCCCAAGGGCTGCCTGTTCGAGTACGTCTACCTGGCCCGTCCCGACACCACGATCGCCGGGCGCGGCGTGCAGACCACGCGCGTCGAGGTCGGCCGCGTGCTGGCCCGCGAGCACCCCGTCGAGGCCGACCTGGTCATCCCGACGCCGGAGTCGGGCACCCCGGCCGCCGTCGGCTACGCCGAGGAGAGTGGCATCCCGTACGGCCAGGGCCTGGTCAAGAACTCCTACGTCGGCCGGACCTTCATCCAGCCGTCCCAGACGATCCGCCAGCTCGGCATCCGGCTCAAGCTCAACCCGCTGAAGGAGGTCGTCGCGGGCAAGCGCCTGGTCGTGGTGGACGACTCCATCGTGCGCGGCAACACCCAGCGGGCGATCGTCAAGATGCTGCGCGAGGCGGGGGCCAGGGAGGTCCACGTCCGGATCTCCTCGCCGCCGGTCAGCTGGCCCTGCTTCTACGGCATCGACTTCGCCACCCGGGCCGAGCTGATCGCCGGGTCGCTCAGCGTGGAGGAGATCCGCGCCTCCCTCGGCGCCGACTCCCTCGGCTACATCTCGCTGGAGGGCCTGACCCAGGCCACCACGATCCCCGCCGAACGGCTCTGCCGGGCCTGCTTCGACGGCGTCTACCCCATCCCCATCGACCAGGACAACGTGGGTAAGTACGTCCTGGAGGCCAAACTGTGAGCCTGCCGACCACCTCGGCCATCCGGCCGGTGAAGGAGATCGCATGACCAGCTACGCCGCGGCCGGTGTGGACATCGACGCCGGTGAGCGCGCCGTCGAGCTGATGAAGTCGAAGATCGCGCGGTCCAGGCGGCCCGAGGTCGTCGACGACGCCAGCGGGTTCGCGGGCCTGTTCGACGCCTCGGCCCTGCTGAGCTACCGGCGACCGCTGCTGACCACCTCGACCGACGGCGTCGGCACCAAGATCATGCTGGCGCAGGCGCTCGGCAAGCACGACACGATCGGCATCGACCTGGTCGGCATGGTCGTCGACGACCTGGTCGTCTGCGGCGCCGAGCCGCTCTTCATGACCGACTACATCGCCTGCGGGAAGGTCGTCCCCGAGCGGATCGCCGAGATCGTCGGCGGCGTCGCGGAGGGCTGCCGCCTGGCCGGCTGCGCCCTCGTCGGCGGTGAGACGGCCGAGCACCCCGGGGCCATGGGCGCCGACGAGTACGACCTGGCGGGCGCCGCCACGGGCGTGGTGGAAGCCGACCGGATGCTCGGCCGGGACCGGGTCCGCGAGGGAGACGTGGTGCTGGCCCTGGCCTCGTCGGGCGTGCACTCCAACGGCTACTCACTGGTCCGGCACATCATCAAGCTCGCCGGGCTCTCCCTGGAGGACCGGCCCGCCGAGCTGGGCCGTACGCTCGGCGAGGAGCTGCTGGAGCCGACCAGGATCTACTCCCTGGACTGCCTGGAGCTGGCCCGCGCGACGGAGGTCCACGCCTACGCGCACATCACCGGCGGCGGCCTGGAGGGCAACCTGTCGCGCTCCCTCCCGCCGACGCTGGACGCGCTGCTCGACCGCTCCTCCTGGACTCCGCCGGCGATCTTCGAGGTGCTCGCCGGTCACGGGCAGGTCGCCCAGGCCGACATGGACCGCACCTTCAACCTGGGGGTGGGCATGGCGGCCGTCGTCCCGGCCGACTCCGTCGCCCCGGCCCTGGCCCTGCTCGAAGAGCGCGGCCTGCCGGCCTGGGTGCTCGGCGAGGTCGTCCCGGGCACGGGCAAGGCCCGCTACCGCTGACCCCGCCACCATCGGCCCCGCACCACCGGCCCCCGCACCACCGGCCTCGTCACCACCGAGGCTCCCGGCCGGACGCCTCCGGTACGTCGGAGGCGTCCGCGCCCGCCGTCGCTCACCGGGCAGGGCTCGGCTCACCGGCGCCGGCCAGGACCGTGTTCCCCCTCGCCGTACCGGCGCCACGCGAGTGTCTCGTCCGGAGAAGGGGAGCTCCGCCACGACGGCGTTTCACGACGGGGACCGGCTCCACCGCGGCGACGCCTCATGACATGGAGCGGGGACTCCACCGCGGTGACGTTTCGCGGCGAGGATGAAGCTCCGTCCGGGGAGTTTCGTGGTGGGGGACGGATCGGCCGGAGCGGATCCGGAAAGCTCAGAGGTGTCCGGGCATGACGAAACGGCGCCCCGAGTCAGCGGGGCGCCGACGAGAACAGCAACACGGAGAAAACACCCGGCGGCTTTTCAACCGCCGGGTGTTTCCTTCGTGTTCGATGTGAAGTCCGCCTAACGCCGGCCGGACGTCCCG
Organism: Streptosporangium sp. NPDC051022; assembly: GCF_040683035.1. Classification (NCBI taxonomy): domain Bacteria; kingdom Bacillati; phylum Actinomycetota; class Actinomycetes; order Streptosporangiales; family Streptosporangiaceae; genus Streptosporangium; species Streptosporangium sp. NPDC051022. The sequence goes on along the minus strand of NZ_JBFBCF010000033.1, from coordinate 90,257 downwards.
TCGTCGCGGTCGTCTCCGGTGCCGAAGTCATCGGCGTAATCGGCGTACCGATCAGCCAGTTCATCGTAGGAGTCGTTGGCGTCGTCATTGTGGTTGGAGTCGTCTCTGACTCCGAGCTCGTCGCGAAGACGCTCAAGATCAGTGCCACCGCTGTTGTACTTCAGCTGGCGAGCAACCTTGACCTGCTTGGCCTTTGCTCGGCCGCGCCCCATTGGCTCGACCCCCTCGTGTGGGGTCGTGCCCGACCCCTCGTCGCTAACGCACCACGCACTGACGCCACCTGACTTGAGGCGTCAGCTCTCGTTCGACTACAACCGTACCTGTTTTACGCCCGGCTCGGTACGCCGTATGGGCGTGAGGGGCTAGCGGCCTAGCCAAATGCCCCTAATCCGCCCGACTTCCGACATTCTGCGCTCGGCTAGCCTATCGGCTGCGACCGCCGGGGGAACGCCTTCCTCCGCCGCCGCCACGAAGATCTTAAGAGTCGTGTCATAGATCTTGGTGGCCTTTGCCTTCGCCCGGTCCATGTCGAACCCGTGGATCTCGTCGGCCACCTGGATGACGCCGCCGGAGTTGACCACGTAGTCGGGCGCGTAGAGGATCCCGCGGTCGGCGAGCTCCTTCTCCACCCCCGGGTGCGCCAGCTGGTTGTTGGCCCCGCCACAGACGATCCCGGCGCGCAGCCGGGCGACCGTCTCGTCGTCCAGCGCCCCGCCGAGCGCGCACGGCGCGTAGACGTCGATGTCCAGGCTCGTCAGCGCGAGCTGGTCGGCGACCACCTCGACCTGGGGGTGCCGCCGGCGGACCCGCTCGACCGCCTGCTCGTCGACGTCGCAGATCACGACCTCGGCGCCGTCCTCGACGAGGTGGTCGACCAGGCGGTGGCCCACCTTGCCGACGCCCTCGACGCCGACGCGCCTGCCGCGCAGCGTCGACGTGCCGTGGACGTGCTCGGCGGCGGCCCGCATGCCCTGGAACACGCCGTAGGCGGTCAGGATCGAGGAGTCGCCCGCCCCGCCGTTGGCCAGCGTGCGGCCGGTCACGTAGGAGCTCTCGCGGGCCACGATGTCCATGTCCTCGCTGTAGGTGCCGACGTCACAGGCGGTGAAGTAACGCCCCCCGAGGGACTGCACGAACCGGCCGTACGCGCGCAGCAGGGCCTCGCTCTTGTCGGTCGCCGGGTCTCCGATGATGACGGCCTTGCCCCCGCCGAGATCGAGTCCCGCGAGGGCGTTCTTGTAGGCCATGGCCCGCGAGAGGTTGAGCACGTCGGCCAGCGCCGCCTGCTCGCTCCCGTAGGGGTAGAACCTGGTGCCGCCCAGGCTGGGGCCGAGGGCGGTGTTGTAGACGGCGATGATCGCGTGAAGGCCGCTGCGCTCGTCCGAGCAGAAGACGACCTGCTCGTGCTTGGTCTGGCCGCTTACCGGGCTTGTGTCCTTGTGGGACAGCCCGAAGACGTCGGTCACGGTGTTGGCTCCCGGTCGTCCGGTCCGCCGCTCCATTGCGGCGGAGATCACCCTCAGCGTAACCAGAACTCCAGACAGAGCCATGGGGGAAAGGGCTGGTTCTCACCAGCCGAGACACGAGAGGTGGCGCCGTTCTCCGCACGAGGTCGATACCGGACAACAACAGGTCCTTCGTGACACGATTCGATGGTGCTGCCCTATGCCGCGTACCTCCGTGTCTACGAACCACTGATCGCGTTCACCCCACCTGAACGCTCCTCGTGGGCCGCCTACGCCGAGGCCGCGGACCGGCCCCGGCGCGCGAGCGCGCTCCACACCGAACACGGCGAGGCCGTACGCCGCCTTCTCGGTGTGCCACCGGTGCCGGTCCCTGTCCAGGAGAGCCCCAACGCCTATCTGAGGCGCGTGGAGGAAGTCCTCTATGTCTGCCCATGGCAGAGCAGGCTGCGGTCCTGGCTGGCTTTCTCGCGCTTTCGCGGGGCGACTCCCGCCAGGCTGATGGAACGGTTCGTACCGTTCTCCGTCGCCCAGCAGACGGCCGACGATTTCGACAGGTTCAAGCGCCGCGGCGGCTCCGCCGCGCTCCGCACCCACATCCGTACCTCGACCTGGCACGTTCCCACCTCGTGGTTCGTCCCCTTCGACGGCAACGAGCGCTGGCTGGTCCTCGACGGGGCGCCGAGCCCGGAGGGCACGACCACCACCCGCAACCTGATCTACGTGACGTCCATGGCCCACGCCAGGCGGCGCAGCGCCCGCGCCCTGCAGATCATCCGCAGGCAGATCGGCGAGGTCTCGGTGACCGCCGAGGTCGAGGAGGTGGCGCGCTGGCTGGAGGAGTTCCACCCGCACTCGCTCGTCGAGCTCGACTACGGCGGCATCGTCCACCTCATGAAGGACGACACGCTCCAGGCCGACCAATCGGTGGCGGAGATCGCGGCGGCGCTGACGGGTCTGGAGAACGGCGAGGAAGAGTTGGCCTTCGCCATGTATCAGCGGGTGATCCTCCGCTGGAGATCAATACAACTTCTCGAATCAGCAAACTGAGTCGCAAATCATCCCTCTGACCTGCATAAGTAGGTTGGTCGATGACCGGCGACACGTCTACGAACTGAGTAGTTTGCCGTTTTCACTGCGATACCACGAAACGTGTCGCTAGAATCACCGAGCGTGACAACAACAGGTGCACAAGAGAGATGAGCCACTCAAAGGCTCGCCAATCGCTCTACGTGGCTGTATGGTCACATCGGGTGATGCCGCATATGGCTCGAACAGCCGCACGCAAGGGGCCATAGGGGGACATCCGTGACAAGCGTCAAGTCGCAGGATCGCTGTCGCCGGTCCACATGGAGGAGAGGCCGCACAAATGTCAGCTCGTACACCCGAGGCAGAGCCGCTGCTCACCCCGGCGGAGGTCGCAACCATGTTCCGGGTCGATCCCAAGACCGTCACCCGGTGGGCGAAGGCGGGCAAACTCACGTCCATCCGCACGCTGGGGGGGCACCGCCGCTACCGGGAGACCGAGGTTCGCGCACTGCTCGCGGGCATTCCGCAGCAGCGCTCCGAGTAAGACGGGGGCCGTCACGGACCTAGGGGGGATCCAAGTGCGCGCTCACCCGTGAGCGCGCAGGTCACACGGGTTGTGTGGGGAACGGCGCCGCCCGCCCGGCGCCGCCCCACATCGTCCGTACGGCTTCCGCCGCCCCGCCCGCCCGGCCACTCCGGAGAGATCGTCCACGCCGGAGAAATCGTTCGCTCCGAATAAATTCGGACATGACGGGGCCGGAAAACGGCCGGACCGAAATCAAGGCGGTCCGGACGGGACCGGGTGACTACGGTGCGTGATCGCGGACCAGGTCCTCCAGCAGCTGCCCGACCCGCGCGTCGTGATTCGCGGCCGCCCGGAGCAGCGCCACCATGTGCTCCATCAGCATGCGCTCAAGCACCCGCCGTTCGATGTCCCGGTGCTCCAGCCAGTCAAGACCGGCCGCCTCGACCGAGGCGATCCACGAGCGCAGCGTGACACGCAGGACGGGTCCCGGCTCGTCCACTCCCATCTGCCTCATGAGGAGGCGGAACAGACGGTGGCGGACGCCGTCGACGATCTCCCCGATCTCACCGCCGCGACCGGCCGGCCCCCCTTTGAACAGGGCCGCGAAGCCGTTCCCGCGCTCCTCGACGAAGTCGAAGTAACACCGCAGCCCCGCCGCCGCCTCATCCAGTGGCCGAGCGCCTCCCCCGGGCCGGAGCCGCGCCTCGAGCTGGGCGGCGGCGCTCTTCAGCGCGGCGACGTAGAGCTCCTGCCTGCCGCCGAAATAGTGATGGACCAGGGCCCTCGACACGCCCGCCGCCGAGGCCACGTCGTCGATGGAGACATCCTCGGCGTCGCGTCCGCCGAACAGCTCCAGGGCGACCGCCACGAGCTCCTCGCGGCGCCGGTCGACGCCCAGCCTGCGCCGCGCCGGTCGCGCCCCCCGCTCCGCGGGTCTTCCCCCTCCGCCGCTCCCGGACGCCGAACCCACAACGCGGACCCTATCGAAGCCGGTCGCCGACGGCCCTGAGGTCAAGATCACAGTTCCCTTCGAGGAAAGCCGTACCCGATTCGGTCCTCGATCGTTTTGAGTGACAGGTGCCCATCCACCACACCCCGGGGGAGAGCCATGTCAGGACCACCGGTCAACACCACCGTCACCCGAGCCCGCGAGTTCACCGACCCCGTCCTCCCGGACGTGGCCGGGCCACGCCCGCGACCCACGATCCGCAACGTGGCCGAACGCGCCGGTGTCTCCAAATCACTGGTCTCGCTCGTGCTGCGCGGATCGCCGCACGTCAGCGAGCACCGCAGGCAGGCCGTACTGCAGGCGGCCAGAGAACTGGGCTACCGGCCGAACGCGGTCGCGCGCAGCCTGGTCGAGGGTCGCACCCACCTGGTCGGGGCGCTCGTCGCCGACCTGCACAACCCGTTCTACGCCGAGTTCCTGGACGGCCTGCAGGAGAGCCTGCACGGCGACGGGCTCCGGCTGCTCATCGGCAACAGCCAGTGGGACCCCGCGTTCGAGGACGAGGCCGTCGAGGCCTTCCTCGAACTCCGGGTCGACGGCCTCGTCCTGCTCGGCATCGCGCCGACCAGCGAGACCCTCATCGAGGCCACCGGCTACACGCCCACGGTCGTCGTCGGCGAGCGCGACATCGAGCTGGGCGGCGTGGACATCGTCGTGGACGACGACCAGCTCGGGGCGCGGCTGGCCATCGACCACCTCGTCGAGCTCGGCCACCGCAGGATCGCCCACATCGAGGGCGCCCGCTCCTCCTCCGGCCGCTTCCGGTGCGAGGGTTACCTGGTCGCCATGCGCAGGCACGCGCTGGCGCCGTACATCATGGTCGAGCAGGGCGAGTGCACCGAGGAAGGCGGCGCCGAGGCGGCGCGCAAGCTGCTGACCCGTGACCCCCGGCCGACCGCGATCTTCGCCGCGAACGACACCGTGGCGATAGGAGTGCTCGCCGCGGCGGCCGAGCTGGGCCTGCGAGTGCCCGAGGACCTGTCCGTCATCGGTTACGACAACGTCCATCTCGCAGGAACCCAGCCGATCTCGCTGACCACCGTGGACCAGCCCCGCAGGGCCATGGGCCGTTCGGCGGCGGCGCTGCTGAGCGACCGGATCGGCGACCCCGGCAAGTCCTCCCGCCTGCGTGAGATCACGCCGCGGCTGGTCGTACGGCGCAGCACGGGCCCCGCGCAGCCGTAAGGAGCCTGCCTGGAGCGTTACACCACGCCCAGGCAGGCTCTAAGACCTCCCCAAAATCGGGTCAACCCTCGACGTGGCGACGGCGCCCGGGTGTTGACTCCGGTGACGACGAGGGGGGTAACAATGCGTGATCCAGAACTGGTTTCGTGCGCCCAGCGCGCGGCCGCCGAGCTTGAGCGGGCGTGGGCGCACTGGCGGGCCGCCCGCGGGCGGAACGGGGAGGCCGGCGCCGAATCCGTGGCGAGCTACGTGGCCCATTCGATCGACCACCCCTGGGGACGTCCGCGCGTGGTCCTCGGCCTGGACGCCGAGGACGCCAGGGAGCTCGCCGCTCTCCTGCAGAAGCAGGAGATAGGGGAACACGTCTGGTGATAACGGCTTGGTCACGACGTCATGCCGCGTAAGTTGGGTGGTTGACGGTTCCTTCGAGGAGGATGAGCGTGACCAGAAAAGCACTCGTGGCCGCTGTCGCACTGTGCGGCCTGAGCGTCGCCGCCTGCGGCGGCACCGCGGACGGCGCCGACGCGGGCCCGGCGCGGATCGGCGGGTCCGCCTCCCAGAACGCGGCCCCGGCGGCCCAGACGACTCAGACGACTCAGACGGCCGGAAGCACCGGGGACGTCCAGGCCACCCCGGCCGCCTCGCCGACCACCTCGCCGGCCACCTCGCCGGCCACGGTGGCCGGAAGCACCCCGGGCACGTCCTTGCAGGGCAAGGTCATCGTCATCGACCCCGGCCACAACGGGCAGAACTACCGGCACCCGTCGGAGATCAACAAGCAGGTCAACATCCTGACCGAGAAGAAGGCCTGCGACACGACGGGCACCGCGACCAACAGCGGTTACAGCGAGGCGGCCTTCACCTGGGACGTCTCCCAGCGCCTCGCCAAGATCCTCAAGAGCAGGGGCGCGACGGTGAAGCTCACCCGGCCGAACAACGACGGCGTCGGCCCGTGCATCACCGAGCGTGCGGCGATCGGCAACAAGGCCAAGGCCAACGCGGCGATCTCGATCCACGCCGACGGGGCCCCTCCGGCAGGCCACGGCTTCCACATCATCATGCCGAAGAAGATCAACGGCCCGGTCGACCCGGTGGTCGACGCGTCCAGGAAGCTCGGCATCGACGTACGGGACGCCTTCAAGTCCGGCACCGGCGTGCCGTACTCCACCTACATCGGCGCCAAGGCACTCGACTTCCGCAACGACCTCGGAGGGCTGAACCTCTCCACGGTCCCGAAGATCTTCATCGAGTGCGGCAACATGCGCAACGCCGGTGACGCGGCCAACTTCCAGAGCCCGGCGTTCCGCCAGAAGGCCGCCGTCGCCCTTGCCAACGGGCTGCAGAACTATCTCAAGTAATGCGTGGTCTAGTCCAATTTGGCATGATCTGATGCATGAATGAGCTCCTGCCGCGTCCTGTCACTTTCGAAACGTCGCCCGACTCCTTCACGCTCTCCCCTCGCGCCTCCGTCTCCGGTCCCGCCGAACTGGTGGACGCGGTAAGGGTCGCACTCGCCGTACTCGACCTGCGGCCCGCCGGGCCGGAGGCGGAACCGGGCGCGATCGCGCTCACGCACGACCCGTCGCTCGGCCGGGAGGCCTACACGCTGGAGGTGACCGCCCGGGGAGTACGGATCGCGGCGGGAGACCGGGCCGGAGCGTTCTACGCGGGCCAGACTCTGCGGCAACTGCTCCCCGACGCCGCCTTCCGCACGGTCGCCGGGGACGGCTGGAGCGTTCCCTATAGCAGGATCCAGGACGCCCCGCGCTTCCCGTGGCGCGGGGTCCATCTGGACGTCGCCCGGCACTTCCTGCCCAAGCGCGAGGTGCTCCGGATGATCGACCTGATGGCGGTGCACAAGCTGAACCGGCTCCACCTGCACCTGGTCGACGACCAGGGGTGGCGGGTCGAGAGCCGGGTCGCCCCCCGGCTGCACGAGATCGGCTCGCACCGGCCGCGCACGATCGTCAGCCGTGACGGGCAGGAGCCCGTCTACGACGAGGTACCGCACGGCGGTCACTACACGCTGGACGACCTCGCGGAGATCGCCGGCTACGCCCGCGCCAGGGCCGTGACGATCGTGCCCGAGATCGACGTCCCGGGGCACGCCTCGGCGATCCTCGCCGCCTACCCCTCCCTCGACGCGCGGGCCACGGACGGCCGGCGGCCCGAACCGTTCACCGTGCTGGACCGCTGGGGCATCTCGTCGGCGATCCTCTCCCCGCTGCCCTCGACGATCGACTTCCTGACCGCCGTCATCGACGAGATCCTCGCGGCGCTGGGCGAGACCCCGTACGTCCACATCGGCGGCGACGAGTGCGTGCTCGACGACTGGGCCGCCTCGCCGGAGATCGCCGCCTTCCAGGCGGAACTGGGCCTGGAGAGCCCCAGTGACCTGCACGCCTGGTTCCTGCGGAGGCTGGCCGACGTGCTGGCCGAGCGCGGCAGCAGGGCGGTCGTGTGGGACGAGGCGTTCGTCAGCGGCATGCTGCGGCCCGACACGATCGTGATGCCGTGGCGCGGCCCCGGAGTCGCCGCCCGGGCCGCCGAGGCCGGGCACGACATCGTGCAGACCCCCGTCTTCCCCCTGTACTTCGACTACGCCGAGGCCGCCTCAGAGGACGAGCCCCTGGCCATCGGCGAGACCACCACGGTGGCCGACGTGGCCGCCTACGAGCCCGCGCCGCGGTCGTGGCCGGCCGAGTGGCGCGCCCGGGTTCTCGGGGCGCAGTTCCAGCTGTGGAGCGAACGCCTGCCGGACGCCAGGGCGGTGGACTACCGGGCGTGGCCCAGGGGCTGCGCACTGGCCGAGATCACCTGGTCCGGCACGATCGACGTCGTCGAGGCAGGTTCCAGCGGTTCCGATGGTTCCAACGGTTCCGATGGTTCCGGTGCGGACGGCCCCGATCTGCCCGGCTCGGGCCGGTCCGATTCCGGATCGGGCCTGTCCGGGGCGGCCGGTGCCGACTTCGAGGCGCGGCTCGCGCGGCACCTCGGCAGGCTGGACGCGCTGGGGGTCGAGTACCGCCCGCCGGCGGGACCGCGCCCCTGGCAGCTCGGCGGGAACGGCCACCGCCGCCACCGCCCCGGAGTCGTCAAGGTGGACGAGGTCATGAAGCACCTGGAGGAGATGACCCACGTCGCGGACTCGACCAGGCCCAGTATGTGACGACCCGCCCTCTCACGGGACCCGCCCTCTCACGGCACGTCGACGCCGCCCCGATCACCCCGGGGCGGCGTGGCGGCGGGACGGGGCGCGCCCGAGGAGCGTGGGGGGACGGGGCGCGCTCCGGTCGGCGGGTGGCGTCAGGGGGCGGAGCCGTACGGGGCCGGTTCCGCGCCGTCGCGCGGGTCAGGGATCGGCGCCGTACGGGATCGGCGCCGCGCCGTCGCGCGGGTCAGGCGGCCACCTGGTAGCCGGCCTCCTCGATGGCGGCGCGGATGGCCGCGTCGTCGAGGGCGTCGCCCGTGACGTCCACCCGGCCGCTCTCCAGGTCGACGTCGACGCCGGTGACGCCGGATACCTCGCCGACCTCCTCCTTGACCGAGCTCACGCAGTGGCCGCAGGTCATGCCGGTCACGGTGTATGTCACGGTGTATGTGGTCACGCTCATCACGCCTCCGATGTCAGGGGTCATCACTGTCAGGGACTCCGTGCACTTACCCGCCCAGGGTATTGCTCCGGCTCGCGGTCCTGCCGATGATCTGGCGCAGATCGGTGACACCGTGGCGGCGCATGCGGCGGGCCAGGTCGCGGTGGATGCGGTTGGCCCAGAGGGGGCCCCCGTAGATCATGCCGCTGTAGCCCTGGACCAGGGTGGCTCCGGCGAGCAGGCGCTCCCAGACGTCGTCCACGTCCTCGACGCCGCCGACGGAGACGAGCACCAGGCGGTCGCCGACCCGGCTCCGCAGCCTCCGCAGCACCTCCAGCGAACGGGCCTTCAGCGGGCGTCCGGAGAGGCCGCCGGTCTCGGTGCTGCTCACGGCCGCGCGGCTGATTGTGGTGTTGGTCGCGATGATCCCGTCGAGCCCGATCTCCAGGGCCAGGTCCGCGACGGCGTCCACGTCCTCGTCCGCCAGGTCTGGAGCGATCTTGACCAGCAGCGGGGTGCGCTTCGGCGTGCCGTCCGCGACCTCCTTGACCGCGCTCAGCAGGGGGCGCAGGAGCTCGACGGCCTGCAGGTCGCGCAGGCCGGGCGTGTTCGGCGAGCTGACGTTGACCACCAGGTAGTCGGCCAGTCCGGCCAGCTCCTTGGCGCTGGCGACGTAGTCGCCGACGGCCTCGGCCTCCGGCACGACCTTGGTCTTGCCGATGTTGACGCCGACGACGGCCGGGACCCCGCGGGTCCTGCTCAACGTCCTGGCCGCGGCGCCCGCGCCCGCGTTGTTGAAGCCCATCCGGTTGATGATCGCCCGGTCCCCGGTCAGGCGGAACAGCCTGGGCCTGGCGTTGCCCGGCTGGGCGTGCGCGGTGATCGTGCCCACCTCGACGTGGCCGAAGCCGAGCGCGGACAGGGCCTCCACGCACCGCGCGTCCTTGTCGAAGCCCGCCGCCAGCCCGAGCGGGCTGGGGAAGTGCACGCCGAAGGCCTGCACGCGCAGGGCGGGGTCGCGGGGGGCGAGCCCGCGATGGACGAACCGCTTGACCACGGGCGCCACCGAGAGAAGGCGGAGCGCGCCGACCGTCAGGTGGTGGATGTCCTCCGGGTCGATGCGGCTGAGGACCTGCGTGAACACGAATCGATACATCACCGATCAGGGTAGTCCCCCTGGGGAGCGGGGGCCGCGCGGGCCGGGCCTTCAGACGCCCCGCCGCCCCGATGTACGGCTCCCCCGCCCCGGATCCGGCCGCCGGCGGCGCGACCCTGGTCACCGCGGCTCGCCGACCCCCTCCCCCAGCATCTCGGCGGCCAGATCGGCCACCTTGCGGCGACTGTCCCTGGCCTGTTTGCGCAGGCCGGTGAAGGCCTGCGCCGCGGTGAGGTCGTGCTTGCCCATCAGGTAGCCGATGGCCCGCTCGATGACCACCCGGTAGTCCAGGGCGTACTGGAGCTGCTGGGCCAGGGCGCTCTTCTCCTCGGCGGCCATCGCGGCGGTGAGAAGCTGCTCGATCACGTCGGCATAGGCGTGGAGCGCCTGGACGTCCGACTCATCCCATTCATACGGCTGGGACTGGTAGACGTTCAGGGTGCCGACCGGCTCCCCGCCGAGCCGTACCGGCACTCCGGCGACCGCCCGCACCTCCGGGTGGAGCAGGTCGGCGAGTCCGGGCCAGCGGGGATCGGCCCGCACGTCGGACGTGGTCACCGCGGTGTTCTCCGTGTAGGCCGACACGCAGGGCCCCTGCCCGAGAAGCAGCTGGGCGTCCTCCAGGCTGCGGCCCCGGGCGTCGGGCGCGACCAGGTAGCGCAGATCCCTGTCCTCCTCCGCGAACATCAGCCCCGCGCCGGAGTAGCCGAACAGAGCGTTCACGACCTCCACGGCCCGCTCCAGCCCGCGGACGATGTCCGTCGTGGGCGAGGTCGTCCTGAGCCCTCTCAGACTGGCGACCAGTTCCTCCGGATCGATGTGAGTCATGTGGTGGGCGCCCCTCAGCGTCGGCCTGATCACTTTGCTTGGGCACTACGACTGCCCGGAGACGGGAGATTTATGGGCGGGGATCCACAAGACGTCGTCCCGGGCCCGCCGGGCCGGGGAAGCCGCGCGGACCGGCCGGACGGTTCTCGCGTCACCGGTCCGGCAGGCGCCGTATATTGCCGTCAATAGATCGTTAAATGTTCAGCAAACCGGGGGCGGGAGGGTGTGGACATGAACATTTTGTCACGTTCGGCCGTCGTTCGTCGGCGTCGCGCCCTGGTACACATCGTGCTCCGCGACATGGAGGAGACCGGCGACACCACCCTCCCCCCGTGGTGGGAGGCCGACATCCAGCAGGAGTTCGGCGGCCTGGACGGGTTCCTGGCCGAGCTGAGCCGTCAGTGGTGGACGGCCTACGCCGCGCACGTGGACGCGCTGATCGAACTCGGTCTCGACGACCCCGCGCAGGCGTGGAGCGACGTGGCCGAGCAGATGCCGCACCTGCGGGCCGTGCTCGACGCCTACGTCGACGAGTCCGCCCTCGCCGAGGCCGAGCGGCGGCACTACGACGTGCTGCGCTGGACCACCCGGCGCGAGAGCCGCAACGCCGCTTGAAGGACATTTCGGGACCCCGCCCCGAGAGCCGTCTCCGAGACCCGCGCCGAGCACCCGGGACCCCCGAGCCCGCCGGGTCCGCCGAGCCCGCGGAGGTCCGGATGAGCACGCGGAGGTCCGGATGAACGCGCCGGCCTCCGGATCACGCCGGACGGCGGGATCCCGCCGTTCCCCCGGACCCCGCTCCGGGATCGGCGCCGAGCGCCTCCGCATCACGCCCTCCGCCGGGTTCCGCGTGCCGTCCTAGGCATATCCTCCTGTCATCGGGTACCGATGAACGATGGACAGGCCACCGCATCACCTCGGTCCACAGGATTCGGATCGCCGCCTGGGCATGCGGCTCACGTTCGCGACGGCGGCGGTCGCGCTGTTCTCCGTGCCGTTCGTTCTGCTGCTGGTGCTCGTGATGTCCTCCTTCGCCCCGCTGTACGAGGTCGACGAGAGCATCGCGCGGAACCTGCACGCGTACGTCCTGGCCGATCCGGGCTACGCGCGTTTCCTCAACGCCGCGACCGAGATCCTGGGGCCGAACGTCTGGCGCGCGCTCGTGGTGGCGGCGGCGGTCTGGGCCTGGTACCGGGGAGCCCGGCGGCCGGCGGTCTGGGCGGTCGTCACGATCACCGTCAGCGGCCTGCTGAACCTGGCGGTCAAGGAGATCGTCAATCGGGCCCGGCCGGTCCTGCCCGACCCCGTGTCGTGGGCTCCGGGCGCCTCCTTCCCCTCCGGGCACGCCATGGCGGCGGCGACCGGCGCGAGCGTGCTCGTGCTCATGCTGCTGCCCGTGCTGAGAAGCCGGGGTCTCAAGGCCGCCGCCAAGGCCACCGTCTGGGCCACTGTCTGGGCCGCCCTCTGGGCCGTCGCCGCGCTCCTGACGCTCTTCGTCGCCTACACCCGGGTCGCGCTCGGGGTCCACTGGTTCAGCGACGTGGTCGCGGGGATCGCGCTGGGCGTCGTGGTGGTGGGGGGAACCGCGGCGGGGTTCGAGAAGTGGCGCAGGGAGGAGGGGCGCAGGCCGGCCGAGCCGTACAAGGAGGGGGTCGAGCCGGAGGCGTTCCGGAGGTGAGATCCGGGGTAGCCGGGAGGCCATGCCGAAACCGTCGTTCGATCCCAAGGGCGCGGCGCGCCTGATCCTGCTCCCCCTGACCGTCATGGCCGCGCTGACGATCGCCGTCGGGCTGCTGATCACCAAGGTCCTGCAGACGACGACCCTCGTCGCGAACGACGAAGGAGTCAACGAGCGGCTGGCCCACGGCCGTACCGCCTTCCTGAACTCCATCACCGACAGGATGACCGGCCTGTCCGACATGCCGACGATCATCATCGCCACCGCGGTGCTCCTGCTCCTGTTCCGGGTGGTGTTCAGGCGGTGGAACGAGTCGGCCTTCCTGGTGCTGGCCGTGTTCTCCCAGTCGGCGATCTTCCTGCTCGCGACCGTCTTCGCCCAGCGAAAGCGCCCTGCCGTCCAGCATCTGGATCCCGCCCCTCCCACCTCCAGCTTTCCCTCGGGGCACACCAGCGCCGCGGTCGCCTTCTACTGCGGCCTCGCCCTGGTGCTGACCCTCCACACCCACCGCCACAGGTTCCTCAACGTCCTGTGGTGGCTGGTCGGCCTGGCGGTCCCACTGGGAATCGCCTACTCCCGGATGTACCGCGGCATGCACCATCTGAGCGACGTGGGCTGGGGCCTGCTGCTCGGCGCCGTGTGCGTCGCGGTGGCCGCCAACGCGCTGCTGTTCCGGCCGGTGCTGACGGACGGCCGGGAGCGGCCGGGGGACGCCGGGGGACGGGACGGCGACGGGACGGCGGGCACGGGTGCGGGTGCGAGTGCGGGTGCGGGTGCGACGAGGACGGAGAGGCCGGGAATTGCCGTCATCCGCGACGGATTCTGACAAAGATCAGCACTCGGTGCCGTCAATCAAGTGACATAGCGCCCTTTACTGCCTTTCCACCTCAGGTGCCGGAGAAATCAAGGAAGATGACACCAAAAAGATGTGTTACCAGAGTCGCCACCGTCTCCATCCAGCAAGCCCCGATAAAGCTCACGCTCCATGAAGCGACAATGGCCGTCATGGCCGGTGACGTGCGGGATGATCTTTAGGAAGGCGCCCCAAGTGTCACATTCTGTCCATAATAAGCTACTTTACGCTACGAAGTAGGATGGAGTCCCGATTAGGGGATTAAGCCCCCTTGTCGGGAGACAAGCAGCCAGCCGGCCGGACGAGGCGCGTTCGACGGCTACCCTCAGGAAGGAAGCCGTCCCATGGATCGCCAGCGCATTGTCTGCAATACCTGCACGGGTGTTCTGCTCACCACGGATTCGCGTGACTACACCACGCAGCGAGGCCGCCTGATCGTCTCGAACGGATACTGCACCTGCCCGCCCGCCGCGTCGGCCGCTCCCGAGCCCGTCGCGCACCGCCAGCCGCAGGGCGAGCAGCTGCCGACCGGCGAAACGACGATGGTGAACGCCTGAGAAGGCGTCCGGCGCCCGGTGGGGCGCCGACCGGGCCGCCGGAACGGCCGGGCTCCCGAAGGGGTGTGCCGAGCCTTCCGGCGGCGGCCCGCCCGGCCTCGCCTCCGTCCACGGCCCGTCCCTGACCACAGCCCGTCCCTGACCACGGCCACGGCCACGGCCACGGCTCAGCCTGACAGTCCCCAGGACGCGACCACGGCCAGCCCGCTCGTCCCGATCAACCCGGCGAGAACGACGATGGCGACGATCCGGTTTCTCATGGTTCGGAGCCTAGGCTCCCCTTCCGGGTGCCCGCGCATGTTCTCCGAGTGTTCGCCACGTTCCATCACCTGGACGGAGAGCACGGTCACGACCACGTCTCCAACCGCCCGGCCGCCCGGCCGCAGGCATTCGACCGTCACGGCACCCGCCCCGGCATGTCGGTCATCGCGGTGTGTCGGGTATCTTGACGTCTCCGGTTACCTTGCCCACCTCGACGCGAAGCGCCGGAAGTAGGCATGATCTAGGCTCAGCAGCGAGAAACCAGTGAGGGTCGGGGCAGGGAATACGCCACCCCGCCGGGGACGGGGTGCACGTGGTCGCGGAAGACGTCGAGCAGCCGGCCAGAAGCGGCAAGAAGAGCGGTAAGAAAGGCTCCTTCTGGCGGGAGCTCCCCATCATGATCGTGGTCGCCCTCCTGCTGGCGCTGCTGATCAAGACTTTCATCGTTCAGGCGTTCTACATCCCGTCCGGGTCGATGGAGAACACTCTCCAGATCAACGACCGGGTCCTGGTGAACAAGCTCGTCTACCACGTCCGCGACATCGAGCGCGGCGACATCGTGGTCTTCGCCGGGGTCGACTCCTGGAAGGGCGAGGTCGACTTCGAGGAGCCGACCAACCCGGTGTCGTCCTTCCTGCGCTGGACGGGCACGCTCTTCGGGCTCGTCCCCGGTGAGCGCGACTACATCAAGCGGGTCATCGGCGTGGCCGGCGACAAGGTGAAGTGCTGTGACGCCCAGGGGCGCATCACGGTCAACGGGGTCCCGCTCGACGAGAAGGGCTACCTGTTCCCCGGGAACAAGCCGTCGGACGACCCGTTCGAGATCACGGTGCCGGCGGGGCGGCTGTGGGTGATGGGCGACCACCGCGGGGCGTCCTCCGACTCCCGCGCCCACCAGGGAGACCCCGGTGGCGGCGCGATCCCCGCGGACCAGGTGATCGGCCGCGCCTTCGTGATCGTGTGGCCGTTCGCCCACGCGAGCATCCTGTCCATCCCCGACACCTTCTCGCAGCCCGCGCTGCGGACCGTCTCCGCCATCGGCGCCCAGGCCCCGATCCTGCTCGGGCTCGCCGGAGCGGTGCCCCTGGTCCGGTTGCGACACCGTCTGTCGCGCAGAAAGCGGTAGCCGAAAATCCCCTCCCCGCCCGGAACCCGGGGGTGACCGACCGCCCCCTCACGGCCGGACCCCCTCACGGCCGGACCCCCTTCCGGTGGGACGTGCCGGTGCCCTCGCCGTACGGCGGGGCCGCAAAGCCTCCGAAAGGTCCGGTGGCGTGGTGCTCGCCATGACCGGCGAATCGGACAAAGATGGAGGTGGGGGCACAGGGGGAGGGAGCCACGATGCGAGAGCACGGCGGCGAGCGGCCGGTGGTCGCCGGATATGACGGGTCGAAACCAAGCGAACAAGCTCTCAGGTGGGCCGTCGAGGAGGCCCGGCTGCGCTTCGTTCCCCTGATCGTCTGCCATGCCTGGCAGTGGCCCTATCCCATGCCCCCGGTCTTCCCCGACAGCCTGGAGGCCGTACGGCGCATGGGCCAGCACGTGCTCGACAGGGGGGTGAGCATGGCGCACGGCCTGGCCCCCCGCATCGAGGTGCGGGCGGAGCTGGTGACGGGGTCGCCGTCGGGCGTCCTGAAGAGCGAGTCGAGCGCCGCCGACGTGGTCGTGGTCGGCACGCGCGGTGCGGGCGGTTTCGAGGAGCTACGGCTCGGCTCGGTCGCGGCCCAGCTCTCCGCGCACGCGTACTGCCCGGTGGCCGTCGTCAAGGAGCGCTTCCGGCCGCGCACCGGCCTCGTGGTCGCGGCGGTGGACGGCGTGGTCTCCGAACGGCCGGAGCTCGCGCCGGCGTTCGAGGAGGCGTGCCTGCGGCAGGCGACGCTGCGGGCGATCTGCCTGTGCCCGGAGGGCCCCGAGGAGGACATCCGGGAGTTCGCGGCCCGCTTCCACCGGACCGTCGCGGTGTGGGAGGAGAAGTATCCCGAGGTGACGGTGGAGACCTCGATCCAGGTGGACGCCCACGTCACGGCGATGTTGCGCGCGGCCGACGAGGCGGACGTGGTGGTGATTGGCAACCGGGAACGGGCCGACCCGGTCGAGCTGCCCCTCGGGCCGGTCTGCCAGGCGCTGCTGCGCGAGGCGCCCTGCACGGTCATGGTGACCCCGTCGCATCCGCCGGTCGCGCCCCTGCGGTGACCGTGCGCGACCGGCCCGCGGAGTCCGTCACAGCGGTTCCACGGCGGGCGACTGCCACGTCCTCTTGCCGGTTCCGCCGCGTTCGGCCTTGATGATGTGGATGACCGCGTTGATGAGGGCCAGGTGGGTGAAGGCCTGCGGGAAGTTGCCCAGGTGGCGTCCGCTGACGGGGTCGATCTCCTCGGCGTACAGGCCCAGAGGGCTGGCGAAGGACAGGACCTTCTCGCAGAGCCTGCGGGCACGCGTCTGCTCCCCGATCTCCGTCAGCGCCGAGACGAGCCAGAACGAGCAGATCGTGAAGGTCCCCTCCTCCCCCGACAGGCCGTCGTCGGTCTCCTTCGGCAGGTAGCGCAGGACCAGGTCGTCGACGGTCAGATCGTCGGCGATGGCGAGGACGGTGTTGCGGATCCTGGGATCGTCGGGCGGCAGGAAGCCGACCAGCGGGATGAGCAGGAGCGAGGCGTCGAGGGCGTCGGTGTCGTAGTGCTGTTTGAAGATTCCCCGCTCGCTGACGCCGTGGGCGCACACGTCGGCGTGGATCTCGTCGGCGATCTCCTGCCAGTGCGCGGCCAGGACCCTGTCCTGACGGATCCGGGCGAGCTTCGCCCCCCGGTCGACGGCCACCCAGCACATGACCTTCGAGGAGGTGAAGTGCCTGGGCTCGCCGCGTACCTCCCAGATGCCGCGGTCCGGCTCGCGCCAGTATCTGATGGCGGACTCCACCTGGCGTTTCAGGACGGGCCAGATCCGCTCGTCCAGGCGGTCCCGGGACCGGGTGTGGATGTAGAAGGAGTCGAGGACCGCTCCCCAGACGTCGTTCTGCCGGTGACCGTAGGCGTCGTTGCCGACGCGCACGGGACTGGCCCCGTCGTATCCGTCGAGGTTGTCGAGGATGTACTCCTTCAGGTCGCGCTCCCCGTCGACCCCGTACATGACCTGTAGCTCGTCGTCCCGCTCCGCGACGTCGGCGATGAACCAGAAGAAGTCGTCGGCCTCCCAGTCGAACCCGAGGGTGTACAGGCCCCAGAGGGCGAAGGTGGAGTCCCGGATCCAGCTGTAGCGGTAGTCCCAGTTCCGTTCCCCGCCCGGCACCTCGGGCAGCGAGGTGGTCGCCGCGGCGATCAGCGCCCCGCTCGGGGCGAAGCTCAGCCCCTTCAGGGTGAGCGCGCTGCGCTCCAGGAAGCTCCGCCAGGGATGGTCGGGGAAGTCTCCCCTGGCGAGCCAGTGCTGCCAGTGGTGGGCGGTCCACACGAGCCTGCGGTAGGCCTCGTCGAAGGTGTACGGCGGTTCGTGGAGGGTCCAGGTCAGCGCGCAGAAACGGGTGTCGCCCTCTCTCAGCAGGGTGCGCGCCGTCGCCCGGGTCGCCTCGAACCCCAGCCGCATGTCGGTGGTGAGCCTGAGTTCCAGGCTCTCCTCCGCGCTCCTGGCGACGCCCTGGTGGTAGCCCCGGTCGGTGTAGGACCACCGGACCGGTTTGCGGCCGTAGTCGAACACCGGCTCGCAGTCCAGCGTGACCTGCACCTCTCCGCTGACGCAGCGCACCGTGCGCAGCAGTACGTGGCTGGCGTCGTAGTCGGTGGGGGCCCTGCGGTGCGTGTGGGAGAGCTCGTCGTCGTGGTGCCACGGGCCGATGAGCAGCAGGTCGCGCACGATGATCCAGCCGGTCGGGGTGCCCCAGCTCGTCTCCAGCACCATCGTGCCCGGCAGGTAGCGGCGCGCGGCGGGCACCCGGAGGTCGGCGGGACCGAGGCGGAAGCCTCCGGCGTCCCGGTCGAGGATCGCGGCGAAGACGCTGGGCGAGTCCATCCGGGGCAGGCACAGCCACTCGACGTTTCCGCTCGGCGCGACCAGCGCGGTGGCCTCGCAGTCGGACAGGAAGGCGTAGTCTCCGATGGGAGGGAACGGAGAACGCTCGCAGCACACGCCCACCGAGGGATTCACCGTCATGCGATGACCTTCTTTCCGCGAAGGACCCCGTTCGGGCGGCACGCCGAGCGTCGGGGACGGCCATCGGCGCGCGGCCGATCGCGGGGACAGGACCTCGGTGGCCCGACGGTTCGCCCCGGTGCGACCGGCGACGACCTCATATCTCACTCTAAGCACGAAAACGCAGGTAGGGAAGGGTATGGCCGGGCGGACGGCCCCTCCCCGAGGCCCGGCCGCCCATCCGTCAGGGGGCGGGCTCGGCCATCTCCTGAAACTCGGCGGGAAGCTGTGACATGGCGTTGGCGAAGGCGTCGCCGGGGACCGCCTCCCGGAGTGTCGTCAGGACGGCCCTGACGCCGTCCGTGGCCTCCATCGCGGTCAGCCCGATGCGGTTTCCGACCCGCATCACGAAGTCGTGGAGCCCGAACTGGTGGCTCCTGTCCTTGACGGGGAACGACTCCCGCAGGAAGCCGGGCAGCTGCGCCGCCAGCCGGCGCGCCTCCCCCTCGCTCAGCCTGTCCCCCAGCGTCTCCAGCGTCACCCGGACGAGGTCCGCCGCCGCCTCCTTGGACAGGTTGGCGCGTTCCGCCACCGTCTGGACGAACTCCTTGTGCTCCACATCGATCCCCCCTCGCCTCCGCTAGCCTTCCCGGCCGGTGCGGAAAACGAACGTCCGCCGCGAAACCGGCCGTGAGCAGGGACGATCCCCGGTGGAACGCCCGGTGGGACGTCGCACGCCGCCACCGGATCCGGGACCTCAGAGCATCAGGAGGTCGTCGTCGGAGGGAAAGGGAAGTCTGAGCCTTCCCAGGGCGGCGGCGAACTCCTCGGCCGGGTCGCCCAGGTACCCCCACGGCGCGCCGCGCCCGACGCGGTTGCCCACCTGCCTGAGGTGCCTGGCCGCGAGGTCGTGCGTGGTGGGCTCGCGTACGAAGATCGCGCCGAACAGGTGGTGGGCCTCGACGTCGCGAGGATGCGGCCGGGCGTGGGCCGTCCAGCGGCGCTCGGCGTCCTTCAGCTCGCCGACGACCTGGTCGGAGAAGTACTTCAGGCCGAACCGCACGTAGGCCACCACCTTGTTCTCCTCCACGAGGCGGCGCTCCTCGGCGAGGAGGTGCTCCAGGTGCGCCAGGGCCAGCATCGCGGTGAGCGGATGGCCCGGCGGCGCCAGCGCCACGGCCTCGCGGGCGTGGGCGAACATCTCCTCGTGGGAGCCGCCCCATTTCGCGGCCAGCGACTGCAGCCTGGCCCAGTGGGCCGAGAACAGCGTGGCGGAGCGGGAGACGACCTCGTCCCAGATCGCGTCCTCCTCCAGGCGGTCGAACTGCATGCCCATGGCCAGCCAGATCATGGACTCCCAGGGCACGGGATCCTCGGGCCGCAGCCTCGCCGCCTCCATGAGGGGGTCGTGCGCGCCGGACAGGGTGGCGAAGAACAGCTTGAACCGGTCCTCGCCGACGCTCTCCGCGAGGCTCCCGCCCCGGATGACCCACGCCTCGTCGATGACCGTACGGCCCAGCCACAGCAGCACGTCCGCCCTGTCGTGGTCGCCGTCGAGCAGTTGCGCGATCGCCTGGCTCCTGCCGACCGCGGCGCGGCTGAGCGCGTCGAGCCTCAGCGAGCGCAGTTCGGGATCGCGATGAGTCTCACCGAGCAGGACGGTCCCCGCGCTGAGATAGCCCTCCTGCACCGCCTCGACGGCGGCGTCCAGGGCGACGTCTTTCCACGCGCGTCCCACGATCAGGGTGCCGCGAGCGGGCCTCTCACCCTTCCGGCGCCGGAAGATTCTCATAGAAGGCCATGTTTAGCACTTCGCGTTTGCCCGAGCGATCAAAAAACACGAGCGTCCCGATCGTCTATGGATGCGACATGACGGAAATAGAACTTCCAGGAGTGCTCCGTTATGGAATCCGTGCCGGAGTAATCTGATCCTGCCCTTCGGCTCTCGCGGACACGCCGATTCCGGTGCCGCGACGCAGAGAAGGCCCCAGAACGCCTGAACGCGACCATCATCTGGAAACCATCGTCTGGAAACCGGTGTGCGCACATGACGCTGTTGGGACACGACCGCTACTGCGACGAGATCATCACTCAGACCACCTCGATCAGGGACCTCCTGAAGGACGCCGACCTGTCGGCGACGGTGCCGACCTGCCCTGACTGGACACTCGCCAGGCTCGTCCGGCACATCGGCACCCTGCTGTACGCCGGAGACACCGCCGTGCGGACCGGAACGGCCGTCGACGACCCGGCCGAGGTTCCCGAGGCGGCGGGACCCGACGGCGACGACCCGGCCGAGCTGGACGCCTGGCTCGCCGAGGGAGCCGCGCGATGCTCCGGCGCGCTGCGCGGGACGGATCCCGGGACGCCGATGCGGCTGTGGAACCTCCCGAGGGACACCGCCTTCTGGGCCCGCCGCGCCACGCACGAGCTGGTGGTCCACCGGGCCGACGTGGCCGTCACGGTCGAGGCCGCCTACACCGTCGCCCCCGAGGTGGCGGTGGACACCGTCGACGAGCTGCTGGAGCTGTTCGGCGCCTGGCAGCACTCGGGCTCGCCTGGCCTGGCCAAGCTGCGCGGCCTCGACGGGAGCATCCACCTGCACGCGACGGACACCGGCGCGGATTTGGCGGCAGAGTGGCTCATCGAGCTCGGTGAGGACGGCTTCACCTGGCGCCACGGTCACGAGAAGGCCACCGTCGCGCTGCGCGGCCCGATCTGCGACGTGCTGCGCGTCATCTACCGGCGGCTGCCTCCGGGCAGCGAGCGGGTCGAGGTGCTGGGCGAGTCCGCGCTGCTGGACTCCTGGCTGGAGCACACCTCCTTCGGCTGACCCCCGCGCCTTCGGCTGCCCCGGCTCCTTCGACTGCCCTGCCCGAGTCCGGCCCAGATCTCGCCCCGGCCCCTCCCGGCCCCTCCCAGGCTCCTGGGGGTTTTCGAGGCGTCTCAGGGCCGTCCGGGGCTTCCTGGGGGGCTTCCCGGCGCTTCCCGGCGCTTTCGGAGGCCTCTCCAGGCCTCCCTGGGACTCTCCGGGTCTCCCTGGGTCTCCCCGGGGCTCCCGGCCGACACGGCGGAAGTCGCCGCCGCGAGAACGACGACCTCACATCCGGTGGACGTGGCACGTTTACCGGATGTGAGACAGCAACCCTTCGAAGCGATCGTGGCCAGATACGGGCCGATGGTGCTGCGCGTGTGCCGTGCCGTACTGGGGAACACGGCCACCGCAGAGGACGCCTGGTCGGAGACCTTCCTCGCGGCCATGCGGGCCTATCCCGGCCTGCGGCCGGACAGCAACGTCGAGGCGTGGCTGGTCACGATCGCCCATCGCAAGGCCGTCGACCAGGTGCGCGCCGAGTCGCGGCAGCCGGTCCCGACCGAGCGGGTACCCGAGGTGCCCGGCGTCGACGGGGTGCCCGGCACCGAGGAGCGCGACCTGCTGGACGAGCTCAAGGCCCTGCCGCTCAAGCAGCGCCAGACCATCGCCTACCACTACCTGGCGGGCCTGCCGTACGCGGAGGTGGCCGAGGTGGTCGGCGGCAGCGCCGAGGCCGCCCGCAGAGCGGCCTCGGACGGCATCGCCGCCCTGCGCAGGACCTACCGGAAAGGAGATTCCCGATGACGACCACGAACCGGCCGCCCGCCGACGGCGAGCTGTTCGCCGCCCTGCCTCGGATCGACGAGGAGGCCCAGGCCCGGCTGCACGCCCGCCTGGCCGCCGCCGCCGACCGGGCCGGAATCCTGGACGTCGCCTACCGCACCGTGGACACCCCGGTCGGGTCGCTGCTGCTGGCCGCGACCGGCGAGGGCCTGGTGCGCGTGGCCTACGCCGGGGAGGACCACGACAAGGTCCTCGAACAGCTGTCGGCCGGCGTCAGCCCGAGGGTGCTGCGCGCCCCGGCGCGCCTGGACGGCGTGGCGCGCGAACTCGACGAGTACTTCGCGGGCCGGCGCCGCCTGTTCGACCTGCCGCTGGACCTCCGGCTCGCGCGTGGCTTCCGCCGTACCGTCCTGTCGCACCTGAGGGAGATCGGCTACGGCACGACCGCCAGTTACGCGGCCGTCGCGGAGGCGGCCGGCAGCCCGAGGGCGGTGCGCGCCGTCGGTACGGCGTGCGCGACCAACCCGCTGCCGATCGTGGTGCCCTGCCACCGCGTGGTGCGCAGCGACGGCACCGTCGGCCAGTACGTCGGCGGCGTCGAGACGAAGAGGATCCTGCTGGGACTGGAGACGAGATGAGCATCGCAGACGCCGCGGGCGCCACAGGAACCACGGGGACCACGGGGATCGCGGGAGCTCCGGGGGTTCCGGGGGCGGAGTCCCCCGGAACCGTGGCCCCGGGCGCGCTGGACTCCCCGGACACGCTGGACGCCGTGGACAGGGTCGACCGGATCGGCTGGGCGGCGCTGGCCGAGGAGCTCGACACGTACGGCTGCGCCCTGACGCCGCGGATCCTCACCCCCGCCGAGTGCGCGGACATCTCGGGCCTGTACGGGGAGGAGGACCGCTTCCGGGCCACCGTCGACATGGCCCGCCACCGGTTCGGTTCCGGCCGGTACCGCTACTTCGGCCACCCGATCCCCGAGCCGGTCGGACGGCTGCGGCAGGCGTTCTACCGCCACCTGGTGCCCGTCGCCCGTGACTGGGCGGCCAGGCTGGGCAGGACGGCACCGTGGCCGGACGAGCTGGAGGACTGGCTGGAGATGTGCCACGCGGCGGGTCAGACCAAGCCGACGCCGATCCTGCTGCGTTACCGGGAGGGTGACTGGAACGCGCTGCACCGCGACCTGTACGGGGATCTGGTGTTCCCGCTCCAGGTCGTGATCGGCCTGGACGAGCCCGGGACCGACCACACCGGCGGGGAGTTCCTGCTGGTCGAGCAGCGACCCCGGGCACAGTCCCGGGGCACCTCGACCCTGCTCCGGCAGGGGCAGGCCCTGGTCTTCACCACCAGGGACCGTCCGGTGCGGTCGGCGCGCGGCTGGTCGGCCGCGCCGGTCCGCCACGGGGTCAGCACCGTCCGCTCGGGCGTCCGCCACACCCTGGGCCTGATCTTCCACGACGCCGCCTGAGAGACGCCACCAGAGAGAGGCCGTCTGAGAGACACCGCTTGAAGGAGGCGCCGCCGTCCAAAGTCCCCTCGACGGGAGTTCTCCTCGATGAGAGGGTTTCCGCCGGACGGCATGTCCCGCGCGGGCGGTACCGCGACGGCGGGATCGGCGGCCGGGGAATCGGCCGGGGTCGGCGGGAGAGGAAGGCGTATGGCCCGGATGATCAGAGGTCTCCTGTTCGACCTCGACGGCACGCTGGTCGACCACGACACGGCCGCCGCCACGGCGTTCACGACGGCCCTGGAGACGGTTCCCGGGGCCTCCGGCGTCGACCACGAGGCGGCGCGGCGCCGCTGGGCGGAGCTCGAACGGCACGCCATGGACCGCTACCTGGCGGGTGAGCTCACCTTCACCGGACAGCGGCGCCTGCGCATCACGACCCTCGTCGCCGAGCTCGGCCTGGGCACCTGGGCCGAGCCGGAGGCGGACGCCTGGTTCGCGGGCTACCTGCGCCACTACGAGGCCGCCTGGCGGGTCTTTCCCGATGTCCCGGCGAGCCTCGGCGCGCTGGCCGAGGAACATCCCGGGCTGCGGCTGGGGGTCCTGACCAACGGTGAGTCCGGGCAGCAACGCGACAAGCTCCGCCGTGTCGGGCTGGAGACGGCCCTGCCGGTGCTGGTCGTCTCCGGTGACATCGGCGTGGCCAAGCCCGAGGCGGGGAGCTTCCACGCGGCCTGCGAGGCACTCCGGCTTCCTCCGTCGGAGGTGGCCTACGTCGGGGACCGGCTCGACGTCGACGCGACCGCGGCGAGCGCGGCGGGGCTGTACGGCATCTGGCTGAACCGCGCCGGACGTCCCGTCCCCGGTGTCCCCGGCCGCCCGAGCACCGGTACGGCGGGCGGCGGAACCGGGCGGATCGGCACCGGCGAACCGGCGCCCGGTCCGGTGCACGTTCCAGGTCACCATGCTGGAGAAATGCCCGTCATACGCACTCTCCGGGAGCTGACCGCCCTTCTCGGCGGCCTCACGTAGAAGAGCCGATGAAATCCGTCGCCCATTACCGGAAACACCGATTCGATCGGCCCTGAAATCGAGTAGCGTTATGGCCGTCGTTACCTTCACACCACTCAGGGCAGATAGGTGACATATGGACCCCGTTTCGATTGGCCTGACGGTGGCCGCCGTTCTCGCGGCCAAAGCGGGTGAGGGATTCGCGCAGCAGATCGGAGCCGACTCCTGGGGAGCGGTCCAGCGGCTGTACGCCAGGATCCGGGAGAGACTCTCGCCCACGGGCACCGAAGCGCTCGAACGGCTCGACGCGGGCGACGACGACCACTCCGCCGTAGCGCTCGTCGCCGGGGAGGTGCGCGACGCCGCCGAGAAGGACGCGGCCTTCCGGGCCGAGGTGGAGCGGTTGCTGTCCGAGGCGTCGAAAAGCGCGCCCGTGGTGACCATCCTCGCCCAGGCGAGAGACGACGCCAAACAGATCAACTTCGCGGGAGACAACACCGGCACCATCAACATGGGCTGACCGCACTTCGTCCACCGCCGCTCACACGGCCGACGCGATGCCGTTGGGGACGCCATTGAAGTGGAAGAACGGCTCCGGCCCCTGGTCGATCTTCAAACCACGGGCGGACGGCAACTCACGCCAGGTGAACTTCGCCGGCGGCAACTTCGGCTCGGTCTACCTGACGGCCCAGCCTCCCGCGCCCGTCGCGCTCCACCAGCTCCCGATGGCCCCGTCGGACTTCACCGGGCGCGCCGGCGAGGAGGCCCGGCTCATGGCGTGGCTCGGCGCGGACTCCGGCGCCGTCCCCGCTCCCCGATCCCGTCCCCGTTCCCGGCCGGGTGCCCGTTCCCGGCTCGGTGGCGGTTCCCGGCCCGGTGGCGGTTCCGCGCCGCGCATGGTCAACCTCTACGGTCCGCCCGGCACGGGCAAGTCGGCACTCGCGATCAGCATGGCGAACCGGCTGACGGCCGACTATCCCGACGTCCAGCTCTACCTCGACCTGCGAACCCGCGACGGGAAGGCGGCCGACCCCGACGACGTGCTGGCCGGGGTTCTGACGACGCTCGGCGTCCCCGCCACCGAGCTTCCGGCCGGGCTCGCCCTGCGCTCGTCGTTCTACCGTTCGCTGCTCGCCGGGCGGCGGACGCTCCTGGTGCTCGACAACGTGTACGACGGCGGTCAGGTCGGCCCCCTGCTTCCCGGGCACTCGGAGTCGGCGGTCATCCTCACCAGCTGGTCCGCCCTGGGCGAGTTACCGGGCGTGCGCGTCCTGGCGCTGGGAAAGCTCGACGAGCAGGACGCGGCCGAGTTGCTCCTCAAGATCACGCGACGCCCCGCGGAGGAGGCGAAGGATCCCGCGCTACGGGAGGTGGTGCGCCTGTGCGAGGGGTTCCCCCTGGCCCTGCGCATCGCCGGAGGTCTGATCAAGTCCCGCCCCGACCGGTCGTGGGCGGAGCTGGCGGTACGGCTCCGCCAAAAGGACGGGGCACCCCGGCTCGACCGCTTCCGCTCGGGGCACCTGGCGCTCGAGAAGAACTTCGAGACCGCCTACGCCGATCTTCCCCCCGAGGCGGCGCACGGCTTCCACCTGATCGGGCTGGCCCCGTCGGCCGAGCTGAGCCACGAACTGATGGGCGTCCTGCTGCACCGGGACGCCGCGACGGCCGCCGACGTGATCGACGAACTGGTGACCCGCCAGTTCCTGCAGCCGTCGTCGGGTTCCGCCTACCGCATGCACGATCTGCTCCGGGCCTTCGCCGAACGGCGGCTGCGCGACGCCGAGCCGCCGGCGGTCCGGCAGACCGCCGTGGAACGTCTGGTCGCCTGGTCCCGTGACCGCATCCGATCCCACTACCTGCCGAGTTTCATCGCCCGGCACGCGTTCCTCCCGTCGCTCACGGGTCTGTCCGACCTCCCACTGGACGCCCACTACGTCGACGGCCCCCTGCTGGTCCGGATGGACGGCGGGCGGAAGGTCCCGGTGTCCGCCGCCCGGGTCTTCCCCCGGCCCCTGAAGCGGCTGGCCGTGACCGGGCCGGGAGGCACGGGGAAGACCACCCTGGTCAACAGCCTCTGCCTCACGGCCGCCAGGCGCGGGGCGGCCGGGGGCGGCGGACCGGTCGTCCCCCTGGTGCTCCTGGCGAGGGATCTGCGTCCCGAGGACGACGGCGGCGATCTGGAGACGCTCATCCTCCGTACCCTCCGCTACCAGTACGACTTCCAGACGACCGGGGAGGTCCTGTCGGCGATCCTGGAGCACGGCCACTGCCTCCTGGCGGTCGACGGCCTCGACGAGGTGGAGGGCACGCGGCTGCGCGGCCATCTGGTGCGGGAGCTGCGCCGATTCTCCTCCCGGTACCGGCGCGTGCCGGTGCTCGTCACGACCCGCCACTACCCCGGGGTACGCGACGACCTGGCGTTCCTCCGCTCGGCGACCATGGCCCCGTGGCCCGACGCCCAGGTCCACGAGTTCCTGGAGAAGCTGGCCACGGGACCGCGCCCCGGCGCCCTGGAAGGCCCCGTCGCCGGGGGAACGCCGTGGCTCGCGAGCGCGGTCCGCCACCTGATCGAGGAGAACCCGGAGCTGTCCGACACCGTCAAGACGCCGCTCGCGCTTCTCATGCTGTCGGAGATCTACGCTCGCGGCATCGAGCTTCCCCGCTCTCCGGTGAAGCTGACGGAGTGCCTCCTCCATCTCTACGTCTTCGACAGGGAGCAGAGCCGCGGAACACTCCACGTCTTACCCGACCAGTTGAAACTCACGCTCAGCGCCATAGCGTTCGCGATGCAGTCGAACAACGAGAACCGGATATATTTCCGCGAACGACCGCTGAGCCGGTTTCTCAGGACCCTGCCGCTCAGAGACGTCGGCCCGGATCACGCCGCCGATCACATGATGCGATATTTCCAGTCTCGGGCCACCATTTTCACCGAAGTGGGGTCGGCTTCCGATGGAGAGCCCGTTTTCGCCTTCACCCACACCGCCTACCGCGAGCATTTCGCCGCCCAATACATCGCCGCGCTGTCTCCGAGGGAAACGCTCAGGGTCATCGCGGACAGGCTGGAGAGCGGATCGTGGGAGGCGGTCCTCTCCGCGGCCGTCGAGCTCGCGAGGGATCATCGCGGACCGGGCCACGTCAAGGAACTCGGCCGGCTGGCCGAAGGCGCCGATCCGCGGACCGGCACGTTCGTCCGCCGCCTGATCGCGCGGCTCTAACGGCTCTAACGGCTCGACGCCTCCGAGACGATCACCGGGACGGGTTCCGGGCGGATCCGGAGACGGACCCGAAGGCCGGTCCTTGACGCCGGAGGGCGGCCCCGACGCCGGAGCTCACAGGCGCCGGTTACACTCGGTGGCCTGTGGGACACGGAGCGGCAGGGGGTGCCGAAGGTGACCGTTCTCCGGGCGTTCACTTTGGAGACCACATCAGGGAAAGGACCGTTCAGACCGGAGGACTTGAGTCCAAGCCATACCTTCCAAAAGTGCGCGAAAAAGGTACCTCTATGACTTCCCCGATCTCTCGTCGTAACCTGCTACGTTCCGGGGCAGCGGGTGGCCTGGGCATTGCCATCATCGGCAGCATCGAGGCCATCGCCGGTCCTGCCTCCGCCCAGACCGCCCAGGCCGCCGGGGCCCTCCAGGCCGGTCTCAAGGCGGCGGGCTACGGCCCCGTCCTCCCGGACCCGGCCGGTCTGCTCGCCCTCCCCCGCGGCTTCTCCTACAAGATCGTCGCCCAGGCGGGCAAGACCCTGCTCGAGTCCGGGGAGCCGACCCCGAGCGACGCCGACGGCACCGGCTTCTTCCAGGGTCGCCACGGTGTCTCCGTCCTGGTCAACAACCACGAGATCGGCGGCGGCGAGCCGTACCCCGTGCCGAACCTGCCGGGTCTGACCTACGACCCCGGCGCGCACGGCGGCACCACCAACATCGAGGTCGACAGGCGGGGCAACCGGATCCGCGAGTACGTCAGCGTGGCCGGCACGCACAACAACTGCGCGGGCGGCATCACCCCCTGGGATACCTGGCTGACGTGCGAGGAGACCGAGCAGCGCGCGGGCGGAGCGTTCCAGAAGAACCACGGGTACGTCTTCGAGGTCGACCCGTTCGACCGCGACGCCAACCTCGACCCGGTGCCGCTGAAGTTCCTGGGCAGGTTCTCGCACGAGGCCGTCGCGGTCGACCCGCACACCTCTGCGATCTACGAGACCGAGGACGCCAGCGGCCCGCACGGCCTGTACTTCCGCTGGACCCCGCCCAGGCACTTCCGCGCCCGCAAGGGCGCGCTGCGGGAGCTCGCGCTCAGCCAGGGCGGCGCGACCGCGGGCACCCTGGAGGCCATGAGCTGCTTCTCCAGGGACGGCAAGCACGTCGCCAACCTGTCCGAGGCCACCCAGCCGGGCACCCGCTACCAGGTGCGGTGGGTCGCCGTACCGGACCGCGACGCCACGACGGTCTCGGTGCGCAAGCAGTTCACCGACGACCAGGTGACCCGCGCCCGCAAGCTTGAGGGCGCCTGGTGGGGGGACGGCGGCGCCTACTTCGTCTCCAGCTACGCCCGCACCAGCGACGGCAGCGTCAAGGAGCACGACGGGCAGGTGTGGTTCTACGACCCCAGGTCGGAGACGATCACCCTCAAGACGATCTTCGTGGTCAACCCCGACCCCACCAAGGACACCAACTACGACGGACCGGACAACATCACGGTCTCGCCGTACGGCGGCGTCATCCTGGCCGAGGACGGCGAGGGCCTGTCGCACCTGGTCGGCGTCAGCCAGAAGGGCGAGGCCTACGCGCTGGCCCGCAACGAGCTGAACGACAGCGAGTTCACCGGCCCGACCTTCAGCGGGGACGGCAAGATCCTGTTCGCCAACATCCAGACCCCCGGCTACGTGCTCGCGATCACCGGCCCCTGGAACAAGCAGAACAACAACCAGAACAACGACGACCAGGGCGACGACGAGCAGTAACCGTCGCACGACCGTGGACGCCCCCGTTCCGGCCGCCCGGAAGGTCGGAACGGCGGGGCGGGCCGCGGGCGCGCGCCGGGCGGTCTCCGCACACCCTCTCTCCACGATCGATTCGGCCGCCGTGGCGGCGCAGGCCGAGGCGGACTGCGAACCCCGGGCCCGGCCGGGCGCGCTCGTCGTGGAGGGCTTCTCCGCGGACCGGGCGGACACCGTACGGGTGGCCGTCCAGTGGGAGCCACCCGGTGCGCCCGTCGTGCAGAACGACCGTCCGCCCGCGTGAGTCCGGCTCCGTCCAGGCGCAGACCTCCGCCTCCTCCGGCGCGGCCCGCGGCACGGTGATGCGCGCATCGGCCGGGTGCCTCATCGGCCTGCCACTGGCGTGACCCGTGACCGCATCGATCGTGTGGGGGCGTCCCCGCGGGCGCCGTTCGAGACCCCGTGGACGCTGATAGCCACCCCGGTCGCCGCGCTTCCCGTCCTCTCCGCGGTGATCGCGGCTCTCGCCGCCCCAGGCGGCTCCTCCGGCCGGAGCTCACGCCGGGGCCCGCGCTGACACGCCGACGTCCTGACGTCCTGGCGCGCTCACGTTCTAACGCGCTCACGTTCTGACACGCTGACGTTCTGACGCGCTGACGCCGTACGCGGCGAGCGAGAAGTCCGATGCCGGGGTGCAACCGTTCGGCCCGCGCGTCCGAAGACAGGATCAGGCGGAACCCGGCGCGGCTCGCAGCACGTCAAGTTCCTCGTTCATCGCGTCAAGGAAGGCGGCCACGGTGCGCAACTCCTCAGGACCGAAACGTCGCAGGGCGTTGTCCGTGCCGAGGGCGAGGGGGCGGAAGAAGGCCGCGGCGAGTTCCCTCGCCGCGTCGAGGTAGTGCAGGTGGACCACGCGCCGGTCGTGCACGTCGCGAACCCGGCGGATGTGCCCGGCCCGCTCCAGCCGGTCGAGGCACGCGGTGACGGCGCCCGAGGTGAGGTTCAGCTCCTCCCGCAACCGGCTCGGGGTGATCGGCGACGGAGCGTCGAAGATCTTGATGAGGGCCTGGACGTCGGTGGTGTGCAGTCCGTGCTCGTGGGCGAACTCGTGGGCGATGCGGTTGAACTCGGTGTTCATCCGGCGCAGCCGTACCGCGAAGGACTGCAGGTCGATGCCCTTCTCACCGTCGCCGTTCATGGCGCCATGCTACATTAACTCACTCATTGAGTATCTTAATCATTGAGTTATATGGTCTCACGGAAAGGTGATCCCATGGCGCGGCGACCGATCCGCTGGCTTGTCCCGGCGCTGCTGGTGCTGGTCTGGCTGGCCGTCGGCGGAGGGCTGGGGCCGTTCGCCGGCAGGCTCACCCAGGTGTCCACCAACGACCAGGCCGCGTTCCTGCCACAGAGCGCGGAGTCGACGCGTGTGCTGGAGGTGCAGGAGAGGTTCCGCCAGGGTGAGACGCAGCCGCTCATCGTGGTGTGGACCGCGGACGGCGAGAAGGTCACTCCCGAGCAGAGCGCCGCGGCGACCCGGGCGCTCGCCTCGCTGCGCGGCACCGCGGACGTCGTCGGGACGCCCAGCCCCGCCCTCGGGTCGGACGACGGCCGGGCGCTGCGGGGCGTGGTGCAATTCAGCCCCGATCTCGCGAGCTCCGCCCTCGGGGACGCCCTCGACCGGATCGGCTCGGCGGTGGCGGTCGACGGCCTGCGGGCCCAGCTCGCGGGACCGGCGGCCACCCGGGCCGACCTGTCCGACGCCTTCGCCGGCATCGACGGCCTGCTGCTCGGCGTGGCGCTGCTCACCGTACTGATCATCCTGCTGGCGGTGTACCGGAGCGTCCTGCTGCCTCTCGTCATCATCATCGGCGCGGTCTTCGCGCTGGGCCTGGCCTGCGCCGTGGTGTACTTCCTGGCCGACCGCGGTGTCGTCCGGGTCGACGGCCAGGTGCAGGGCATCCTGTTCATCCTGGTCATCGGCGCGGCCACCGACTACGCGTTGCTGCTGACCGCCCGCTTCCGGGAGGAACTGGCCACGACCGGCGACCGCTTCGCCGCCGGCCGCATCGCGCTGCGGCGCTCGTTCGAGCCGATCGTCGCCAGCGCCGCCACGGTGGCCCTGGCCCTGCTCGCACTGCTGCTCAGCAACCTGACCAACAACCGCGCGCTCGGCCCGGTGGGCGCCATCGGCATCGTGTGCGCCGCCCTCAGCGCGCTCACCTTCCTGCCCGCGGTCCTCGTCCTGCTGGGCCGTACCGCCCTGTGGCCGGCGAAGCCGCGCCCGGCGGACACCGGGACCGGCGAGACCCGCGGGATCTGGGGCCGCGTGGCCGCCGTGGTCGACCGTCACCCGCGCCGGCTCTGGATCGCGACCATCCTGCCCCTCGTCGGCCTCGCCCTCTTCGCGCCGCAGCTGAACGCCAGAGGCGTACCGCTGGACGAGACCTTCGTGAACGACGCGCCGTCGGTGGCCGCACAGGCGACGCTGAGCGAGCACTTCCCCGGAGGCTCGGGGCAGCCCGCGGTCATCGTCGCCCCCGCCGAGCGTGTCACCGCCGTGGAGGAGAAGGCCCGCGGCGTCGCGGGCGTGTCCGCCGCCGCGGCGGTGAGCCAGAGCGGGCGACCGGGTGACACCCCCAAGATCGTCGACGGACTCGTGCTGGTGGAGGCGACGTTGAACGACGCGCCGGACGGCGACGCCGCCCAGGACACGGTCAAGCGCCTGCGCGCCGCGCTCGCCCCCGAGAACGGCGTCCTGATCGGCGGCTACAGCGCCCAGCGGTACGACACGACGGAGACCGCGAGGAACGACACGCTGCTCATCGTCCCGGTCGTCCTGGCGATCATCCTGCTCATCCTGGTCGTCCTGCTGCGTTCGCTGACGACGCCCCTGCTCCTGGTGGTCACCGTGGCACTGAACTTCCTGGCCACCCTCGGTGTCTCCACGCTGGTCTTCACGCACGTGTTCGGATTCACCGGCAGTGACGCATCCGTACCGCTGTACGGCTTCGTCTTCCTGGTCGCGCTGGGGGTGGACTACAACATCTTCCTCATGTCCAGGGTGCGCGAGGAGACCGCGCACCACGGGGCGCGGCAAGGGGTGCTGCGCGGGCTGGTCACCACCGGCGGGGTGATCACCTCGGCGGGCGTCGTGCTCGCCGCCACCTTCGCCGCCCTGGTGGTGATCCCCCTGGCCTTCCTCGCGCAGATAGCCTTCATCGTCGCCTTCGGCGTCCTGCTCGACACCCTGGTGGTGCGCTCCCTGCTGGTCCCGGCGCTGGTACGGGATCTCGACGCGCGGGCCTGGTGGCCCAGCCGCCTGGGCCGTACCGGGGGACGGCAGGCGCCCCGGGACCTGGCTGGCACGCCGAGATGACACCCGGCCGGACGGCGGCGTCCTTCTGCTCCGGCTGCGTCCTCCCGCTCAGGCGGGCGCCGATGCCGGTGACGCCGCCCCGGCCCGCTAGGAGTTCCCGGCCGATCGCACGATCTCGTCGATGAGGGTGGCGAGCCGGCGCGGCTGGGACAGGAACGGGGAGTGGCCGCCGGGGAGGCGGCGGATCTCGGTGGCCTGGGCCGCCATCCGCTCCTGCATCGCGGGCGGGAGGGCCCTGTCGTGCTCGGCGACGATGTAGGTGGACGGGATGTCCCGCCAGGCGGCCACGCCGACCTTCTCCGCGAACGACCGGACGGTCTGGCCGACCAGCTCGCCCATCGCCCGCTCGGCCTCGTCATCGGGCAGATCGCCGTAGAACGAGGTACGCGGTTCGTCGATGACCGGGAACAGTCCGCTCATGTCCTCGGGGTCGGGGAAGCCGTGGACGGTGTACAGCGACTGCCCCTCGGCCGGCATGTACGCGGCGAGGTAGATCAGCCGCTCGACGTTGCCCGCTCCGGCGGCGGCCTCGGTGATCGGGATGCCCCCGTAGGAGTGGCCGAGCAGTACGACCGGTCCCGCGATCGACGCCAGCTCCCCGGCCAGCACGGCGGCGTCGTCATGCATGCCCGCGGTGGGACGCTCACCGGCGCTCGGCAACGCCGGTGAGCGCGTGTCGTGACCGAGCGCGCGCAACTCGGTCTCGAGTTTCGCCCAGCTGTCCGGCCGGTGCCAGGCGCCGTGGACGAGCATCACAGTGGTCACGAACGTTCCTCCTCGGGTCTCATGTCTTATGAGATCCATCTTCGGCCCGGTTCGTTCTCCAGTCCGGTTCGTTCTCCGGTCAGGTGCACTCTTCGGCCTGGTCCTGGTGTTCGAGGCCTACGACGCCGCGACGGCGTGAGACGCCTCGGCCCGCGTCGCCCGGTCGAAGACGGCCGCCCGGGCACGCGGACCGCCGGATCCAGCCGCTTCCAGGGCGCGAAGATGTCCGGAATCGGCCGTTGACCGCGGGCGGCCCCCTGCATACGTTCCGCTTGGACCGCCTGCACGGCGCCCGGTACGAAAAGGGGTGCGATGACCGCCGAAACCAGCCCGAACAAGAACATCGTTCCTGGCCCGCTGGGCACGCCCCCACCGGAGTTCGCCCGACGCCACGAGGAGGGACCGCTGGACCCGGCCGCCATGCCGAGCGGGGACCTGGTGCCGGTGGCCGTCAGATACGAGGACGTGCGGACCCTGCTGGGCTCGGCGGCCTCCAGCCGCAACCTGCGTCTTCCCGGCCTGCCGCGGCTGGTGAGCGGCATCGGCATCGACGACGACCCCGACTCGCTGATCAACCAGGACCCGCCGGAGCACACCCGCTACCGGCGGATCATGCAGGGGGCCTTCACGCCCCGCCGGACCGAGCCGTGGCGGCCCTGGATCGCGGCGATCGCCGGTGAGCTGCTCGACGGGCTCGGGGAGGAGTTCGACCTGGTGGACGGGTTCGCGGTGCGGCTGCCCGGCCGGGTCATCTGCCGGTTGCTCGGCGTCCCGTACGACGACTACGACCGGTTCATGGCCTGGACGGACATGTTCCTCACCACATCCACCGCGACCGAGCAGGTCCGCTACCAGGGCTACACCGAGTTCATGGCCTACGCCCGCGACCTGGTGGCCCATCATCGCGCGCAACCCGGCGACGACCTCATCGACCTGCTCGTGCAGGCCCGCGACGACGAGGACCGGCTGAGCGAGGGCGAGCTGGTCAACACCGTGTTCGCGCTGATCACCGCGGGACACGAGACGACCGCCTCGATGGTGTCCAAGGGCGCCTTCCGCCTCATGCTCCACCGCGGGCAGTGGGACGAGCTGGTCGCCCGGCCGGAGCTGGCGCCCACCGCGGCCGAGGAGATCCTGCGCTACGACGGGCCGCCGGCCAGCGCGTTCATGCGCCGGATGACCGAGGACGTCGAGCTGTCGGGCGGCACCCTGAAGGCCGGGACGGTCGTGATGCCCAACCTCAACGCCGCCAACCACGACCCGCGCGCATTCCCCGAGCCGGAGCGCTTCGACATCCACCGCTTCGAGGCCCGGCCGCCGTATCCGCACCTGGCCTTCGGGTACGGCCCGCACCACTGCCTGGCCGCCGCGCTGGCCAGGGTGGAGCTCACCGAGGCCGTCAGGGCGCTGGCGGTCAAACGGCCGGGACTACGGCTGGCCGTTCCGGCCGAGGACGTCGAATGGAGCGACGGCCTGACCCACCGCCCCGTCGCCCTGCCGGTCACCTCGGCCTGACCCCGTCTCCCGCCGTCGCGCCGCCGGTCACATTGTCCTGAGCGGCCCGTCGCCCTGCCGATCGTGTCGGCCTGACCGACCGTCCCGTCGTCGCGCCGCCGGTCGTTTCAGCCGGTCCCGGCTCCTGACGCGAGGAGCCGGGACCGACCGTGTTCCCGCCCTCTTCCCTCACCCCCGAGGGAGGAAAGAGTATGGCCCGGCGAGAACGCGAGGGTGGCTAGTTCTCCTCGTACGGCGCCGGCGGCTGCAGGGAGGCGCATCCCTCCTGAACCCGCTGCCAGGCGGCCGACTTGGGCTCGACCTCCTTGAACCCGGCCGGCTTCTTCTCGTCCTTGTCGACAGGCTGCCAGACGCCGCCCTTGCGCAGACACTGCGCCCACGCGGCGAACTTGGCGTCGTCCTCGGGAGAGGAGGGCTTGTCACTGCCGAGAAGCACCGAGTCCCACTCCTTGCACGCCTTCATGGCGGCGTCGAGCTTGGCCTGGGTGGTCTTGGTGACGGCGCTGGTGTCGAGGTCCTGGCCCTTGACCGGGTCCGGGATGTCGATCCCGTTCTCCCGCATGCACCCGGCGAACTTCACGGCGGTCTCGTGCCAGCTGGGCTTGGCGGCAACGGAAGGGCTCGCGGCGGAGCTCGACGTGCCGGCGGAGCCCGACGTGCTGGCGAAGCTCTGGGCGCCGCACGCCGCACTCAGGGCCAAGGCGGGAAGGGCCGCCAGGACGGCAAGGCGCCGCTTGGTGATGAACACATGTCCTCCAACGGATCGCTTACTGCCCATCACCCTGGCCTGTCTCTGTGAGCGGACCGTCCACACCATGTCATGAACGTGTAATAGCTTCCAAGATCGGACAAATCGCAAGCCTGAGCCGCCGATACTGGAACACATGGCTCGCGTGTTGCTGATCGAGGACGACCCGAACGTCAGGGACGCTCTGACGCTCGCCCTCAAGGACAGGGACCACGAGGTCGAATCGGCGGCGTCCGGTGAGGAAGGGCTGGAGCGGCTGGCGCACTTCGCCGCCGACGTGGTCGTGCTCGACCTCATGCTGCCCGGCATCGACGGGTTCGAGGTCTGCCGTCGCATCCGCGCGACCGCCTCCACCTCGATCGTGATGCTCAGCGCGCGGGGCGACGACTTCGACGTGGTCGGCGGGCTGGAGGCCGGTGCGGACGACTACGTGGTCAAGCCGGTGCGCCCGCAGGTGCTGGAGGCCCGGATCAGGGCGGTGCTGCGCCGTACCGAGAGTGTGCCCTCCCCCGTGGAGACCTACGGCGCGCTGTGCGTGGACCGCGCCTCCCTGACCGTGAGCAGGAACGGGCGGCGGATCGCGCTGCCGCCGATGGAGTTGCGGCTGCTGCTGCACCTGTCGGCCGCGCCCGGACGGGTCTTCAACAGGCAGCAGTTGCTGGAGTCGGTGTGGGAGCACGACTACCTGGGCGACTCGCGGCTGGTGGACGCGTGCGTACAGCGCCTGCGTACCAAGATCGAAGATGTGCCGGCCGAACCGAGGTACGTGCAGACCGTGCGTGGATTCGGTTACCGCTTCGGACCGGTATGACCTGGCTGCGGGGATTGCGGGCCCGCTTGGTGATCACGTTCGTGCTGGTGGGCGGTCTGAGCGCGGTGGGAGCCGCCGGGCTGACCTACTACAGGGCGCAGGACAACCTGCTGGCCGGGACGCAGAACCGGTTGCTGAAGGACTTCAGGAACCGGGTGCTGCTGCTGTCGCGCGACGTCGCGCTGCCCGCCCGCGACGAGGAGCTCGCCCTGCTGGCCGAGGACCTGGAGGTGGGCGACCGCAGGGTGTACGTGGTCCGGGACGGCGCCGTCCCCGACGACGCCCGCATCACCGCCGAACTGCGCGCGAGGATTCTGCGGCGGCCGGAGCTGGCCTGGCAGCGGGTGACCCACGACGGCGTGCCGTACCTCGTGGGCGGCAGCAGGGTCATGCTCGCCGCGGGCGGCGAGCCGTCGGGGATCACCGTCTATCTCGTCGAGTCGCTCGCACAGGCCGCCTCCGACAGGGCGGCCGTGCTGCGTGCCGCGCAGACGGCGGCCCTGCCCGTCGTACTGCTGGCGGTACTGGCCGGGCTGCTGGCTTCACGCGGCGTGCTGCGCCCGGTCGCGGAGCTGGACCGCGCGGCCCGGCGGCTGGGCGAAGGGCGGCTGGAGACCCGCCTGCCCGTGCGCGGCGGCGACGAGCTGGCACGGCTGGCGGGACGCTTCAACGAGACCGCCGCCGCGCTGGAGCGCTCGGTCGGCGAGCTGCGCGAGATGGAGGCCAGGTCTCGGCGGTTCGTCGCCGACGTCTCCCACGAGCTGCGCACCCCGCTGACCGCCGCCACCGCCGTCACCGACGTCCTCGAAGCCGGCGCCGACCGGCTGGGCCCCGACGCCGGGACCGCGGCCCGGCTGGTCACCAACGAGATCGCCCGGCTCACCAAGCTCGTCGACGACCTGATGGAGATCTCCCGCTTCGACGCCGGAGCCGCCGTGCTCAACCTCAACGAGGTGGACGTCGGCGCCGCCGTCGCCGCCTGCCTGCGCTCACGCGGCTGGAGTTCCGACGTCGTCACGGACCTGCCACCGGACATCTGTGTTCCCCTCGACCCGCGCCGGCTGGACGTCATCGTCGCCAACCTCGTCGGCAACGCGCTGCGGCACGGCGCGCCGCCCGTCACGGTCCGGGTGCGCGCCACCGGCCGGACCGTCGCCATCGAGGTCGCCGACCATGGGCCGGGCCTGCCCGCCGACGTCCTCCCGCACGTCTTCGAGCGCTTCTACAAGGCCGACGCCGCCCGTGCCCGCTCCGAAGGCAGCGGCCTGGGCCTGGCCATCGCCCGCGAGAACGCCCTCCTGCACGGCGGCGACCTGACCGTCGCCCCCGGCCCCGGAGCCGTCTTCACCCTCACCCTGCCCAGGAACCACCCCGCCGAGGAATCCACCTTGTCCGGCGACCACTCCGCCGGGGATCCCGCCTGGCCCGGGAACCGCTCCGCCGGGGAACCCGCCTGGCCCGGCGACCGTCCTGCCGGGGATCCCGCCCTGCCCGGGAACCGCTTCGCCGGGGAACCGCCCGTCAGAACCACCCCCGCGGGGAACCGCCCGTGAGAACCTGGCCCCTCGCCCTGCTCCTGGCAGCCTGTACGGCCTGCGGAGTCAGCCCCACCGGCGTGGTCGGCGCCGGAGAGGCCGCCCGCGGCTTCGTCGATGGCACCCCCCTGTACTTCGTGCGAAACGACCGTCTCGTCCCCGTCAGCCGCCCCGTGGGCCCGCTGGAGGCCGCCGAAGCCGTCGAGCTACTGATCGGCGGGCCCACCGAGAAGGAGCTCGACCGATCCCTCGCCACCCGCCTGCCCAAGAACGTGGCCCTCCGGGTGAACGACGGCGGCTTCACGCTGGGCAGGGGCGCACCGATGCCGGTGGACGGCCGATGGCTGCCGCCGGTCACCCGCCTGTCGCGGATGGCGACCGGTCAGCTCGTCTGCACGATCGCCGCCGCCACCGCCGCCAAGCGCGGCATGACCGTGGACGACGTGCGGGTGACCGTACCGGACAAGGGACAGGTCCGCTGCAAGGACTTCGACTGAGCCCCCTGGTTCGGCCTCCGACCTCGGGACGGTGTCAGCACCCCCAGCCGCCGCCGTTCACAGAAGAGGTCACGTGCACGCCGTACTCCCCTCCCGCCTTCGAGAAATCCACCGAGAGGTCGGCCTCTGTCTCACCGAAGGACTTGGTGAAGCAGATTCCCCCTTCACCGTCGTCATCCGGGGAGAGCACCCACCCATCCATGATCGCGATATCCCGGTAGAAGGACAGAACGTCGGCTCGCGGGCCTGAGAAACGATAGTTCTGCCAGACACTCGTTATCCGGTCGTCGCTGTCACAGGAGCTGTTGCGCTCCTCCTGAGGTGTCGCGTTGGCCGGATGGGCGTCGAGGACGCCGAGCGTCGCCAGGGCAGCGGCGAGCCGGTCCTCGTCAGCCCTACACCCGTAGGTCAATACCCAGTAAGCAACCGGAGCGGCCCAAGCGACGCCTATCCCCAAACAAACAACGACAATTATCGCGATCATCGACAGCTTCGCGGTCGGCATTTCGGCATCTCCGAATATTCGCTCAACAGGCGCGTCCAGGCCACCTTGCTTATGGACGAAGCGCTTATGGACGAAGCCAAGCACGGACGTGTGCCGAAACCGAGGAGAGAATGTGAAGATTCTGCACGATCAGTTCCACATGGCGCCCAGCCCCCAAGCCAGGGGCCTTGGCCGGGCCGGGGTCAGTTTGGGAACGGTCCTGCTCTCAGCCGCTGCCGCAGCCAGCCCGGTTCGGGATTCACGAACGACTGTCCGTCCAGCACAACGGTCGGCACCGTCTCATCACCCCCGGTGACCGCTCTGACTTCGGCGGCACCTGCCGGATCACTCCAGATATCGACCCAGTACACCCGGCGAGCATCCCGGCCCAGCCGGATTCGCAGCCGCAGGCAGTATCGGCAGCCGGGCCGCCAGTAGACGACCGGCCGACCATCGTGCGCACTGCGTTCCCGCGCCTCGGCGGCACCGAGCGAACGCGGAAAGAGCAGTGGCGACATCAGGAATGCCAGCACCGCGAACACCACAAACTCAATACCGCCGCGCTGGGGCGAGTCCCGTGTGACCGCCACCACCACGCCGCACGCCAACATGAACCCAGCCAGCCCCCAACTCCGCAGCATGCTGCCGACCCTACCTACACAGCGGCTCCCAACGTCCACGCGCATCGACGGCCGGACACCGGGATCGGGCGTGGGTCGCCGCGTGGGGCAGGCGGCCCATGCTCAGCTCAGCGGCCCGATCTCACCGGTGTGGGACGGCATGCCCGATCGCTCAACGCTCGCCCCGGCGCCGGACCTTGCCGCCCACTCCGCCGAACAGCGCCAGGCCCTTCACCACGACCACCGGCGCCGACGGATCGACGTTCGGACCGCTGTGCACGTCGAAGCCGCCGAAGATGCCCACGCCCTGGCAGCGCACCTCCACCCCCTCGGGCACGACGATCTCGGCCCCGCCGAAGAACGCGTTGATCGTGATCTCGACCTCCCTCGCCTCGAACTCGGCGTCGGTCAGGTCGAACCGCACTCCGCCGAAGACGGCCAGCGCTTTGATCTGCCGCCGTACCCGCCAGCGGCCCCTGCGATCGGCGCCGCCGAAGATGGCGACGACGTTCTCGGGTTCGGAGCTCACAGCACCCGAAACGTAGGACACCGGACTCGCGGCCGGACGCTGCCGCTCGACCTGCAGGTCGTGGGTGAGGACCTCGAGCTCTCCCACCGTCTTGGCCTGGTAGAGGCTGTCCAGGCGCTCGGAGTACTCCTCGTGGCTCAGCTGACCTGTGCTCAGGGCCTCACCGAGCAAGGCTGCGACCTGCTCCCTGTTGCTGTCCGAGGCGCGCAGGTGCGACGTCTGGGAGTCCCTGCGCATAGGGGAATTTTCCATGCTGGTCACGATAGTTCTCATTCATCACGGCAGGGAGCTCGCCAAGGGGCCGATTTGGGTCCCGTACCGGTCACCTCGATATTGGGCTCCATGCGGCTTCAACCCGCCGCCTCAACCCGCCGCCGGGTCCGACGGGCCCGGTGACTGGAGCTTGCGGCGCAGGTCACCGGCCTGGGGGTGGCCGAGCTCGCGGAAGATCCTGTACGCCTCCAGCCAGTGCTCACGGGCTGTCGGGGTGTCGCCGGTGGCCTCGCTCGCGTCGCCGAGGTGCCCGAGGAGCTGGGCCCGTAAGTCGAGGCTCTCCATCGTGCCGGCCAGCCGGAGGCCATCCCGGTAGTGCCGGATCGCGGTCTCCGGGTCGCCCAGCCGCTGGTACAGCAGGCCCAGCGTGTCCACGGTGACCACCTCGTTGGCCCGGTCACCCGCCCGTCGCTGCAGTTCCAGCGCTCGCAGGTGGAACGGCAGCGCCTCGTGGCAGGCGCCGAGCTCGGAGAGGTACCAGCCCACCGCGAGGCTGGCCTTGCCCGCCCAGAGCGGGTCGTCGAGCTCGGTGAAGAGCGACAACGCCTGCTCGGCCTGGTCGAGCGCACGCTCGCCGTCGCCCTGCAGCCAGTACACATAGCTCAGCACGAAGCGGTTCTCCGCCTCGCCGGCCCGGTCTCC
Source organism: Streptosporangium sp. NPDC051022 (assembly GCF_040683035.1). Taxonomy (NCBI): domain Bacteria; kingdom Bacillati; phylum Actinomycetota; class Actinomycetes; order Streptosporangiales; family Streptosporangiaceae; genus Streptosporangium; species Streptosporangium sp. NPDC051022. Next base: position 49,198 of record NZ_JBFBCF010000033.1, on the reverse strand, counting down.
GGCGGCGAGGCTCAGCTCAAGCGCCTTCCGCATGTGGGTGTGCGCGTCGTCGAACCGGTCCAGCCGGCCGTTCACCGCGCTCAGGAAGCGGTGCGCGTGCGCCGCCGCGGGCCGGTCGGTCATGGCGGTGGCCGCGCGCAGCGCCACCGCCCATGCCGCCCCTTCGTCGTGCCAGCGCCGCCGGTCGTTCAGGAAGGTGTCCAGCGCCCAGCCCAGCTGCCACGCGTGCCGGTGCATGCCCTCCTCCTCGGCCTGCCGCAGCGCGGTCAACAGCACCGCGTGCTCGGTCTCCAGCCATGCCAGGGCGGCCGGGAGGTCGATCACGTGCTTCGGCTCGGCCCCCTCCACGGGCGCGCCAAGGGTCATCGGGATGGGCGCGCGCACCGGGTTCAGCACCAGATCGGCGTGGTACGCGGTGTGCGTGTAGTGGTCGAGCAGCCGGGTCAGCGCGGCCTGCCGCACGGCCTCGGTCTCCCCGGCCCGGGCGCGCTCGCCGGCGTAGACGTGCAGCAGATCGTGCATCCGGTAGCGGCCGGGCGCATGCTCGGCGACCAGGCTGGCGTGGGTCAGTTCGGCCAGCGTCCGCCGGACCTCGGGCAGCGCCCGGCCGGCCAGCGCGGCCGCGGCCGCCACCGAGATGTCGGCCCCCGCGGCGAGCCCGAGCAGCCGGAACAGCCGGGCGGCGTCCCGGCTCAGCGCGTCGTAGGACCAGGAGAACACGACGTCGATCTCAAGGGCCGCGAGCCGGCCGCCTGGATGGCGCAGCTCCGCGGCGATCGTCGCGGGCCGGAAGCCGGTCAGCCGCGCCCGCGCACCGACCAGCGCCAACGCCAACGGGAGCCGTCCGCACGCGGCCGCGATCGCGGCCACGGCGTCACCGTCCGCGACCTCAGGCCCCAGGCGCGACAGGCTCCGGCCGGTGTCCGCCGTGGAGGGGGAAGGGCTGGGGCCGTCGTCCGCCTCGGATCGGGAACGGCCCGGCCCGCTCTCGGCCGCGGGTGACCGGGTGTTCAAGTCGTTCTTCTGCGGGGAGGCCTTCTCTGGGAAGGCCTTCTGCGGGGAGGTCTTCTGCGGGAAGGCGGTGCCGAGCCGGTGACCGAGCAGCTCGACAGCCTCCTCGATGTCCAGGACGTCCAGCGTCAGCGTGTCGGCGCCCGTCTCGGCGACCAGGGCGGTGAGCTGCCGACGGCTGGTGACGACGGTGCGGGCGGCAGGCCCGGCCGGCAACAACGGCCGGACCTGCTCGGCATCGCGGGCGTTGTCGAGCACGACCAGCAGGCGGCGGCCGGCCGACCGGCTGCGGTAGAGCGCCGCCTGCGCCTCGACGCCGCGCGGGATGCGGTCGGGCGGCACCCCGAGGGCGTCCAGGAATCCGCGGATCACCTCGGCGGGATCGACCGTGGCGTGCCGCGAAAAACCACGCAGGTCCACGTACAGCTGGCCGTCCGGAAAGCCGGGTGCGACCAGGTGAGACCAGTGCACGGCGAGCGAGGTCTTGCCCACCCCGGCGGCGCCGGAGACGGTGATCACCGCGGCCGTGGCCGCGTCGAGCGCGCGCAGCGCATCGGCACGACCGGTGAATCCGTCGACGTCGGCGGGTAACTGCGCGGGCACCGGCGGGTGTCCGGCCTCCGGCTGCGCGGCGAGCTGGAAGGCGGCCCGGTCCGCAGGAGACAGCTTCAGCGTGTCGGCGAGCACCCGGACGGTGCTGGAACGGGGCACCGCGACACGGCCCGACTCGATCTCCCGGATCTGCCGCTCACTGATGCCGGACAGCGCGGCCAGTTCCTCCTGCGTGAGCAGTGCCCGAACCCGGAAGTCACGCAGCACGCCGCCGAACATCGATCCCCTTTCCCTCTGCCTGTCCACGGTTTTTGATCATGTTCGCGCCGCTCGTAGCCTAACCGCCGGTTAACCGCCGGTCGAGCGCCTGCCGCCGGACCGCCGGGGTTGGTTCGCTGGAGGGGCCTCACCGGTCCCATCTCTGGAGGAACCATGAAGTTCCGCCCGCGCAGTCAGCGCTCGCTACGGGGGCAGCGCTGACGTGCGCCGGCACGGTCGTCGCGACAACGCCGGCAGACGACGCCACTTCGCCGACTCCACCACCACGGCCATCCCGTCGCGACACACCTCCAGCGGTCCGAGAACGCCGCACTCGATCACCAACCCACCCCCAACCGGAGGACGTCCTGAATCTGACAAGGATCGGTCATCCGGCCAAGGGAGTGGGCGGCCACCGCACAATCACCACGCTCACCATCAAGACAGATCAGGCAGACAGTCAGAAATCCGGCTCACAGGTCGGGACATGCCTGAGAACTCACCCTGCCTGTTTCGCGTGGTCCGTCGTATCCCGTCCCGGCCGGTGAGAACACCGGCCCGAACGAAGGAAGGCACATGCTGAAGAGACATGCGAGAGGCCGGTCGTCCTCCCCCTGGTTTGCACGGCGCTCCTGGCCACACAGCCCGCCCACGCCGCGAGCGGAGGCGGCCGCACCGGCGCCTACCCCATCAGTTCGTGCATCTCGGTCAGCGGTGTCAGCGCGGTCGCCGACTTCTACATGAACGCCACCCCGGACACCAGCCGCTGCTGGGCCAGATGGAAGTCCGCACGACGACCCACGGCACGACATGGTCCCCCAGGTACCGGATCGACCACAAAGGGCGGTTCGGCCCCATTTCGGTGAACATCAACTCGATGCCGTGGAAGAACGGTTCCGCCGTCAACGTTGTCCACGTCACCACATGCAGCGGTTCCGCTCACGGTGACTTCACCAGCCCGCGCGTTTATTACCAGGCGGCGCACGGGCTGAGGGCCGGGGCTTTTCGGTGGTCCCCTCACATCTCCCGGGAGGGACCACCGACCTCATACCCCGGCCCCAGGTCGGAGGCCTGCCCGCCGTTCTCCTCGTGCGAGGCCTCATGTCGTGAGACCGGCACCACGCTCTGTTCGGTGTCCTTGTTACGAGTCATCCAGAGATAGACCAGCGCGCCGATGAACAGCACGATCGAGGTCCACTGGTTGATCCGCAGCCCCAGGAGCGTCACCGCGTGATCCACTCCTCCCACCGGGTCGATCCGCAGCCCCTCGATCCAGAACCGCCCGAACGTGTAGCCGGCGACGTAGAGGGCGAACAGGCGGCCGTGGCGCAGCGTAAACCGCCTGCCGGCCAGGATCAGTCCGAACCCGAGGGCCGCGTCCCACAGCGACTCGTACAGGAACGTCGGGTGATAGAGCACGCCTGGCTCGCCGCCGTGCGCCTGGTCGATCTCCAGGCCCCACGGCAACGTGGTCGGACTGCCGTACAGCTCCTGGTTGAACCAGTTGCCCCAGCGGGCGATCGCCTGCCCGAATGCGATGCCGGGCGCGATCGTGTCGGCCACGGCCCCCAGAGACAGCCCCCGGCGGCGACAGACCAGCCACACGCCCACGCCTCCCAGGGCGACCGCGCCCCAGATGCTGAGGCCGCCCTCCCAGATGAACAGCGTCCGGTAGGGCTCCTTGATCGCACGCGGGCCGAAGTAGGTCTGCCAGTCGGTGATGACGTGGTAGAGGCGGGCACCGATCAGGCCGAAGATCACTGCGGGGACCGCGATGTCGCCGATCGTGCCCTTCTCGCCGCCGCGTGCGCGCCAGCGGCGCTCGCTCAGCCAGATGCCGAAGCCGATCGCAAGAATGAAGCACAATGCATAGGCCCGGATCGGAATGAACCCGAGATACCAGACCCCTTCGGAAGGGCTGGGAATCGAGGCAAGGGGCATGCCAGTGAGGCTAGTCAACATGAGACCACTTGGCCGCTTTCGTGCCCACAAACGGCGGAGCCGTGAAGCGAGCGCAAGGGTCGGCCCGTTTCCGAGGCTCGAAGCATTCAGGGACTCCGCGGTGTCAACACCCGCTGGCGCCGGCCGCGGAAGTGCTCATGAGTACTTCGTAGTCATCGCCGTACTCCTCTCCCGTCGCATCCACAAACCGCACCGAGAGTTCAACCCTCCTTCCTTCGACGGACTTGGTGAAGCAGTACACCCCTTCACCGTCATCCTCCGGAGAGGGCCCCCACCCGTTCTTGAGCGCGATGTCCCGGTAGAAGGGCAGCACGTCGGCTCGCGGGCCCGAGGGACGGTAGGTCTGCCAGACGGTCGTGATCCGGTCGTCCTCCTCGCAAGAGCTGTCGCGTCCCTCCTGCGGTGTGGCGCCTGCCGGACGAACATCGAGGATGCCGAGAGAGTCGACGAGCCGGTCGTCGTCAGCATCGCACCCATAGTTCAGCACGAAGAAAGCGACGGGAACGAGCAGGGCACCGCCCCACACAGCAGCGGCCACGAGCACCGCGATCGTCGAGCGCTTCATGATCAGCAGCTTAGGGCGCCGGCACATTCACCCCACAGGAACGCTTTAGCCGTCCCTGGACACACCGCGGTCGTGGCTCCACTTGCGACCACTTCATTACGAGCCAACGGCGGGTCCCTGGCCAGAGGACTCGCGCCCTGGTCAAGCGGTAGATGCGGTTCGGCGAGATGTGATCGCGTAGGACGGTGTTGCTGTACGGGGTTGCTGTACGGGGTTGCTGTACACCACCTCTGTGGACGCAACCCGGGGACGCCGCTGTCACTTCAACCCGGGTAAACCGGAAGCCCGGCAGCGAGGCGGACGGAGGAAGGCCGTGGAGCCTTGCCGCGGGATGGGTCACGGCCGCTTCAGGAGAGCTGGGTCGGCAAACAGAAACATAGTTTATGTATTGAGCGCGAAGAAACATCTCCCCACATTTTCACCTATGAACTAAGCGATCTACCTTAACGTGTGAGCAAGTTGACGGAAGCAAGATGGATTGCATTCAATTCACACGTTAAATTGCAGATACATCCGACTCTGAGACTGTTTCCCGAGGTTACATCGGTAGAGAGGAATCACGACCGGGGAGGACCGGCTGGAATTCGCTCGAAGGGCGCATGCTATGACGGTATATACATACCGGTGTCCGCATTGCTCCGAAATTGAGGCCATTTTTCCGATCGGCACCGCACCCGCTGCGGTGCCGTGCCCAGACTGCGGCGCGGCCTCGGTTCGGACGTTCTCAGCGCCGATGCTGGCGCGCACTCCGACCGCCGTGTCCACGCAGTTGCAGCGCGCGGAGCGCAGCGCCTCCGAGCCCGAAGTCGTCACGTCCCTGCCGCGGCGCCGTGCCGGAGGCGCGGTGGCCGTCCATCCCGCCACCGGCCGCCTGCCGCGGCCGTGACCGTCCCGCAGCGCCGAAAGGAATCCAGCCGTGCCAGAGTTGATTTTCCCGCTCGACTCGAAGAGGAAGTTCACCGACCAGGCCAAGATCGGTCACAACCGTTGGCACCCCGCGATCCCGCCTGTGGCATGGGTCAAGCCCGGCGACAGCTTCCGGGTCCACTGCCGGGAGTGGTTCGACGGTGCGATCCATAACGACGACTCCGCCGAGGACGTCCGTGACGCCCCGTTGACGACGGTACACGCGCTCAGCGGCCCATTCGCGGTCGAGGGAGCCGAGCCAGGCGACCTGCTGGTCGTGGACATCCTCGACCTGGGGCCCATCCCTCAGGAGGACAGCGGCCCGCTGGCCGGTCAAGGCTGGGGTTACACCGGGATCTTCCCCACCAAGAACGGCGGGGGGTTCCTCACCGAGCAGTTCCCCGACGCCTACAAGGCGATCTGGGACTTCTCCGGCCAGATTGCCACATCACGCCATATCCCGGCGGTGTCGTTCACCGGCATCACCCACCCCGGGCTCATGGGCACCGCGCCGTCAGCGGCGCTGCTGTCGAAATGGAACGCGCGGGAGTCGGCGCTGAGGGCCACAGACCCGCAGAGAGTGCCGCCGCTGGCCCTGCCTCCCGAGCCTCGGGACGCCGTCCTCGGCGCTGTCTCCCCGTCCGAGTTCGACCGGATCGCGGCCGAGGCGGCCCGTACCGCGCCGCCGCGAGAGAACGGCGGCAACCAGGACATCAAGAACCTCACCCGGGGCTCCCGAGTGTTCTACCCGGTGTACGTATCCGGTGCGAACCTGTCGGTCGGCGACCTGCACTTCTCGCAGGGCGACGGCGAGATCACCTTTTGCGGTGCCATCGAGATGGGCGGCTTCATCGACCTGCGGGTCGAAGTCATCAAGGAGGGCATGCAGACGTACCGTGTCGGCGAGAACGCCATCTTCATGCCGGGCCGCACAGACCCTCAGTACAGCGAGTGGCTGGCCTTCTCTGGGGTGTCCGTCACCCTGGACGGCGAGCAGCGCTATCTCGACTCGCAGCTGGCCTACCAGCGGGCCTGCCTGCACGCGATCGACTACCTGACGGCGTTCGGCTACAGCCCCGAGCAGGCATATCTGTTGCTCGGCGCCGCGCCGATCGAGGGCAGGCTGTCGGGGGTGGTGGATATTCCCAACTCTTGCGCCACCGTCTATCTGCCAACCGCGATCTTCGACTTCGACGTCCGTCCCGGCGCGTCCGGCCCGTTCCGCGTGCCGCAGGGCACCAGCGCACCACACGCCAGCTTCGACTGAACCGCTGACCGCCCCTGCCGTACCGACCGCCGAATCGACCCGCACATCCTGTTGACCCGCCCCGGGATCGTCAATCGGTCCGGGTGCGGAGGCTCCGCGCCAGGGTGGGGATCATCACCGTCGCAGGGACGAGGTGCAGCCCGAGGAGGGCGGTGGTGGTGGCGGTGTTCGCCCCGGAGAGGAGGGGCGGCACCAGCGAGATCGCGGTCAGCGACACCGCCGTCCACACGAATCGCTCGGCGGGGCGAGCGCTCCAACGAAGAAGGGCGACGGCGATGACGATGCCCACGACCGAGAAGAAGCCAGTAATCACGGCGAACCCGGGCAACGGGATCGTCTCACCACCGTCGGGGATCTCGAAGTCGACGCCGACGGCCTGGGCGAGCGCAGCGGCGAGGGTGGTGGCCACCATCGCCGCGAGCGTGGCGACGAAGCCGGTGCCGGCGAGCCCGCGGAGCCGGCGGGTGTGGCCGGTCTGGCCCGATGCCGGGTCTGCGACGACCCCGGTGTCATTCATGCTGTTCATGTCATCCTCCATCGTTCGGTGACTGGCGTAGGGGTGTGTTGACTGGCGTGTGACGGTCCTGGCGCAGCTCCAGCTGCACCCGCCCGCGGGTGACGACGCCGAACGCGTCGCACCACTCGGCCGCGACCACCGCGACACGCGCGCCACCTCGCAGCGCGAGCGTCCGCACCGGGACTACTCCGTACCGTCCGCCGGCAGGCGCTCCGGCAGCCCGAGCCGCGGGAACCGGTCGTCGTGGAACGTGACGATCTCGGTGATCGCCCCGCCGGTGACGCGCAGGACGTCGATCGTCAGCGGCAGGTACGCGCCCTCCCGCTCCCGCCAGAGGTAGAAGGCGACGGCGGGCTGCCGGTTCACGGAGGTGAGGACGGCGCGCAGGTGCTTCATGTCCTCGAAGCCGCTCTCGACCCAGTCGTTCACCACCGTGTCGCGGCCGACGTACAGGCCCGGCGTGGGCGGCATCGAGCAGCGGACGTCGTCCCGCAGCAGTGCGGCGAGCCCGTCGATGTCCGTGGCCACGCTGGCGTCGGTATAGCGGCGCACCAGCTCGCGCGTCCCGGCGTCCTCCTCGCCGCCGGTCCAGTCCTGCCGCTCGGCGGGCAGGTGCTCCCGCATGCCGGCGCGGGCCCGCTGCAGCGCGCTGTTCACGGAGTTGACGGAGTCCCCGAGGAGCTCCGCGACGTCCTTCGCCGGCCAGCCGAGCACGTCCCGCAGGATCAGCACGGCCCGCGGGCGCGGCGCGAGGTGCTGGACCGCGACCAGGTACGCCAGCTCGATCGTCTCCCGCGCGACGGCGACGGTCTCCGGCTCGTCCGCGTCGCCCGCGGGCAGCTCGTCGAGCAGCCGGTCCGGGTAGGGCTGCAGCCACAGCACCTCTCCGCCGGTCGCAGGCTCCGGGCGGCACTTGGCGAGCAGGTCCAGGCAGGCATTGGTGGCGATCCGGTACAGCCAGGCCCGGAACGTCGACCGCCCCTCGAAGGTCTCCCGCCGCCGCCAGGCACGGAGGAACGTCTCCTGCACGGTGTCCTCGGCGTCCTCGAACGACCCGAGCATCCGGTAGCAGTGCACGTGCAGCTCCCGCCGGTGCCGCTCCGCCAGCCCCGAGAACGCCGGCTCGTCGACCTCACCCAGCCCGCTCACGCCCAGCTCCTCCAGCCTCGTGTCCGCACTCATCACGTCATCCTTCCGCCTCGTCGTGTCCCGTCGTAGGTGTGACGGATGCGGGCGCGACAACTCATCACCGGGGCCGGCCGGCATGGCCGATCCAGTGACGGATCCGGTGGCGGAGCACGACTCGCGGTACGGCGAGGAGGGCGAGGGGCCGCCGAGGAACAGGGCGCGCGGTTCGAGGTCCAGCCGAGTGGCCGGCACCGCGCCGGGTGGGTCCAGGTCGAGCACGAGGTCGCCGAGCCGGCGAATGGCATGCGTGATGCAGGGGGTGATGACGGCCAGGTCGTCGTGGTCGACCGGGTGCCCCTCGGCGGCCGGCGCGTTCGCCGCGTCGGGATGTCCAGCGCGGTGGAGTAGACGGTGCAAATGAAGATCACAATGCGCAGCAGGTCCGTCCAGTGCTTCTCGATCAGGTCCCAGCCGATGGCATTGTCGCCGAACAGCGCGTCGATGTGCTGCTCCACGCGGACGCGTACGACGCCCGCTACCACTGCGCCGGGGGGCGAGGAAGCCTGCGCGGTATTACGCCAGTCTCAAACTGCCAAAAATCCCCGCATTAAAATCCCATGGAGGCTCATCAGGGTTCACGGGGCCACGCTTTCGAGAGCCGCCTGACCAGGGCTGTTCCGGCTCCGGCGAGCCTTGGCGGGCCACCTCCCGCCACCTGGCCACAACTGGCCAAAAATATGTGAATTCTTGGATTCGCCGAAATTTTCGAGACACCTCTCGACACAGCTCCAGGTTGTTGGCTATCTGTCCGTTTCTTCAGTTCTCGTCTGGCCGACCTATGTCCGGTGCCGGAACTTCGTTCACATAATGACAAATTTAATGATTTAGCTATACGATCGCCGTTCGTGGCTGGAGCTGATCTTTCAAGAACCCGATTGGCCAACGACCTGTTCTTTGCCATGCATGACAACGCGACCGGCCGGATGAGGCTTCATGCCCGCCTGACCGGTCTGGGGCTGGCCGCCGCCATCCTGGGAGAACTGATGCTCGCCGGGCGGACAACCGTGGGATTGTCGGCGGGGCAGATACGGCTCGTCGTTCTCGACGCGGCGCCGCACGGAGACGCGCTCACCGAGACCGCACTGAACCACATCATCGCCGAACCCTCGCATCGCCTCCACACCTGGTTGCAGTTCCTCGCCCGTACGGCACTCGCCGACGTGGCGGCCCGGATGACCGCCGACGGGCTGCTGCGCCCGCCCGGCAGACGCCCGTCGCGGAGGCAGGCACCGGTCGACGTGAACATCGCGGCGTGGCCCGGCGGACGCGTCAACCTGGCGATCCAACGCCGTGAACCACTCAACGTCCAGGACAGCGTCCTGCTGGGGCTGCTCGTCGCGACCGGCGGCAGCCGGCTCGTCCTGTGGGAGCAGAACCCGAGATACCTCTCCGATTCGATCACCGCCCTCCCGGCACCGCTCCAGGAACTGATCGCTCAGACCGAGGCTGCCGTAGGTGACTCCATCATCACCCGCCGGTGAACCCACCTCCCTCATTCCAAGGATCCCAATGTCCGTGACAGAACGAAGGGCCAGCGCCGTTTCCGCCGCGCTCGCCCAGGACCGCCTCGGTGTGCCGTCGGTGGTGTTCTTCGTCATCTCGGCGGCGGCGCCGCTGACTGTCATCGGTGGCTCGGTGACCTCCGCCTACGCCGCGACCGGCGTGATCGGAGTGCCGCTCGCCTTCATCCTGCTCGGAGCCATCCTGGGCCTGTTCGCCGTCGGCTACGTGACGATGGCCCGTTACGTCGTCAACGCCGGGGCGTTCTACGCGTACACCGCGAAAGGACTCGGCAGGCCGGTGGGGGTGGCGACCGCGTGGGTCGCGTTGCTGGCCTACAACGCGCTCCAGGTGGGTCTCTACGGCATGATCGGTGCGGCCGCCCAGCCGCTGATCGCCGACTGGTTCGGAAGCTCTCCGCCCTGGTGGGTCATCGGGCTGGGCGCCTGGGTGCTGATCGGGGTGCTCGGCCTCATGCGGGTCGACGTGAACGGGAAGGTCCTGTCGGTCCTGCTGCTGACGGAGATAGCCGTCGTCGTCGTGTTCGACATCGCGGACCTGATCAACCCGGCGGCCTCGGGCTACAGCCTCGGCGTCTTCGACCCGTCGAACCTCTTCGTCCCCGGGATCGGTGCGGTGGTCGCGATCTGCATCGCGTCCTTCGCGGGCTTCGAGTCGTCGGTGGTGTTCTCCGAGGAGACCAAGGACCCGAGGCGCACGGTGCCGATCGCGACCTACGTCGCACTCGCCGCCATCTCCGGGCTCTACGCCGTGTCGTCCTGGGCGATGACCGTGCCGATCGGCTCGGACAAGATCATCGAGACCTCGCGCGAGCAGAGTTCGGCCCTCCTGTTCAACCTGGCCGGGCAGCACCTGGGGGCGACCATCGCCACCATCGGCTCCCTCCTCTTCGTGACGAGCCTCTTCGCCGCGCTGATCGCCTTCCACAACACGATCTCCCGCTACATCTTCGCCCTCGGCAGGGAGAGGGTGCTGCCCGAGACCTTCGGTCGTACTTCCCCCCGGACCGGTGCCCCGATCAACGGCTCGCTGGCGCAGAGTGTCATCGGGCTGGTCACGATCGTCATATACGCGGTCTTCGGCCTGGACCCGGTCGTCCAACTGTTCTTCACCGTCGGATCGTTCGGTGGCCTGGGACTGCTCATGATGCTGGCGGCCACCTCGATCTCCGTGCTGGTCTTCTTCGCCAAGAACCCCAACGAGGAGAACGCCTGGCGGACCAGGATCGCCCCGGGTATCTCCTCGGTCCTGCTGATCGTGGTCATCGTGCTCGTCATGGCCAACTTCGACACCGTGCTCGGCGTGGCCCCCGACTCCCCGCTGCGCTGGATCATGCCCGCCGTCTACTTCGTCGCCGCGGGACTCGGCGTCACATGGGGACTCGCCCTGCGGGCCAACCGGCCGAGGGTATACGCGAACATCGGGCGAGGCGCCCAGGCGGCCGTGGGAGAGACCGAATGACAGAGATCATTCGCGTTCAGAACGCTCCCGGGGCCGCCGAGACCATCGGCGCGATCATCGCCACCTCCTTCCAGGAGCAGGAGATCTCGGCCTGGATGATCCCACCGGACGACGACCGCCGCCGGGTGATGCCCCCCCTCTTCTCCATGATCACCGAGAGCGCCCTCATCCACGGCGAGGTCCACGCGACGACCGACATGTCCGCCGTGGCCGTATGGTTCCACAAGGGCGCCGACCCGCTCCCCGAGATCCCCGACCGGGACGCCCGGGTGGAGGCGTTCGCCGGCCCCCACGCGGAGCGCATCGGGCAGATGGAGGAGGAGATGAACAAACGCCACCCCCACGACCCGCACCACTACCTGGCGTTCCTCGCCGTGCTCCCCGGGCACCAGGGACGGAGAACGGGCACCCGGCTACTCGAGGAGTACCACCGCGGGCTCGACAAGGCGGGCACACCCGCGTACCTGGAGGCCAGCAGCACCCGCAGCCGCAGGCTCTACCTGCGTCACGGCTATCAGGACCTCGGCGACCCGATCCTCATGCCCGACGGCCCGCCGATGCTCCCGATGTGGCGCCCCTCGAACCCCTGACCCGAGTACCGCCCCCCGCCCCCGGCCCCGCCCCGTCGTGGACCGGGAGCGGGGGCGATTCCGGCCACTGGGCAGCACGATCGTCGGGATCGAGTTCCCGTAGGTGGGATCGGATCCAGCGGGCCGGTCACGCGCTGTCCGCTTCGCGGACGGAGCCAGGCGTGGGGCGGCGGACGCGGGGGACGGGCTGGCCGCGGCGGGCGGCCTCGGCCTTCAGGCGCCGCCTGAGCATCCTGCCCTGGCCGAGGAACGAGCGGTTCCGCTCGCGGCGGTTCCCGGAGAGGCTCCAGTCGTTCAGGGCCCGCTCGACCCGCACGCTCAGCCGGTCGCCCTCTCCGGTCGCGGTCCCGACGAGCACCACGTTCTCCTGCCACTCCATGGCCGGGCCGTGGCGGTGGAAGGTCAGGCACACCGGCCCCTCGGCCGCCTGGACGCCCGCGGGCAGCCGCAGGTCGAAGCCGGCCTCGGTGCGTACGGCGGAGCGGGTGCGCACGGCCAGCGGCATACCGTCGACGACCATGGTGACGACGGGCTCGCCCAGGCGTGCCGCGCGGTCGGCGAAGAGCCGCCAGTCCGCCGGCGGGGCCGACCGGCTCGGCAGCCGGGGCCCCGTGGGGGCGGGATCGGAGGCGGGGACCGCGACGTCCCCCGGGCCCGTCCAGATCTCGGGCGTCCTGGACAGGCCGCCTTCGGGCCACCAGACGATCCGCTCGGGGGTGACCTCCACCCAGATGCGGGCGAAATACCACCCCAGCCGCTTCACCAGGAACCACGGCATCCCGGCGAACCCGGCACCGGTCTTGGCGAGCGACTCGCGGACGTACCGGTCGGTGCCGGCCTGCAGATCCGCGTCGCGTACGGTCGCCCGGCCCTGCACGAGGACGATGGGCGCCCGGTCCGGTTCGGTGCCCTCGGCGCTGGAGTAGAGCAGCGCGACGCGCGGGTCGCGCCGGGCGCGCTCGGCCTTGTCGGGGTAGGCGAGCCCGGTGCTCACGTCGAGCGTGCCACCCGCGCCGACGTACGGCGTGACGGGCCAGGTGACGGGCCGGCCGTCGCGGGTGAGCGAGGCGTACTCGCAGACCATGGCGCGGTCGAAGATCTCGGCCGCCTCGCGCGGCCACGTGGTCGATGCGGATGTGGTCATCACGACTCCAGGAGAGCGTTTGCGGGGGCGGTGGCGCCGTACAGGCGGGTGAAGCGCCGCCGGTAGGCCGGCCACCAGAACAGGCGGAACATGAGCCGGGCCACGACGGGCAGGTCGGCGTACGACGCCGCGAGCAGGTCGGCGTCCGCGCTCGAGGCGAGCCAGCCGAAAATGACGGGGACCCGGCGGCGGCCGAAGTCGTCCATCGCCTGACGTTTGTCGGCCTCGACGTCGTCGAGGGTGAGGTGGCGGAGCATGAGCGGCACCGCGATCCGCTCCTCGTGGTCGAGGTGCTCGTTGACGAACTCGTGCAGCCGCCACAGGGCGGGCGCGCGCTCGGCCAGGGGCACCCCGCGATCGGAGGCGGCCGCGATGAGCGGGTCGAGCACGGAGTGCTCGGACTCCAGCTCGGCCAGCGCGTCCGCCGCCTCCGGGGCGCGGCCGACGAGCGTGGGCCACAGGCCGTCGTCCTCGTGCGAGTGGTGGGCGTGCAGCATGTCCAGCACGAGCGTGAGCTGCTCCTCCAGCAGCTCCTCGTGCGCGTCGTCGCGCGGGTCGCCGCACGCCTCGGCCAGGCGGCCGAACTCGGCGCGGAAACCGGCGTGCATCATCAGGAAGCCGGTCAGGTGTTCCGGTGTGATCATCAGTCTGTTCCCTCACGTGTCGGGAACAGAGTGCGCGACCCGCCTCTACGTGCACTTGTCGAGGGCTTGTCGGGCCCTTGCCAGCCAGTAGCCCGCGCCCGCCTGCTCCAGCAGGCGCACCGCCTCCCGCAGGTGGGCCAGCGCCCCCTCGCGGTCCCCGAGCGCCAGCAGCGCCTCTCCCATGTGGCCGTCGTACGCCCCCTCGACGGTGGTGCACGTGCCGCTCACGTGCAGCAGCCCGGCGAAGGGACGGAACGCGTCGTAGACCTCCCACACGACGTCCGGTTCGCCGAGCCGGATCGCCGCGTGCAGCCGACCCATGGTGGCCGTCGCCCAGTGGTAGTCGCGCGGCGGCAGAGGGGTCTCACGCAGGAGCCGCCGGGCGCGCTCGTGCTCGCCCAGCTCCGCCAGCGCGTACGCCAGGACGTAGGCGATCCCCGCCAGGCCGGTACGCCGGAACATCTCCTCGACCCATGCCACCTCCTCGCCGAGGCGGTCCTCCTGGATGAGCGTCTCGGCCCGTACGGCGAGCATGCTCACCTCGAAGTACGCGAGATCGGCGAACGACAGCGTCGCCCGGACGGGCTCGAAGTGGCGCGTCGGGTCCGGCACGCCCTGGAACAGGTCGAGCCCCACGTGCGCCACCGCCGCCTGCAGCGCCAGCGTGGGATTGTGCAGGTCGCGCAGCAGCACGTCGATCTCCGTCAGCAGCGCGCGGGCCTGCGGCACCCTGCCGTGCTCCACGAGATGAACGACGAGGTGGAGCTGTGCGATCACCCTGAGCTGGGACGACAGGTCCGGCTCCGCCAGCAGGCGCCACGCGGTCTCGGCGCGCTGCTCGATGAAGTCCTGTCCCTGCATGGCGAGCAGGGACAGGTGGAGCACGCGCCGCAGCAGGGCGGGGTCGCCCAGGCGCTCGGCCGCCGCCACGGCCTGCGACGAGACCGGGCCGACCTCGTCCTCGCGGCCGGTCTGGGCGAGCACGACGGCCCGGACGGCCTGTGCCGTCGCCCAGGCCGACGTGGACGGCGGCAGCTCTCGCACGGCCCGGTCCGTCGAGTCCCGCACGGCGGCCACGTCAAGGCCGTACCGGAAAGGCACCCAGACGCCGTGTCCCATCGCGATGTCGGCGACCTTGACGGCCTTGTCCAGATCGGCGCCGGCCATGGCGAGCGCCTGCTCGACCGCCTCGTAGCCCTCGTCGAACCGCCCGGCGGCGTAGCGGCTCTCCGCCAGCCCGACGGCGAGTTCGAACCGCTCGGCCGCGTCGGCCCCGGCCGGCTCGGCCGCCGCCAGCGCCTCCTGCCACGACACGGCCGCGTCGTCGGGCGCGTGCCGCCGCAGGGCCGCCCGCGCGGCGCGGGCGGAGTAGTCCATCGCCATGCGGGCGGGCTCCGCGCCCAGCTCCGCCGCCGCCAGCCAGTGCCGCGCGATCACCGCCGCGCGGTCGTCCCGGTCCCCGTGGACGCGGGTGAGAACTCCCGCGATCTGCTCGTGCACGCCCGCCCGCCACAGCCGCGACCGGCGCGACAGCAACGCGTCGGTCACCAGGGCGTGCGCGAACTCGTACACGCCCAGCCGGTACGACGACTCCCGGATCAGCCCCGCGTCGAGGGCCGCGTCGAGTGGCGGCAGCAGGTCGCCGACCGTGCCGCCCGCGACCTGGGCCAGGACGCCCGCCTCGAACTCGTCGCCCATCACGGCGGCGAGCTCCAGCACGCGGGCCGCCTTCTCCCCCAGGCCCGCCACCCGGTGCAGCACGACGTCCAGCACGCCCTGCGGCAGTTCCTCGCCCGCCCGGGCCAGCTCCGAGAGGAAGAACGGGTTCCCGGCGGTGCGCCCGCGCAGCTCCTCGGCCTTGCGGCTGCCCGGGTCGCGGCCGGACAACTCCCGGACGAGCGCGCGGACCTCCTCGGTGGCGAGCCCGTCGAGCCCGAGCCTGCGCGCGCCGAGCCGCGACAGCGCCGACAGCGTGGCGGTGAGCACCGACGCCTCGTGCCGCCGGAAGGTCGCCACCAGCAGCAGGCCCGGCCGGGCGGTGGACGCCACGTGGACCAGCAGCCGCAACGTCGCGTCGTCGGCCGCGTGGATGTCCTCCAGCACGACGATCACCGGGCCGACGCCGGCCAGGAACGTGCCGACCGCCTCGAAGAACCGCAGCCGCGCCCCCTGCGCGTCGGACGCCGGGATCGCCTCCAGCCCGCCCGACAGGAACGTGCCCACCTCGTCGGGCAGGGTGGCCTCCGGGGCCGCGGCGGCGAGGTCGCGCAGGACCCGTTCCCAGGGCCACAGTGCGGGCGCGGTCTCGTGGTCGGGACTCGCCCCCCAGCCGACCGGCACGTCGGCGGTCGCGCGAAACCGCTTCAGCAGGCTCGTCTTGCCGACGCCCGGCTCACCGTCCACCAGCACGACCTGCCGGGTGGCGGACGACGCCATCGCCGCCTCGTTCAGGAACTCCAGCGCGCTCTCGCGGCCGACGAAGACCGGCTGGTCCGCCGCGGACTCGGGAGCCCCGCGTGCCGTCGTCCGTACCGCCGTCCGTACCGCCGTCCGCGCCGTCGTCCGGGCCGTCGTCCGGGCCAGGGGCCGCTGCGGGGCCTGCGGTGTGGCGGGCCGCTCCGGCGGGAGCAGCGTGGCGTCCTGGCGCAGCACCGCGCCTTCGAGCTCCCGCAGCCGCGGCCCGGGGTCGATGCCCAGTTCCTCGGCGAGCACCTCCCGCACCCCGCGCAGGCATTTGAGGGCCGCCGCCTGCCGGCCCGCCCGGTAGTGGGCCAGCACCAGCAGTTCCCAGGCACGCTCCCGCAGGGGATGCTCGCGGACGAACGGGTCCAGCCGCGCGACCACGTCCGTGTGGCGGCCCAGCTCCAGCAGGGCCGCGGCCAGCCCCTCCACCGCGTCCAGCCGCACCTGTTCCAGACGGCCGATCTCCGGCTGCGCCCACTCCTCGGAACGCACGTCCGCGTACGGGTCGCCCCGCCACAGGTCGAGCGCCTCGGCGAGGGCGGCCGCCGCCTCCTCGTGCCGTCCCTCGGCGAGATGACCGGACCCGGCCGACACGAGCGTCTCGAAGTTCCTCGTGTCGAGGCCGAGCCCGCCGGTCATCAAGCCGTACCCGTCGGCGGCGCTGACCAGGACGGTCGGGGTCGTGCCCGGCTGCCGGCCGGGCTCCAGCAGACGGCGCAGGTTGGAGACATAGACCTGCAGGCTTCCCTGGGCGCTGGCCGGCGGGTTGCCGGACCACAACCGGTCGGCCAGGAGGTCCGCGGGGAGCACGCGGTCGGCGTGCATCGCGAGGAGGGCCAGGAGGGCTCGCTGCTTCGGCGGTCCGGCCGGTACGGCCTGCCCGGCCACGACGAGTTCCATGGGTCCGAGAACGTTCAGCCGCACGGGCCAATGGTAAGGAGGCGCCTTCAACCGGTCCAGTTCTACATTTCTGGAGCCGACCGGCGTTCCAGCACCGCGACCGGGATCGTGCGAGCCGTCTGGTGCCGGCGGTCGCCGTACCCCGGCTGTTCGCGCACCCCCTGCTCGAACAGCCGGTCACGCCGGGCGCCCTCCGCCGGGGGCGCGATCACCGAGAAGACCGTCACCGGCTCACCACCTTCCAGTGCCACGGGCGAGAAACGCTCTCGCCGCGAATCGCAGCCAGCCGTACGCCCCCCCCGGATAGCCGGGCAGTCCAGATCGGCGTGGTAGAGCGCCCGGGCATGTGCTGATTCCTACGGCTCATCGCAAGGCGCCTGTCAATCGAAGGTCGCCGTCGCCTGGTCAAGCGCTCCCCTGCGTCGACCTCACAGTCGTTACGCAACACGAGGTTGCGGATCGTTGACGCGACCACTAGATTCATGCGCAACCGATGGTTGCTTATTGGAGGCCCGTGGTGGAGTTCGGAAAGTTGGAGCGCGAGATCCGCATCGACGCGACGCCGGAGATCGTGTTCGATGTGGTGAGTCGTCCTGAGCACATCAAGATGTGGTGGCCCGATGACGCGTCGTTTGAGCCTGCGCCAGGCGCGGTCGGCGAACTGGCGTGGGGCGACCGCGCCGTGGTCGAATCGATCACGGTGGTCGACGTGGATCCGCCCCGCAAGTTCGCGATCCGCTGGATCGCCCCTGACGGCCAGCTGCCCGATGCGGACAACTCCCTCCTGATCACCTTCGAGCTCGAGCCCTCCGGTGACGGCACGATTCTGCACCTGACCGAGAGCGGCTGGCGGGAGAAGGGCTGGGAGGCCGCTGTGCTCGAGGAGGCCTTCCACGACCACGAGCGCGGCTGGGACATGTTCCTGCCCAGACTGCAGAGCTACGCCCCTTCCGTGGTGGCGCGATGACCGTCGCCGTCGACGACGAACTCTGGTCGGCGGTCGGCGACCCGATCAGGCGCCGCCTGCTCGACCTGCTGCTCGCGGAAGGAGTCGGTACGCCGACCAGCCTGAGCGATCATCTCCCGATCTCGCGCCAAGCAGTCACCAAACACCTGGGCGTCCTCGATCGCGCAGGCCTCGTGCACGCGACACCGATGGGCCGCGAGCGGCGCTACAAAGTTGACGAGGCGCAGCTCGCCCGCGCCGTCCGGCAACTGAATGAAGTCGGCAAGACCTGGGATGCGCGGCTGAACCGCATCAAGCGCATCGCAGAACAGATCCAGCGTCAGAAACACGACTGACCAACAGATCAACGCAGGCATCGCGCCGGGCTCGTATGCCGGTGGCGTGGCGATCGGCACCTTCGCCGCCTCGTCCGCGGCGATCACCGGCCTGATCATCGCGGTGATCTTCATCGCGGTGATCTTCATCCCGGCCACCTGGGCCGCCGGCTTCCCGAAGCCTCCGGCGATTGCGGCGCGACGGAACTCGCAGCGGCGACGGTGTGACCATCGAGCCCGCGTAATCATTCGGAAGAATCAATCCCCCTTGAAGGACACATATGAGTGGATTGCTGCTTGGCGATAAGAACGCTGTGATCTACGGAGGCGGGGGTGCCATCGGCGGCGCAGTCGCACGGGTATTCGCCCGGGAAGGCGCGAGGGTGTTCATCGCCGGGCGGACACAGGAGAAGCTCGACGCCGTGGCGCGTGATATCGCCGCCACGGGCGGAACAGTCGAGACCTCGCAAGTCGACGTTCTCGATCAACAGGCGGTCGAAAAGCACGCCGACACGATCGCGGCGACGGCCGGCGGCATCGACATCGCCCTCAACGCCGTGAGTGTCATGCACGACCAGGGGACTTCGCTGGCGGACCTCTCGCTGGAGGAGTTCATGCGGCCGATCGACGGCTTTCTACGGACGCTGTTCATCACGAGCAAGGCTGTGGCACGGCACATGGGTCGCGAGCGTCCCGGCGTCATTCTGACTTTGTCCGAGCCGGGTTCCAAACTGGCTGTAGGCGGCATCTTGGGGCACAGCGTGAGCGCGGCCGGCAAGGAGGCCTTTTCCCGGGTTCTGGCCGCGGAGCTGGCGCCCGGCAACATCCGGGTGATCGGCATCCGTCCACACGCTGTCGTCGATGCGCCGGCAGCGGGTTCCTACACCAAGGACCTCTTCAAGCAAACCGCGGCAGCGGCCGAACAGTCGGTCCAGGAATTGCTCGAAGGCGGAGGGATGGCGCAGGGGACGCTTCTGAAGAGGCTGCCCACGCTCTCCGAAATCGCGGAGACGGCCGCGTTCCTGGCTTCAGATCGAGCTGGAGCCATGACCGGAACAATCGCCAATCTGACCGCCGGCGCACTTGTCGACTGAGACCGCCATGTCCGATCAGGCCGACAGGGCCAAGCTGCTTCGCTCCCCGCACATCCCGGGCGCTCCGCTGGTGCCGCCGAACGCCTGGGACGTGGGCAGCGCCCGCGCCGTCGTCGACGCAGGCTTCCCGGTGGTCGCGACCGCGAGCAACGCGATCGCCGCCGCTCTGGGCCACGACGACGGTGAGGGTGCCACGAGCGAGCCCTGTCGCGCCGAGGTCCGACAACCGCAGTGCCGGCGCCTATAGCCAAGTGGTGATGCCGATGGGGCGCCACCGCGGGTACTGGACACCGGGGTCAGAGGGTGGTGGACGGTAACCGAAGTGAGTCCGCGGGCGGGGACGTTGCTGTCACCGCTCTGCCGGAGCCTGCCAGATCGTTCCGGTCTATAGGACCATGTCCTCATGCCAGTGACCGTGTTTGCAGGCGTGACGAAGGACAAAGATCGTGGCATCACGTCCAAGGGAGGGCTGTACGAGTTCTGGACCGAGGAGGACGCCCACGTCTACCTTCACGACACCTACTTCAGGCGCCTGACCTACGAGCCCGGCAGACCGCCGACGTTGGAGTTGGAGTTCATCTACCACCCGCAGTGGACTCCACCCGAACTGTCGAAGACGCCTGTCGTGGTCTTCCGGTTCGAGGACGTCCGCCTCGACGAGTGGCACGAGGACCAAGAGGGCCATGACTGCGTGGCCGCCGACCCTGATGCTCCACCGGGGCAGGTCGGGCAGTTCGACTGGGACGGCACCGACCTGTTCACGCTGGAGACCTTCACGTTGCGTCTGGTCTTCTGTGCGCCGCGAGTAGTGGTCACCGTGCGCGCGTAGTAGACCGAGGAGCCCAACACAGCCTTCCCGCTCGAATCTCAGCCCCTCCATTACGAGTCAACGGCAGGTGCCAGATCAGAGGGCTCACACCCACGAGCCGCGTAGGTTACGGCCACAAGCCGACTGTCCGGAAAATCCTGGGCGCCCCAGTCCTAACAGAATGATTCGCGACCTTAGGAGTCGATCTCCCAGAAGAGTGCGCCTGTCTCTTCGGCGTGGCCCCCGACTCCCCGCTGCGCTGGATCATGCCCGCCGTCTACTTCGTCGCCGCGGGACTCGGCGTCACATGGGGACTCGCCCTGCGGGCCAACCGGCCGAGGGTATACGCGAACATCGGGCGAGGCGCCCAGGCGGCCGTGGGAGGGACCGAATGACAGAGATCATTCGCGTTCAGAACACTCCCGGGGCCGCCGAGACCATCGGCGCGATCATCGCCACCTCCTTCCAGGAGCAGGAGATCTCGGCCTGGATGATCCCACCGGACGACGACCGCCGCCGGGTGATGCCCCCCTCTTCTCCATGATCACCGAGAGCGCCCTCATCCACGGCGAGGTCCACGCGACGACCGACATGTCCGCCGTGGCCGTATGGTTCCACAAAGGCACCGACCCGCTCCCCGAGATCCCCGACCGGAGGGTCGTCGTCAATAGAACCAAGAATGCCCCGGCCGTGATCGGCTCGGGGCATCTCTGCGCTGGTCAGGCCCGGCTCCAAGCCACGGTCGACCCGGTCCTGCCGCCGCCAGGTGTAGATCGTCTGGCTGCTGATGTCCAGGTCACGAGCCACATCGGCGACCTTGCGGCCCGCCTCGATCAGATCCAGTACCTTGCGCCGGAACTCTGCCGGGTAGCCCTGACGTCCCATGCCACTCTCCTTTCAACGAGTGGCACAAGAATCCAGTAATCCATCTCTACTCAACCCGGGGCATACCACCGGCTCTTGGGAGAGGTACTCCCCGGCGACGCCGGTGTGCGGCACGAACAGGATGTCTTGCAGGGCCAGGCGGTCATCCAGCCGTTTCCGCCCTGGCCAGCGGGCTCTTCGCTGGTCTTCGGGCAGCAGCGGTTCGATGACCGCCCTCAGCTCGTCGCTGACCTCCCACGGCTTCGGCCCGTACCAACCGGCTCGCCCCTCCCCCTGTTGTTACAGTGCGAGATTACCGATAAGGACGGAAGATGCCTGGTCGTTCAGTCGGCCGAGCGACGAGCGCCTACTCGTTCGGCATGTAACCGATCTGGGCGGAAGAGGTCCGGTCGTTCATCCTGCCAAGCGACGAGGCCTTGTTAATCCGCTGGGTGTAGGAGCCGCCGAAGTAGGTGTGCTCGTAGAGCAGGCCCCGGCAGCCCTCATGGCCTTCGAATGAGGAGATCCTGTCGTTCCATCCGTATGCCAGCTCCGCGTATTTGTAAAGGTCTCCGTATTTCCGGCAGCCCCCCTTGCTCACAAAAACCATGCTGGAGCCCTGGTAGTTCTCGTGCTCCCATACGGTAGCGACACGGAACGGGTATTCGTCCGCCAGTGCACTCGCTTGCTTGTTGGCCCGGCTGGCAGCTTCGATACGGCGGTTGAGGTCGGCGCGGTCGGCGCCGGTCATGGTGGCGGGGTCAGGAGCGTCGGTGACCTTCCCTCCGGTGACCTCGGCGATGGCCTCGGCGTAAGTGCGGTAGCAGGTCGCGTTGACGGGGCGCTCGCTGGTGCTCGGGCGGATCACGCAGTGCTGCTCGCCCTGCGGGGTCTTCCCGAAGCCGCTGGCTGAGGCGGAAGAGGAGTCAGAAGGCGAGGGGGAGGCGGAGGGGGACGGGGCGGCGCCCGCGGCGGGCGCGAGGGCCAGGCCGAAGGCCACGACCGTGGAGACCACGGCGGCGGACAGAACGAGGGAACGCATTGGTCGATCACCTTCCGAAACAGCGATGAGACGGTGCGGGGCCTGTTGCCTCCGGCACCGCGCACAGGCTGTCATCGAGATCACCTGATGATCAACATCTAGAAATCGACACTGGAGTGAACGAGAGGAGGATCTTCCGCTACGGGGATAAGCCGGTCACACGGCAAGACAGCTACCGTTTCTACGCGTACTTCCTCTGAGCTTCGCAGATAACAGCGTGTTGAGCGCCCCTCTCCGAGGGACGGAGGCGTCCTGCTGTCCGCCTGCTCTACCTGGCCGCACAACGCGAGAGCGCTCCCCGCCCGATGGACACATCCCCCGCGCACGCGAGGAGCAGTCGTCCACGCCCTCGCCCGTGCAACCTGAAGGGACCATCCCCGCCCCCACGGGGAGCAGTGCGGTGATGAGGTGATCCAGGCGCCGTATTCGGGACTGTTCCCGCACACGCGGAGAACACTTGCTGACCGGCATAGCAGGCCTGGGGGTTGCGTCCACGGGAGATCAAAAAAGCCCCGAACGATGATCGCTCGGGGCATCTCTACTGCTCAGTTGTTGTGGTCAGGGGCAGGGTCGAACTGCCGACCTTCCGCTTTTCAGGCGGACCAATCACCCTGCTTGGGTACCAGAGACCGTGGTCAGAGGGGTGTGGAGGGTGGCCCGAGTGTGCTCGTGAGTGGGGATGTCGCTGTACCGCGCTGCTGGACCGGCCTTCCCCGCAAGCCGCGACGCGGCCTCTTGGTCAGCACTCACTGCGCAGGATCTCCACCGCCTGGAGCACGTCCGTGACGACCTGGTCCGCCTCCGGCCAGGTGAAGATCGCCCCCGAAGCTCCAGGCGGCCACACTTCCCGTGTCGAAGACGAACTCCGCCTCCATGCACTGATTGAAAGCCTCGGCGTCGAATCGCTCGATCACCCGCACAAGCCGTTCACCGACGTGACGCACGAACGGAACCTCGTCAGGAGCCGGGACGACGTCGACACGGCTGCCGAGCTCCGGCATCGTGTAACTCTCCTCGGGCTCGTCCGGTGTGATCCGCAGCGTCCAATCGGCTGCGACACACACCATGACGGTCACCGACTCCAGATGAAGCCAGACATCGACCAGCTCCGGGTCATCGGATCCATGGGTGAACAGGGCCGCGGTGACCGCGACCAGGCGCTGATGCTCCACACGGGAAAGATCCGCCATCCCGCTACTCCCTGAACCGATTCGAGCCGGCTTCCGCAATCTATAAATGATCGACTACCGCCGCCTTGACCTCCCTGCCGATCTTCGCGGCGGAGCCGGCGACGGGCCAGGTCGTGTCTTCCTGGTGTCGCTCCCCTGCTCCCGCTGGACACCTGGTACGGGGAACGAGCGGTAGCCGTTTTTTGAAAGGAACAGATGCTTTCTCGATGACTATGAAATCGGCACTGCCGGATACGCGAGCCCCTTCGCTTAATCACGTGGCGAAACAGGGGACGTAGTTCGCGGCGGGAATGGAGCGCGGGCGGACCGAGTAGTTCCAGGCAAGGACATAGTAGCAGCGAGTAATCGATTGTTCACGGTATCGAAACATGGCCCAATGCCGCCTCGACGATCCGGATCGCCTCGGTGGGGTCGATGCCGACACTGGCGATGACCGCCGCGTAGTCGCGGGCGGCTCGGCGGGCCTGCTCGAGGGCGTGCTCGCCTGCGGTCGAAACGAACGAGCCGGCCCGCCCGCGAGTCTCGATCAGCCCGGCCTCCTCCAGCTCCCGGTACGCCCGACCGACGGTGTTCACGGCGAGGCCGAGGTCGGCCGCGAACCGGCGGATCGTCGGCAGTCTCGTGCCAACGGCCAGCGAGCGGTCCTGGATCTGCCTCGCGAGCTGGGCCCGGAGCTGCTCGTACGGCGGCGTCGGCGAGGCCGCGTCAATGACGATCATCGGGTGACCATGGCTCGCCGTGCCGCCGTCCCGGCACCCGTGGCCCTGATCCGGATCAGGCAGAACGCGATGGTGCCCGCCACCACGAGCGCCAGCGAGGCCGCGTTCCACCAGCCGCTCGATTCCCCGTACAGGAAGATGGCCGGCAGCGACCACACCAGGCTGGGTGTGACGAGGGCGCGGGCGTCCTCGACCCGCATGATGACATCGGCCGTGAGCGACGTCTCATCCTCCGCCACGGCCGGGCTCGCCAGCACCTGGCGCAGCTGCATGATGACACCGGCGCCGACCCCGGCGAGGCTGATCAGCACGACGATCGCCCCGTACCGCGCGCCGGAGTCCGAAACCGGCAGCACGCTCACCGTGAGCAGCAGGGCGCCGGTGAAGGTGGCGACCGTGAAGACGGCATGCGGCCGGCCCAGCACCGCCGGCCAGCCGAGCTCGACGAGGTGGGCCACCCGCCGGGACAGTTGCGCGCCGGCCTGCCGGTCGACGCGCCGCACCCACCAGCCGAGCAGCCACTGCGCCACCAGCAACCCGGCCACCAACGCCGTCAGCACCAGCAGCGGCAGCCAGGAGGACGTGACGTCGGTGGACCGCACCGACACGCGTGTGAGTGCCACGCCGAGTATGAACACGCCCAGCAGGAGGCTGTCGGCGACCTTGGCACGCCGCCGCACCGCCAGCCGCGCCGCGAGCAGCGGGGTCGGCTCGGCGTCGGCCAAGCCATGCCGGGCCAGCCACAGCCCAGCCTCCGTGTGATCTGTCTGGCGCATGCCACCACCTCCGAATGTCGCAAGCTTTGTCTCAATAAGATGAGTCATAGCATGCGACAATGTCAATCCCCGGTCGGACGCTGTCACAGTGGCCGGACAGACCCGATGGGCGTGCGACATGCCACGCCTGGCCGGGAATGGTTGGTCGGGGGCCACGCGACCACGGTGTCCCGGACGAGTTGCCGCGATGGGCTGCCGCGGAAGTCCTCATCGACCTTCTGAGCCGGGTTCGCCCTGACCATCGGTTTGTCGGCCACCATGGTCCGGTCGTTCAGGGCGGCCGATGTCGTCCGAGCCGCCGCCGGCGGCATCCGCGGAATGCTGGAGGGGGTGGCCGTCTGCAGGGCCTGGCGCATTCCAGGGATCGTCGCAACGCGGCGGGGGCCTCTGACCTGGAGCCGCCTTGGGGAATCGAACCCCAGCCCTTTTCATTACGAGTCAACGGCGGGTGCCAGTTCGGGAGGCTCATGCGCTGGTCAGGTGGTGGATGCGGTTCGGTGGGATGTGATCACGTAAGACGGTGTTGCTGTATGCCGCTGCTGTACACCACCTCCGTGGACATGCCCGGAAGCTGAGCCATCACCTGGCGTAGCTCCGCGACCCGGCTCCCCAGCTCAGAAAACCCATGAACCATTCGAGGCCCGAGTGGTCTCCCGCACATGCTCGTCGGCATCGTCGTAGCCGACGTGAGCGTCGTCCCACCACTGGTTGAGCAGCTCATTGTTCGCCTCCACGTAGGAGACGGGAACTCGGCATGGGCACCGCAAGTACGGCAATTAATCTTGACCATTTCTCCATCGCACAGCATTCAGAGCAAAGATTACAAACAATGTACTAACTACCTTATCTATGATGTAGATCACATTTTTGCGTACGAAAACCGCGCCTTCACCGAGGGGAAAGCGGGCGGCCGCACCACACACCACCGATTCGCCGCCGAAGCCGAGCGCGACACCCTGACCGAGCTCGCCGCGGACTGCCCGAACGTGCCCACCCCCAGCCCGACCGACGACACCAACCGCTGACGTCGACACCAGCGCCCCCGCCCTGATAACGGCGGGGGCGTCCTGCTGTCCGCTCACCGGTCGGGCGGGGGTGGGCGGACAGCACATCCACGCTGGATTTTCCGACGACTGGTTCTGGCTGTCGGAAGCAAGCTTCCCGACAGCCAGAACTGCCGTGAGCAGGACCGCCGTTCTACATTGCCCCTGGTGAGGCGAGTCTTACCGACGCCCCGTGTCGTCGGTGAGACACCTCTTGACGCCGATCTCCGGGCAAGTATCTTTTGTTTAGGAAACTTTCCTAAACAAGGTTCGTGCGATCGACTTTCGAGAATAACCGGAGGAAGTGCACGTGAAATCCAGGAAACGAGCAGCAGCCCTCTCCACCGCCGCCCTTCTCTCCGTCGGCCTGCTGCTAATCACCGCCGCACCGGCCCACGCCATCCCCGACACCTGCACTGTGGACATGCGGGGCGGCTACGGCGCTAGCACCTGCACCACTGGCACCGGAGAACAGCGCATCAGCATCGCCTACATCGACCGCCTGAACCAGCGACAGCTGGTGGTGGGCAACTGGGCGCCGGTGGGCGGCACATCCTCCGCCTACTTCAATGGGTCCCTCCACCTCTGGTGGGTGGACAAGCGCGGCTAAGCTTCGCTTTTAACCTGGTAGCGGGTGGTTCTCGACGTGGGACGACCACCGCGCGATGCTCCGAGTACGACCAAGTGCCCGGAGGTGTGCGGTGGCCGTCGTTACGAGTCTGCTCTCGCCAAACTCATCCCGCCAAGCCCTGACCAGCTTGACGTCCTTCCAGCAGAAACTGATGAACTGTTTCACCCGTCGTCCGGACGCGCTGTTCGAACTCACCGACGCCATCCTGGCCACCGGACCGGTACCTTCGCTGCCGCACCTATCGCTAGACCCCCTGCACCGGCGCGGCCACGGCAGCGTATACGCCGCACTCGCCAAAGGACACATCAACACCGACGCTCTTCGCGATCTGCTGGCCACACAGGTAGGTCAGCAGCCCGCGGTGTTCGCAGCCGATGTCAGCTGCTGGGCGCGCAACGATGCCGAATGCTCACCCGGCCGGGGGTTCTACTACCACCCCGCCCGACACTCGGCAGGCAAACCGATCATCGCCGGATGGGCGTTCTCCTGGCTGGCCAGCCTGAAACTGACGACCGACTCCTGGACCGCCCCGCTGGATGTGATGCGCCTGCCGCCCGGCACCAACATCAACGAAGTCGCGGCCGTCCAGATCCTGCGCCTGCTGCCGCGCCTGCCCGAGACCGGCGATCAGGTGCCGCTGTTCGTCTTCGACGGCGGCTACGACGCGGTCCGGCTGGTCCTTGCCCTGCAGTGCGCACCGGCGCAAATACTGGTGCGGATCCGCTCTGATCGCTGTTTCTACGCCGATCCACCGCCCGCCAGACCAGATGCCCTCGGACGACCGCGCCGCCACGGCACCAAGTTCGTATGCGGTGATGAGAGTACCTGGCCGACTCCGAGCACCACCTTGTCCACGACGGACGCGCAGTACGGCACGATCACCGTGTGCGCCTGGAGTGACCTGCACGCCAAGACCCAGCAGCACGCCGGGCACGGCAGCCGTGGCCCGCGCCCGATCGTGCCCGGCACCGTAATCCGGCTCACCGTGACCGCGCTGCCCGGCCGTACCCGCACGCCCACGACCCTGTGGCTGTGGTGGCACAGTCCCACTGGCTGCCCGCCGGATCTGGACCTGCTGTGGCGCTCTTATGTGCGGCGGTTCGACCTCGAGCACACCTTCCGCTTTTGCAAGCAGACCTTGAACTGGACCGTGCCCCGGCCCCGTACTCCTGAACAAGCCGACCGGTGGACCTGGCTCATCCTCGCCGCCTACACCCAGCTGTGCCTGGCCCGCGCCCTTGTCACCGACCTGCGCCTGCCCTGGGAGAAACCACTGCCTATCTGCCGGTTGACCCCCGGGCGGGTACGGCGCGCATTTTGTTCCGTTCGCGCGAAGGTCGGTACTCCTGCCAGCGCACCACAACCCTGTGGACACTCTCCAGGCCGCCCACGCGGCAGTAACCGTGGCCCCGCTCCCCGTCACCCAGCTATCAAAACGACCAACCAGACAGCCTGACACTCGTCGCCGGGTTAAAAGCGAAGCTAAGAACTACTAACGCAATGAGTTGAGACGGCGCCAGCAGATCAAGGCGCAACCGAGGCCGAGGAAGTCCTCGTGGATGTCGTCGCGAACTTCCCAGCGGAGGCGCAGGCGCCGGAACCAGTGCGAGGCGGATCACGTGCATCTCCTGGAGGCAACCCGCATCGAACGCCGTCGGCCCCCCTCGCCAGGACGCCGGCCGTTTGCGGGGGGACCAGAATGCACATACGGCGCGGCCGATTACAAGACGAAAGCGGCCCCGATCCTCTTGGAGGACCGGGGCCGCGCTGCATCCGAGGCGGGTCTACGGCAGAGGCCGGAGCCCGGTGCGGCGGCCCGGGTTTGATTTCAGCCTGGACCGCCACACTGGTGTCACCTCAAAAGAGCGAGCACTCTCCGCAAGTTCAATACTACACAGAGTTATGTGACGATGGGGTGTCGGTAACTCCTACACAAAGGAGCATCATGAACACCACGAGCACCATGCCGCCCCAGTCCGCCCCCGTCAAGCGCACCATCACCGGAACCGCCGTAAGCAACAGCTCCGGCGTCGTCCCGTCAGGATTGCTCGATGAACTCGGGAAGATCGCCTCCCCCTTTTGGGGACGCCGATAGTGCCAACTAGCTGCACGCTGTGAACTGGCCCCGTCGTCCTTCGGGAGGAGCACCATGAACACCTCGCGCACCATGCCGCACCAGTCCGCACCGGTCGAGCGCACCATCACCGGAACCGCCGCCAGCGCCACCGTGGGTGTCGTCCCGTCATTCCTCACGTTCAAACCTCTTGTCTCGGGCTTCCCCTTCGCGGGTGACGACGACAACTAGCCGCACGCCGTGAAGTGGCCCCGCCGCTCTTCGGAGTGGCGGGGCTCCAGACCAAAGACACATCCGGCTACGGCAGGGGCCGCGCCGCCTCGACGGCCCGGACCGTTCGTGCGTCCTGGTAGACGGGCTGCTTGCTCGACCACAGCAGGAGCTGGCCGAGCCATCGTTACTGACGCTCCCTTCACCAGGCACCACGTAGTAGACGACCTGAACCACGAAGGCCATGGCGCCGGAGGTCGCCACCGCAGCCTGCTCGGACCGCTATTTGGTGGCAAGTGAATCCATATTGCGGGGCGCCAGGCCCGAGAAGCGGAAGCCGGCCACTCAGCAGCTAAAAGAGCACCTCATTAGGAGTGCGGAGGCCGTACAGCCAACGCACGTGGCGTGAGCTGTGCGAACGTCCTGCGCACCCTACACCGACTGCAAGATCATCCCGCACGTGTCCCAGTTGAGCCTGACACAGAGGACACTCGCCAGACTCAGGGCCGGAAACGACGCACGGCATGACTGCCTGCTTGCAAACGGGCGACGATCATGAACTAGAGGGCTTCTTACTTGTTCGGACATGTGACGGCGGTCGTCGGTGTGCAGTGTTGGGAGGCTCTGTTGCTGTACAAACGCTGCCACCACATCAACTACAGCCGAGTCGGCTGCGCTCTTGATCACAGTGATTCTCCCAGTACACAAGCCCAATCATGCCGTAGATGCGGCCCGCCCTAGCAAAAGCGACGCAGGCCAGTGCAGAGTCTCCTCGGCTTTCCGCCATGCGAGCTTCACTCAGTGAAATGTTGGCCTGGCCGAGCCGGTCCCCGATCTCCTCACACAGGGCGCGGGCCTGCCGGTAGGCCTCGGCGGCCTCGCCGTACTCACCCCGCATCCGGGCCACATCCCCCAAGCCGATCATCGCGTGGGCCTGGCCGAACCGGTCCCCGATCTCCTCATACAGGGCGCGGGCCTGCCGGTAGGCCTCGGCGGCCTCGCCGTACTCACCCCGTATCCGAGCCACACCCCCCAAGCCCCTCATCGCGTGGGCCTGGCCGAGCCGGTCCCCGATCTCCTCATACAGGGCGCGGGCCTGCCGGTAGGCCTCGGCGGCCTCGCCGTACTCACCCCACGTCGCGGCCACATCCCCCAAGCCGATCATCGCGTGGGCCTGGCCGAGCCGGTCCCCGATCTCCTCATACAGGGCGCGGGCCTGCCGGTAGGCCTCGGCGGCCTCGGCGGCCTCGCCCCGTATCCGAGCCACACCCCCCAAGCCGATCATCGCGTCGGCCTGGCCGAGCCGGTCCCCGATCTCCTCATACAGGGCGCGGGCCTGCCGGTAGGCCTCGCTGGCCTCGCCGTACTCACCCCACGTCGCGGCCACACCCCCCAAGCCCCTCATCGCGTGGGCCTGGCCGAGCCGGTCCCCGATCTCCTCATACAGGGCGCGGGCCTGCCGGTAGGCCTCGCTGGCCTCGCCGTACTCACCCCGCGTCGCGGCCACATCCCCCAAGCCGATCATCGCGTCGGCCTGGCCGAGCCGGTCTCCTCCTCGATGACAATGGTCAGCGGTTTCAGTGCGCAAGGCGTAGGCCTGATCTGGCCGGTTATCCATCAACAACCACCAGGCGACTATCCGAGACAGCCGAACCGCGGAGGGCAAGTTGGATGCCAGTGCAAAGTGGGCCACGTTGCGAAGCTCTGCCGTTGCGGCCGTCAGCCAATCATGGGCCTGTTTGGGGCTGCCTAACGCCGGGCCAGGATAGGAGTCTCCGCGCGTCTCGGCACGCCCAAGAAGTTCATCAGTCGCCAGATCGACTGTAGTGAACAGGTAAGCACACAACCGCTCGTGCCCGTCGGCGACCGTTACATCGGAATCGTCATGGGAGGCCCGCTCTTGGGTGTAGCCCAGAAACAGGTCGTGGAAGGCATAGCGGCGACCGGGCAAGCGCAGCAGCATGCTGCGTTTAGCCAGTCCGGCCAGGGCCAGCGCGGCGACCGCTGGAGCGCACTCGGTCAACGCGGCCAGCGAATAGGCGTCGAAGTCGGGGCCTGGATGCCAGGCGCAAGCTCGCAGCATCGCTTGCTCAGCCGTGTTCGCCGCGAAGTAGGAGACGTTGAACGCGGCGGCGACGGCGCGCTCTCCCGTGGGGACGTGGAGCAGTGGGCGGGCCGCAGACCGCATCGCCTCTATCACCTCGGCGTCGGACACCTCGGCCAGCAACGCACCCACCGGGCGAAGCGCTAGCGGCAGATAGCCGCACAAGCGGGCCAGCTCTCCCCTGAGTTCATCATCAGCGGAAACCGTTCGTCCCGATAGACGGTCAAGCAAGGTGAGCGCGTCCGCGACTGGAAGGGTGTCCAGGCGAACTCGGGTCGCACTGTCTAGATCGTCTAGCTCGTTGCGGCTGGTGATCAACACGAGGCACTGTGACGCCGCTCCGGGCAGCAGCGGGCGAACCTGCGCGGCGTCACGGGCGTTGTCCAGCACCAACAGCACATCGCGCCCAGCCAGCCAGGATCGCCACAGTTGTGATTTACCCGGCAAGCTCACCGGAAGATCAGCAGCCTGGAACCCGGCCAGACTCAGCAGCTCGGCCAGCACATCGGCTGGATCGCGAGGCTCCTCGCCCGGAGTGAACCCATACAGGTCCACCTCTAACCGGGCATCGGGAAACTCTCCGGTCAGCCGGGCCGCCACCGCCCGCGCCAACGCGGTCTTTCCCACCCCGGCCATTCCTTGTAACGCCGTCACCACCAGCGGGCAGCCCGCTTCCCGGGCACCCCGTACCCCGGCCAGCAACGCGTTGATCTCCTGATCGCGGCCCACGAGATCCGGCGGCGGGATCACGGTGAAAAGCGCCGTCGTCGGACGTTCGGCCGCCAGGTGCACGTTCATCGTGCCCTGGCCCAGGTTGAACTGCCTGGAATTCCCCTGGGCCTGGGCCTCGACGTTACCGGTCGGCGGATCGGTCACGCTGAGCACCGAACGAGACGTTCATCGTCCCCTGGCCCAGATTGGCCTGCTGCGCGTTACCGGATGCCTGAGCGTTCACCTGCCCCTGGCCGACCGCCACCTGGTTGCGGGCCTGCTCAACCATCTGAGCCACCTCGGCAGCCAGCTGCGGATCCGCGGCCAGAAGTTTGCGGATCTGAACCCGCAACGCCGCCTGCAGATCGGTGTTGTCCGGATCGTCGGCCAGCTCTGCCACCTCGTCAGGCACAGCATCCTCTTCGGCCTGGATCCCGAAAATCCGCTGCAGGATCCGCCGCCCCCACCCCACCGTGGCATCGGCCGCGTCCTCCTGCGCCCGGGCCAGCACCGCCGCGCCGTACGCACTGACCGCCGCCGTCACATACGGCGACACCTCATGGGCCAGACTCACCAGATCCCCGCTCACGCCTTCAGCTCTCCTCAGACGCTGTGATGCCCCTTCGACGGCATGCCCCTAGCACCCTCGCCATGAGCGACTCTAATCACCAAACCCCAGCCAACACCGGCAAAGCGTCAACTTCGATCTACCCTGCGTCATTCGATGGCAAGGGGCGACGAAGTCGGTTCGCGGCAGTCGATCGCCCCGACCGGCTACGGCCCGCGCCGAAGTGGGCGATCATCACGGCCACCACCACGACAACGTCAGCGAAGAGCTTTGCGCCTTGTAGGGTCTGCCGCCTGGTGATCGCAAGCGCGTGGGCGGCGCCGGCCGCGACCGGCCGAAGAGCCGCAGCGCGGCCGGCGACCGCCCGACGCGCGGCGAGACGCCGAAGGCGGCTCGCCTTTAACGGCGCCAAGCTCGAAGTGATCCGGACTCTCCAGCGGGTCGGAGGACGTCTCCAGTTCGTCCGGCCCAAGACCAATGACTCCGAGCGAACCGTCCCGCTCCCCTCGATCTGCGTGGAGGCGCTCCGAGAGCACCATAGACGGCAGTTCGCCGAACGTTCCGACTGTTGGGAGGACTGGGAGGAGAACGGCCTCGTCTTCCCGTCCCGGCGCGGGACGCCAATGGAGCCGGACAACCTCCGGCGGAGCTGGGGAGCCATCCGCAAGGCCGCCGGGCTCGGCGAGATGCGCTTTCACGACCTTCGGCACACCTGCGTGACGCTGCTGCTCAACCTCGGCGTACCGCCCCAGACCGTTCGCGACATCGTCGGCCACAGCGACATCGAGGTGACCATGACCATCTACGCCCACGTCTCCCTCGACGACAAGCGCAACGCCCTCGGGAAGCTCGGAGATGCCTTGGCTAACTGATCACGTCAGCCGCGACACCCCAGAACCTTACCGTTCTGGGGCGTTTTACTTACCTGTGACCCTTCAGGCTTGCGATCACCA
Organism: Streptosporangium sp. NPDC051022; assembly: GCF_040683035.1. Taxonomy (NCBI): domain Bacteria; kingdom Bacillati; phylum Actinomycetota; class Actinomycetes; order Streptosporangiales; family Streptosporangiaceae; genus Streptosporangium; species Streptosporangium sp. NPDC051022. The sequence goes on along the minus strand of NZ_JBFBCF010000033.1, from coordinate 16,181 downwards.
CGCTCGCGATATAGCTTCGATATATCGCGATATATCGATAGCAACCTTCTACTGATCGGAGCAAAAGTAATGAAGAAGCTATTTAGCGACAGAGTCCGCTTTCTAAATACCTGCGGGATAACGTTTGAAGAGTTGTCCAGGAGGTCCAACCGTGTGCGTTCGGCACCATGGTGGTGCTCCGTTGCCAACGGACAGTATGTGCGCCCACCTAGGCGCGAGGAGCTTGGGGACATCGCCGAAGCCCTCGGCCGACCTCAACACGATGTCGTCCTCATGATCATCCAGGAGTGGTACGGCTTCAACGTGTCCGCGCCTGCACTGGATCTCGATCCTCACGTCCACTGCTTGCCCACTTCTGACGTCGAGATACTGGCCAAGTTGGCGAGACGCTTGAGCGAAGGCGGTTCAGCCGACAGGTGTGCAAGCTGACGTTGCTGTCAGTGTTGCTGTCATTAAAGATCAAAAAGCCCCGGGCCATGATTGGCTCGGGGCGTTTCTGCTGCTCAGTTGCTGTGGTCAGGGGCAGGGTCGAACTGCCGACCTTCCGCTTTTCAGGCGGACGCTCGTACCAACTGAGCTACCTGACCTCGGTGGTGGATCGAACACCTACCAGAGCGGTCCTGACGGGACTTGAACCCGCGACCTCCACCTTGACAGGGTGGCGAGCACTCCAAACTGCTCTACAGGACCTTGATATTGCTTTGTCGGAAGTTTTCGCTTCCGTCTTTCTTGCCTTGCTTAGCTTACCAGTTCTTCGGAGGTCTTCGACCTACCGTTTCCCTGGCGAGCTTTCGCTCGACAGTGCCCCCAACGGGATTCGAACCCGTGTCGCCGCCTTGAAAGGGCGGTGTCCTAGGCCACTAGACGATGGGGGCTCGGAACTGTCGTCCCGCTCCGTTGCCGTCTTCCGCTGGAGACCTCTGAAGCATAGGGGACTTTTGACCCCGATGCCAAAGCGGCGTTCCGGCTTAAGGCGTCGTGGTGCCGGTGGTCGATCCCGTCAGGGACGGGGTGACCGTCGGCCCAGGAGAAATTGTACGGCCAGGGGCACTCTCAACGTGACGGTCTATGAGGACGGACTGCTCTCCGAGGCCTCCCAGCGTGATGTCGTCCCAGGCCCGCAGGCGGTGCGTCTTGCGGTCGAAGTAGAGGACAGAGGCCGCGACGGGGGTGGGCTCGTCGTGCTCCAGGCCGCGCAGGCCCGCGCCTCCGGTGGATCCCTGCACGAGGAGACGGGTTCCCGAGGGGAGGATCTCGGTGGACCGTTCGTGGGAGTGGCCGGCCAGAATCATGGGAACCGAGCCGGAGAACCCGCCGGCGATCGTCGGGTCGTGCACCGCCACGAGGTCGACCGGCTTGGGCTCCTGGGCGAGCTGAGCGGCGTGGGAGCGCCCCAGGGCGGCGAGGGAGTCGAGATCGGAGTCGACGGACACCGACTTGTCGGGGGTGAAGCGAGGGTCGCCCAGGCCGTAGATGCGCAGTCCGGCCACAGTCTTGACGGAGTCGTCGAGGACGACGGCCCCCTTCTGCTTCGCGACGGCCTTCTGGGTGGTCTTGGAATCGTGGTTGCCCCTGACGAAGACGTACGGCACGCCGAACCTGCCGATCTCCTCGGCGAACTTGTTCTCGGGGCCGCTGCCGTGATCGGTCAGGTCGCCCGTGTCCACGATCGCGTCGATCTTGAACTCGGTGACGACCGAGTGGACGAGGTTCCAGGCGATGGGGTTGAGGTGGATGTCCGAGACGTGGAGCACCCGGATCGAGGCCGGATCGGCGGAGTCGTAGATGGGCAGGGCCGAGACCGCGTCGTAGAGCTGGGAGACGTTGTTGACCAGTTTGGCGAGCTGGGCCCGGTAGGACTCGAACTTCGTCACGATCGACTCGGCGTCGCCCACCAGGGACGGCGCCCCGGCGAGCAGGCCGGTGTACTTCGGCTCGATCACCGAGTCCGGGCGGAAGGTCATGGCGACGGCGACCCCCGTACCGGCGATCGCGACGACCACGCTCAGCAGGCCGGCCAGCGCCGCCCCCGGCCGCCGGAAGACGATCAGTGAGCCGAGCAGGGCCCCGGCGAGGCCGCACAGCAGGGCGCGCAGTACCAGCGCCTTGACCCCCTCGCGGAGCTCCTTCTCCAGCATGGCGGGCAGCTGGGCGGAGAGCTGGGGGTTCTCCAGGATCACTCCGACCCGGGCGGTGTTGATGTTCTCCAGGGTGATGCGCAGTGTGACCGGGGCGTCGTGGGTGTCGAACAGCAGGGTGCCGAACGGGTGGGCGTCGAGGACGGTCTCCCCCGTCCACGACGGCTCGGCGGACATGCCGATCTCGACGGGGCCCACGTTGGCGCGTACGGCCCCGCCCAGCATGACCCCCAGCCACGCGCACGCGACGGCCACGACCACCACGGCCGTGCCGCGCATGGTTCGCCCCGTCGCGAAGCGGCGGAGCGTCCGGCCCCAGTTCGTGAGATCCATGCGCAACCCCCTTACCCACGAACACGGGGCACAATGGCGAGTGTGATCGAGGTCTCGCGAGAGAAGTTCGAGGAGCTCGTGGCCGAAGCGCTGGACACGATCCCTCCCGAGCTGACGAAAGTCATGGACAACGTGGTCGTGGTGGTCGTGGACGATCCGCCCGAACCGGATCTGCTGGGTCTGTACACGGGGGTTCCGCTCACCGAGCGCGGCGACTGGTACGCAGGGGTGCTACCCGACCGGATTGAGATCTACCGCAACCCGATCTGCGCAATCTGCGCGACGGAGGATGAGGTGGTGACAGAAGTGCAGATCACCGTAGTTCACGAGATCGCCCATCATTTCGGCATAGACGACGACAGGCTGCACGAGCTCGGCTGGTAGCTAAAGCCACGTTTCCCGCCAATCCCGACCTTACCGGGAAATATCCCAATTTATAGCTACAGCCCGCATCCTGTTGATTGCTTTCAGTTGCGCGACGGCGCTTCAACGGGCACCGTAGGTTACATACTGACCACCCACAGTCAATGTGCCTGCAGCCCAGCGGAGTCCTATGGCGGCCACCCGGCCCGGCCGGCTACCCGGGCGGCACCGCCGCCCCGTCGAGCGCCAAGCCACGTATGGCGAAATCATCGCCATTGGCGAGTTTCGCGCGCTCTGGATGGCCCAGGGGCTTTCCCTCCTCGGCGACCAGCTCTCACGAGTGGCGCTGTCCGTGCTGGTCTTCCAGCGAACGGATTCACCCCTGGCCACGGCGTCGGTCTACGCGCTGACCTACCTGCCCCCGATCGTCGGCGGCCCGCTGCTCGCGGCCCTCGCCGACCGCCACGCCCGGCGGCGCATCATGATCATATGCGACCTGCTGCGAGCCGTCATGGTCGCGATCATGGCGATTCCCGGCACGCCCTTCACCGCCCTGTGCGCGCTCGTCTTCTGCGTGGTGCTGCTCAGCGCCCCGTTCTCGGCCGCGAGGGCGGCGCTGCTCCCCGAGATCCTCGAGGGCGACCGCTACGTCGTGGGCTCCGCCCTGCAGAACATGACCAACCAGGGGGCACAGATGCTGGGCTTCGCCCTCGGCGGCGCGCTGATCATGGGCATGGGGCCGTACCGGGCACTGGCCCTCGACGCGGCCACCTACCTGGCCTCCGCGCTCATCCTGGTCTCCGGAGTACGGCGGCGCCCCTCCCCCGTCCGCGGCGACGCCGGCGAGCCCTCCATGTGGACCATGACCCACGCGGGCGCCAGACTCGTCTTCGGCGACCTCCGGCTGCGAACGCTCGTCCTCTTCGCCTGGCTGTGCGGCTTCTACGTGCTCCCCGAGGGAATCGCGACCCCGTACGCCGCGACACTGACCGACGACCCGCAGCGGATCTCCTTCGTCGCCGGTCTGCTGATGGGCGCCATACCGACCGGGACGATCGTCGGCGCGTTCCTGTTCGGCCGATACGTCACCCCGTCGACACGGCTGCGTGTGATGGGCTGGCTGGCGATGCTGACCTGCGCGCCGTTGATCGCCTGCGCGCTACGGCCGCCGCTCGCCGTGGTGCTGGTCCTGTGGTTCCTGTCGGGCGTCGGCGGCGCCTACCAGCTGGCCGCCAACACCGCGTTCGTGCAGTGCGTACCCGCCGAGCGGCGGGGCCTGGCCTTCGGGCTCGTGCAGTCGGGCCTGCTGGCCTCGCAGGGCATCGGCATCCTCATCGGAGGTGCCGCCACCGACAGGTACGGCCCCGAGATCGTGGTGGCGACGGCCGGCGCGGCGGGTCTGCTCGTCGCGGCCGCGCTGGCCGTACTCTGGATCCGGTCCCGTACGGAGATCATCGAGAAGGTTCGCGCCGAGGCGACCGCCTGAGTCACGCCTGGGGGGTGGGGCCGTCGTGGCGCTGAGCCTCGGGGTACTGCGGGGCCGGGGCCTGGTAGGGGGCCGGCTCCTGGTGGGTGGGGTAGGTCGGAGCCGTGTTCTGCGGCCCGCGCTGGTGGGTGGTCCTGGACCAGCTCTGCTCGGCCTTCGCCCAGCCCTGCTCGGCCTTGGCCCTGGCGTCCAGCCAGACCGGGTTGTCCTTGTTCTTGCTGACCAGGTCCTGGACGATCGAGGAGTTCTTGCCCTCTTCGGGCAGGAGCAGCCAGCCGATCGCGTAGATCCCCACCCCGAGGCCACCGAAGAAGGTGGCGATGGCGAGGGCCGCCCGGATGATGTTGGGGTCGATTCCGATGTACCGTCCGAGGCCGGAGGCCACACCGGCGATGATGCGCCCGTCCTTGGTCCTGCGGAGCTGCCTGACACCCGAGAAGTCGTTTTCGTTCATGTCTTCAGACTGCCCGACAAAGGACATCGCTCACATCGGGATTCCCCCTGGCACGACCCTGACATCCCTCCCCGAACCATCGGCAATACCCTGACAGGGGCCGACGAGAGAGGAACACCCCATGGATGACCTCCTGCGCATCGACGACGCGTTCTCCGAGGAACAGCACCTCATCCGTGACACCGTGAAGGGGTTCGTCGCCGACAAGGTGCTCCCCCACGTGGGCGACTGGTTCGAGGAGGCGGTCTTCCCCGCCCGCGAGCTGAGCCCGCTGCTCGGCTCACTCGGCCTGCTGGGCATGCACCTCGACGGATACGGCTGCGCCGGCCTGGACGCCGTCTCGTACGGCATCGCCTGCCGGGAGCTGGAGGCCGGAGACTCGGGCCTGCGGTCGTTCGTCTCCGTGCAGGGCTCCCTCGCCATGTTCCCCATCTGGAAGTACGGCTCCGCCGAGCAGAAGGAGCAGTGGCTCCCCCGGATGGCGGCGGGCGAGGCGATCGGCTGCTTCGGCCTCACCGAGCCCGACCACGGCTCCGACCCCGCCGGCATGCGCACCCACGCCAAGCAGGACCCCTCGGGAGACTGGATCCTCAACGGCGCCAAGATGTGGATCACCAACGGCTCCATCGCCGACGTCGCCGTGGTCTGGGCCCAGACGGAGGACGGCATCCGCGGCTTCGTCGTCCCCGCCGACACGCCCGGCTTCTCCGCCCCGGAGATCCACCGGAAGATGTCCCTGCGGGCCTCGGTGACCTCGTCGCTGTACTTCGACGACGTCCGTCTTCCGGCGGCGGCCGTACTGCCCGGGGTCCGCGGCCTGAAAGGCCCCCTGTCGTGCCTGTCGGAGGCCCGCTTCGGCATCCTGTGGGGCGTCGTGGGCGCGGCCCGCGCCTGTCTGGAGAGCGCCGTCGACTACTCCAGGACCCGCGTCCAGTTCGGCAGGCCCATAGGCGGCTTCCAGATGACCCAGGAGAAGCTCGCGTGGATGTACGTGGGTCTGGGGCAGGCCCAGCTCACCGCGCTCCACCTGGGCCGTCTGAAGGACGCGGGCACCCTCACCCCCCGCCAGGTCAGCTTCGGCAAACTCGCCAACGTCCGCGCCGCCCTGGACATCGCGCGTCAGGCACGCTCGGTCCTCGGAGGCAACGGCATCACCCTGGAATATCCGGTGATCCGGCACATGAACAACCTGGAGAGCGTGCTGACCTACGAGGGCACCCAGGAGATCCACACCCTCGTTTTGGGCGAGGCCCTGACCGGCATCCCCGCCTACCGCTGAACGTCCCGCCGAACATCGCCGAACACCTCGGCGACGGCCTCCGGACCGATCTCTGGACCGGCCTCCGGACCGGCCTCCGGGCGGGGGGCCGGACCTGCGGCCGCCGAGGCCTACCGCCGGAGCGCGGGCCGCTGGGGCCTCCCGCTGGGCCGCCAGTCGGGGGTCTGCGCGGCCCTGTCCAGCTCACGCCCCCAGGAGACGCCCTGGCGCAGGTAGAAGCGGAGCAGCTCGGCGGTCGCCCGGGCGTCGACCAGCGCGGCGTGCGCGCCGGAGAGAGGGATGCCCGCCCGTTCACAGCAGGCGGCGAGGGTCCACTTGCCCCCGGGGATGAAGTCAGGGGCCAGCTTCTGCGTGCACAGGGTCTCGGTGAGCCAGTGACTTTCCGGCAGAACCCGGAGGAAACGCAGGTCGAAGGAGGTGTTGTGCGCCACCAGGACACGCCCGGCGATCCGCCCCCAGACCTCGTCGAGCACCTCCTCGATCACCGGCGCCCTGGCGACCATCGCACCGGTGATCCCGTGCACGTGCACGGCCCCCGTACCGCGCCGCGGATTGATCAGTGAGTGCCACTCGTCGACGGTCGTCCCCTCGGCGTCCAGGGAGACGAGAGCGATCTCGCAGATCTGGTCTCCCTTGGCCGGAGAAAACCCCGTGGTCTCCACGTCGACCACGACATACCCTTGCCGTGAGGACACGCGAACACCCCCGGCGGGCTCAAACCCCGAGCTCGTCATGAGTGCCACTGTATGATCCCTCTCCCGCCTCCACACACGATTCGGCCAACAGGTGCCCCGTCCGGGCCTGGCGACGGACGTTAGTGGACACTATCCTCGGTACGCTGTCTCCAGCGGGGCGTTAGCTCAATGGTTAGAGCTGCGGACTTTTAATCCGTAGGTTCTGGGTTCGAGTCCCAGGCGCCCTACCAGCCAGAACGGCGGTCACCGATCTTCTTTGAGAGGGCGGTGACAGCCACCTTTGACAGCCTAGAGGGCCTGACCTGCCAAAGGGCCGTGGTCGGCGTGAAGACCTTGGGCTTTTCGTCGACCACGAGCCCCTGAGCACATGTGACAGGTTCACCTCCTCGTACGGCCCATCGTTCGCCGTCGATCATCCGAACAGCCTCTTGGCGACAGCGTCCACGGCCGCTCGTTCAATGTCCGGAAGTACGTGCGTGTACGTGTTCATGGTCAGCCCGGTCTGGCTGTGACCGAGCGTCTTCATCACGGTGCGAGGCGAGGCCCCCGAGGCGAGCAGGAACGAGACACAGGCGTGCCGGAGGTCGTGAAGCCTCAGCCAGTGGAGCCCGGCGTTCTTCCGAGTGGCCCGCCACCGGGTGTTGAGGTTGCCCGGCTCGATGGGGGTGCCGATCGTGGAGGGGAAGACGAGCCCGTGGTTCTGCCACCGTTTGCCCGCGGCGAGCTGTTCGGCCGCCTGAGCCCTCTTGTGCTTGCGCAGCGCCGCCAAGGTCGGCTCCGGGGCGGGGACGACCCGACGGGACCGGTCCGTCTTGGGATCGACGAACCGGGGGGAGCCGTCCGCCCGCTGAAGCGTCTGCCGTACGGCGAGCAGTCCGTTGGCGAAGTCGATGTCATCCCAGCGGAGCCCGAGGAGCTCCCCGCGTCGTAGGACGAGAGTCAGCGCGCAGATCCAGAAGGCTTCGAGCCGATCGCCTTCGATCGCGGTGAGCAGCCGCTTTGCCTCCTCGATCGTGAGCCCCCTGGCCTCCTCCCTGCGCACGGACGGAGGCTTGACCAGCTTGGCGACGTTGCGATGCACCAGTTCCTCCCGCTCGGCGTCGCCCAGCGCGTTCCGGATCAGCCCGTGGACCTGCTTGACGGTGGCGGCCGAGAGCCCCGATTCGGCCTTCGCCTCGATGAGCCGCCGCACGTCGGTGGGGGCGAGTTTGTCGAGCTGCTTGCGGCCGAGCGCAGGCTTGACGTGATCCTTGATCAGTTGCCGATAGCCCCGCAGGGTCAACGGCCGGGTCCCCTGCCGCCGCTTCGTCTCGATCCACTCATCGAGCCAGTCGGCGAACTTCCGAGGCTTGGCCGCGAAGTTCTGCCCTTTGCGCTGAGCGTCCCGGAGTTCAGCGAGCTTGTTGAGGGCTTCCCGCTCCGTGTGGCCGTAAACGGTCCGGCGGTTGCGCTTCCCGTCGACGAAACCGAGATCGACCACACCGGCCCAGAGCCCGTCCTTACGCTGGTGAACCGAGCCCTCCCCCTGGGGACGACGCTTCCGACCGCTGGTCATGCTGCCTCCTGCTCGATTGCCGAAACGAAAGCGGTCAGTGCCTCAACGGGGATGCGCCGCGAACGGCCGATCTTGACTGAACGCAGTTCCCCGGAGGCCATCAGCTCGTAGATCTTGGTCTTGCCGATCCCGAGCATCTGAGCTGCCTCAGAAGCAGAGACGAGAAGCTTGGTGCCGATGGTCATGCCGCCTCCCTCATGGCCGAAGTTGCCGAAAGTTCTGTGAGGGGTCTGCCGTCGGCTCTGGCGCGCAGTTCGTCGAGCCGGGCGCGGGTTCGTTGTCGGTCGGCCACGCCGCGCAGCAGCCGGACCGGTAGCGGGGTCCGGGTCGGGTCCTTGGTCGTGACGGGGCGCCAGACGTAGCGGTGCGGGTCGGTCTCGGCGTCGGCGGGCAGGCCGAGCTGTCGAGGACCCAGGCGCGGCGATCGGCCTTGTGGTCGCGGAGGGTCTTGTTGGACCACTTGCGGGAGACCAGGACACGGCGGCCCGCGTAGCCGAGGTGTTCGGCCTTGTGTGCCTTGGAGCGGCACCGGCCCGGCGTCATGCCCGCTTTGGCGTTCTGTGGAAAGCGCTGTCGCCGTCGGCCAGAACCAGATCGCCGCTCCATGGGACGTCGACGTTCTGACACTGGCCTGGATCGTGGGAAGGCTGGACGCTCATGTGGATCGCCGAACGATGCTCCTGCTCGCCGCCGGAATGACCGCCGAAGCCGCGGCCACCATCGCCGACCCCTGGGAACGCCTGACCCGCGCGCTCACCGGCCCCCAGGCCCTCGACGAGGAGACCGTCGAACGTCTCGAAGCCCGCACCATCGGCTTCCACCGCCTAGTGCTTCGTTCCTTTTTAGGTGGTGAGATTAGACGTACGATCAGGGCCCAGCGGGTCGTTGATGGGCGGTGAGGCAGTGCCGAAGCTCCTGTTCGCGCGGGCACCGAAGGACACGGTCGAGGAACGCAAGATCCGCAAGCTGGCCGGTGCCCGGCACGCCCCAGCCGACTGGATACGACGGGCCCGGATCATCGCGTTGAGCTGGGAACGGCTGCGGGTGCCGCAGATCGCCCGCGAGCTCGGCTGCGCGGAGAAGACGGTGCGCTACCGGCTGGCACGCTTCAACACCGAAGGGCTGAACGGGCTGGGAGACCGGCCCGGCGTCGGCCGCAAACGGCGAATCAGCGAGGCCGAGCGTTCGCAGATCATCGCGTTGGTCCGCACCCAGCCTGCGGGGCGGCCGACGCGTGATCAGGCAACCGGCGAACTGGCCGCGGCCGATGAGGCCGGGACGGGGGCCTGGACGCTGGACAGCCTGACCGCAGCCGCCCACGAGATGGGCATTGCGGTAGAGCGCTCGCAGGTGCGGCGGATCCTGCTGGCCGAGGGTGTGCGCTGGCGCCGCCCCCGGTCCTGGGCCACCAGCCACGACCCGCAGTTCGCCCCAAAAGAACCCGCATCGTTGCCCTTTATGCCTGCCCGCCGCCGGGAGTGACGGTCGTGGCCGCCGACGAGCTCGGCCCCGTCGTGCCCCGGACCTTCGATCCCGCGCCCGGGTGGACACCTGACGGGCGACGCGTCAAAACACCCCTGGTCTACAGTCGTGGCCCGGAGAAGACCTGGGTGTACGGCGGCCTGCGCATCGCCGACGGCCATGCGGTCACCATGTGCGCATCCTCGCGTAACAGCGCCGACTGGCAGCGTTTCTTGGCGCTGCTGGAGAAAGCCAACCCGGACGGGATGATCGCGGTGATCACCGACAACCTGTCCAGCCACAACAGTGTCTCCACCCGCGAGTGGCTCACCGGGCATCCGCGGATCCAGCAGGTGTTCATCCCCAAGGGGGCTTGCTGGCTCAACCTGCAGGAAGCCTGGTGGCGCATCTTCCGGCGCCAGGCACTGGCCGGGCAGACCTTCGCCGGCCCCGACGAGATCGCCTACGCCACCGCTGTGGCGACCGCGCAGCTCAATGCCCGCGCTCGTCCTTGGATCTGGGGCCGTCCGGCTCCCGAACCTCGTCGGAGCCGACGCCGTTTTATCTACCTGCTTTGAGGAACGGAGCACTAGAGTTTGTTCTGCCGGCCCGAGCCATCTACCAGGGGCTCACCACCCACATCAACGAGCTGAGCAACCTGCTCCAGAACAGCCCACCCGACCGGCTTCGCCGACGCCTGGCCGCCACCGCCGGAGAGGCCGCGACCCTCGCCTCCTGGATCGCCTGGGACCTCAAGCAACCCGGCCAGTCCCTCGCCTTCGACCGTGTTGCCGCTCTGGCCGCCAAGGAAAGCGGGCACCCGATCATCCAGGCGTGCACCCACGCCTACAAGTCCTACGCCGTCCAAGGGCGCGCCGCCTACGAGGCCGTACGACAGGCCCAGCGGTTCCTGCCCGCCCAAGGCGACGACGCCACCCGAGCATGGCTGCTCAGCCGCCAGGCCGAAGAACTCGCCGCCCTCGGCAACCGCCACGCCCTCGACCTGCTGCACCAGACCGAGGACGCCTACAGCCGCGCCCGGCCACACCGGGAACGCGCCTGGACCCGCTTCCTGGACCCCGGCCGCATGGCCGCCTTCAAGCTGTCCACCTACGTACGGCTCGGCGACGAACACCGGGTGATCGAGGCCGGACAAGCCGCACTGTCTGCCGTCGCCCAAGGCAGTGACCACAAGAAGGTGGCCGTTGTCTACGCCGACATCGCCCAGGCCCAACTTCACATCGGTGATGTTGCCGAAGGAGTCGCCTACGCCCGCCGCGCCCTGGAATCGGCCCGGCGCAGCGAATCCACCTGGGGACTCCAGCACCTCACCACGATCGAGAAGACCCTCGCCGCCCACCAGGACCAAGCCGCCCGTGACCTGCTCGGCGACATCGCCGCTACTCGCCGAAGTCTGGGGACGTCTCCCGCCTGATCCACTCCAGATAGTCAGCCGTACCGGCCACCAAGGGAACCGCGACAATCTGCGGCACCTCATAAGAGTGCAACTCTCGCACTCGCCGCACCAACTGTTCGAACCGGTTTGCAGCCGTCATCATGAACACCAGCCACTCATCGGAGCACCGGATCTCTCCCGCCCACCAGTAGACCGATTCGATCGGCGCAACGATCTGCGCCGCGGCGGCCAGCCGCTCTTCCACCACTGCCGAACAAATACGAGCCGCCTCCCCGCGGCTGCCGACAGTGACACGAACCTCCATGCAGTCCGAAGCGTTCTCGATCATGCTGCCACACTGCCGCATCATTCCGATGGGTATCAAACGGCAGCGCTGCGCGTCCTCCCTCCAGCGAGAGGCAAGGTAAGGATCGTTGGCGTTAACGAGTGGGCAACTCGGTTCCGTGCACCGCTCAACGTGACACCAGCCGCCAATGCCTTGCCCTGGACGTCTGTTGACCGGACATCCGCGGTGATCGGTGAAGGCCCGCCGGGTCTGCGGCGGGCCTTCGGTGGTGCTCCGGGGGTCAGTGCTGGATGAGTCCGGCGGTGTCGGTGGCGGCCTCCAGGGCGGGGGTGCCGGTGAAGGTCGCGGTGTAGGACAGGTGGAGCAGGATCGTGGCCAGCGGGACCAGGCCGTAGCAGGAGGCGACGCCGCTGCTGTTGGTGGTATCGGTGCACACGGTGTGGGTGCCGACCTTGAAGGTGACGGTCTTTCCGGCGAGGGGCTGGCCGGTGGTGGTGTCGGTGAGGGTCGCCGAGGGATGCAGGTTGATGTTGATCGCGCCGCCGGTGACGGAGAACAGCAGCGGCTGGGCGTCGAGCTTGGTGGTGTCCTTGGTGTAGGTGAACTTGTCGTCGTTGGTGGTGGCGCCGGTCCCGTACGGGGTGGTGACCTTCACGTCGACCGCTCCGGCGGTGGTGGTGGCGGGGCTGGTCGCGGTGATCTGGGTGTCGGAGTTCACCGTGAACGAGGTCGCGGCGGTAGAGCCGAAGGCGACGGCGGTGGCGCCGGCGAGGTTGGTGCCGGTGATGGTCACGCTCGTGCCGCCAGCGGCGGGGCCGGTGGCCGGGTTGACCGCCGTGACGGCGGGGGGCTTGATGTAGGTGAACTTGTCGTCGTTGGTGGTGGCGCCGGTCCCGTACGGGGTGGTGACCTTCACGTCGACCGCTCCGGCGGTGGTGGTCGCGGGGCTGGTCGCGGTGATGCTGGTGTCGGAGTTCACCGTGAACGAGGTCGCGGCGGTAGAGCCGAAGGCGACGGCGGTGGCGCCGGTCAGGTTGGTGCCGGTGATGGTCACGCTCGTGCCGCCAGCGACCGGCCCGCTGACGGGGCTGATACCCGTGACGGCGGGGGGCTTGACGTAGGTGAAGGTGCCGGCGCTGCCGGTTCCACCGGGGGTGGTGACCTTCACGTCGACCGCTCCGGCGGTGGTGGTCGCGGGGCTGGTCGCAGTGATGCTGGTGTCGGAGTCGACGGTGAACGAGGTCGCAGCGGTGGAGCCGAAGGCGACGGCGGTGGCGTCGGCGAGGTCAGTGCCCTTGATCGTCACGCTCGTGCCACCGGCGACCGGCCCGCTGGCGGGACTGATACCCGTGACGGCGGGGGGCTTGACGTAGGTGAAGGTGCTGGCGCTGCTGGTTCCATCGGGGGTGGTGACCTTCACGTCGACCGCTCCGGCGGTGGTGGTGGCGGAGGTGGTGGCGGTGATCTGGGTGTCGGAGTCGACGGTGAACGAGGTCGCGGCGGTGGAGCCGAAGGCGACGGCGGTGGCGTCGGTCAGGTTGGTGCCGGTGATGGTCACGCTCGTGCCGCCGGCGACCGGCCCGCTGGCGGGGCTGATACGGGTGACGGTGGGGGGCTTGACGTAGGTGAATTTGTCGTCGTTGGTGGTGGCGCCGGTCCCGTACGGGGTGGTGACCTTCACGTCGACCGGTCCGGCGGTGGTGGTCGCGGGGCTGGTCGCGGTGATGCTGGTGTCGGAGTTCACCGTGAACGAGGTCGCGGCGGTGGAGCCGAAGGCGACGGCGGTGGCGTCGGCGAGGTCGGTGCCCGTGATCGTCACGCTCGTGCCGCCGGCGACCGGCCCGCTGACGGGGCTGATGCCGGTGATGGTGGGGACCGGGGTGTAGGTGATGGTGACGACGCCGTCGCCCGATCGGACGCCGGTGGAAAAGATGGTCCCGGCCGGGCCATAGCCGCTGCCGCCTCCGCCTCCCGCGGCGGCGGAGCCGGTATCGTTGCTGGGGCCCCGGCCTCCGCCTCCGCCGCCGCCGTACCAGCCGCCTCCGCCTCCGCCGCCGCCGGTGCCCAGGTTGGGCGCCCCGCCGCCCGCGCCGCCCGCGCCGAAAGTGCCGTCAGCGCCGTTGCGGCCGCTCCCGCCGGTTCCGGCGCCGCCGCTCCCGCCGGTGGTGGCGGTCGCGCCGCCTCCGGGGTTGGCGCTCAGCCTCCCGCTGGCGCCGTCGCCGCCGGTGGAGCCGCCTCCGGGGCCGCCCTCGCCGCCGCCCCCGAAGGCCCTGCCCAACGCGTGGCCGCCGCCGCCCCCTCCGGCGGCGACCAGCAGTCGGTCGCCCAGGCCGTAGCCGGGACCGGTGCGCACGTCCGAGGCACCCCCGCCCGAGCCGCCGAAACTGCCGGCCCCATCGCTCACGCCACCGGCCCCCCCACCGCCGTAGCCGGGGCCGGATCGGTAGCCGGATCCGCCGACGTTGATCCGGAGCACCTGCCCGGGGGTGACGGCCAGGGTGGCCTTGGCCTCCCCGCCCCGGCCACCCGGGGCTCCACTGAAGTACCCGGCCTGGCCCTGGGCGCCGAACGCGTCCACCTCGATCGAGGTCTCGCCGGCCGGCACGGTGAACGTCTGCGGGCCACCGGTATAGGAGAAGGTCACCGTCTTGTCGGCGGCCTGGGCCGCCGGGGCCACCGCGGCCAGGCCGCCGGCGGCCAGGGCCACGGCCAGCGTGCCCCGCAGGGCCAGCTTGCGCAGACGGCCGCGCGGGGAGGTGTTCGAGGTCGAGGGCATGAGGGGGGGTAAGGACATGAAGAAGGGCTTCCCTTCGGCTTCGCCGCCTCGGCCGCCCAGTCCCCATCGGACCGCGCCGTACAACCGGGCGCACAGACGCGGCGACGCGCACCCGCCCGGTGTCCCCGAACCCCGACCTTCAACACCGAGCGGAACCGTTCACACGTTCCAACGCCACAGCGAAACTCTCATCGATCATGAAGGCGTGACAGTCACCCGGCGCGCACACACCTCTACCTCATGGGAAAATCAGCCCTCACTCCCATATATCTGGCACTTCCACCTTTTCTGTGATAAAGGCCGCCTATCATGGCAAACACTGGGTGAATGGAGAGGATCTACACGGTTTTCGCAAGCCCGAAAAGCCGGATCGGCAGCAATAGCCACATGAGCAGACCTGCCCCACCCACATCACCTCTTTGGGGCGCCGGCGCTCTCGCAGCCACCAGCCCGAATGAAGGGGGTGGCCTCAACTCTCTGATCTCGTCCAAGCAGGGCGGACCACGATGTCTTCGTCTGGAGTGCCGCTCTACCCGCAGGAAGTTGCTCGCGGGAATAGCAAATCTCACCAAAGCGAACGTGTATCGCCTTGGCCGTATCGCGATCACTGCCGAATTATTCTTATGGGTATCAAGCGCGGCGGCGCGGCGCGCCGCCGCACGGCCCGCCGCCCGAACGCCGCCCGAGCGTGCGGCGTGGGCGCCGGTCTCGGCCAGCGGCGGGACCGCGAGCCGCCCACCGCACCGCGCACCCGCCGTACTCGCCCATCAGCCGCCGCACCGGGGCCACGCCGCCGCTTTTTCGAATACCGGCGTATGATCACGTTATGACCGTGCACCAGATGCGCAAAGAACTGGCGTTGATGTTCGTTGTCGTCAGCGCCGCAGTGCTTATGGTTGGTTTTTGCACAGGATTGGTAGCCAAGAACTTTTCTCTGCCGGGTGCGTTTGAAGCCACCCTGGATATGGGTCCGGGCCTGTTGATCGTTACCCTCGCCACTTCCTTGGGTGTTACCGTGGGGCGTCTGTCAAGGTTCATGAAGAGCGGAGACTAGCACCCAGCGAGGTCGCATTGGCGCTGAGTTGGTTGCCGGCGAAACGAGTCAGTTTCATGGCAGCTCGCTAGAGGCCGATCTCCGGATTCACCGCGACCCTCACGATCGCCTTGCGATGGACAATCGCCATACGGGGCTGGGGGCGATCGACGGTCCGGGACTTCGTTCCTCAGCCCCGGCCCACCGGGCACCGGGGTTGCACTCCGGGTTGCAATACAGGGGCGTTCAGAGCCGTTCAGGATGGACCACGCATGTCCTCTGACCTGCATTGAACCGTCCGGAACGGCCCGAGGGCGATCTTTTAATCCGTAGGTTCTGGGTTCGAGTCCCAGGCGCCCTACCAGCCAGAACAACCGCTGTTGATCTTTCGTGGAAGGTGTCTACAGTCACCTTCCACAGCCAAGAGCCGGACCCCGCCAGGAGTCCGGCCCTTCGTGCTTCCCGCGATCATCCGAACAGCCGCTTGGCGACCGCGTCCACGGCCGCCCGTTCGATGTCCGGAAGCACGTGCGTGTACGTGTTCATGGTCAGCCCGATCTGGCTGTGGCCGAGCGTCTTCATCACTGTTCGGGGTGAGGCCCCCGAGGCGAGCAGGAACGAGGCACAGGCGTGCCGGAGATCGTGAAGCCTTTGCCAGTCGAGCCCGGCTTTCTTCCGGGTGGCCCGCCATCGGGTGCTGAAGTTGCCCGGCTCGATAGGGGTGCCGATCGTGGAGGGGAAGACGAACCCGAGGTTCTGCCGCCGCTTGCCCGTGGCGAGCTGCTTGGCCACCCGAGCCCACCTGATGCTTCTGAGCTTGAAAGGCTGAAGTTACAGCGGTTCGAGGATCAGGCCGGTCTGGGCGATGAAGCCGTCGAACAACGCAGGACGGTACTGCATCCGTT
>NZ_JBFBCF010000032.1:0-106319 GCF_040683035.1 Streptosporangium sp. NPDC051022 | reverse complement strand
CTATCGGAGTACCTCATGCTTTCAGGCTGTCACCAGGGCAAGCAGCGCCCAGCGGGTACCTGGCATTACGTCACGCCCGCACTTCTTGATCAGTACGGACATGAAAGAGGCCCTCCGGGATGATCCCGGAGGGCCTCTGACCTGCTGCGCGGCCGAGAGGAATCGAATCCCTAACCTTCTAATTCGTAAGGAAGATCGGGCACCTCGTCAGCGGCATCCCGGCCTGATCCGGCGGTGGGTATGGGCTGGTGGGGCGCGATCGTGAAGACGGTGTCGCTGTACGGAGCTGCCGTACACCACCTCCGTGGACGCAACCCGGGCCTAGCTTGAGTTCGACGAAGGATTCGGTCTCCTAGATCCGTTGGGTAGTCGGTTGGACCGGCTTCTATTCCCGACCGCTCCGTGCAATCGAGGCTGGCCGAGGGGCGGGGCGAGGTGTCGGGCGCGGCCGCTTCGGGCGCCGGGGAGGCACTGTCGCCTCAGTCCGTCGGTTCGGCACATGGCGGCTGGTGCCGTGCCGACCGCGCTTTTGCTGCATCGAGTTCATAAATTCCTCCGCATTTAGGTTTTCTGCCCCAAACATCCGAATTTTCACTCTTTGGGTCGTATTTGGACGCCCCCGAAGCCGCGCCCAGCTGAAAGTGCTCAGCTTTCCTCCGATCTCCATGGAACGGTCGGGGTGGAGTAGACGCAGAGTGGCAGATCGGTCGAGCGATTGCCAATTTATGAGCGTTAGTCGATCGTTAATGCATGTCCGGCACATGATGGCATGCTTTTCCAGTGTCAAGTCAAAGCGGCCGATCGGCGGCGTGTTACTGCAGGTGAACAAGGGGCTGACGATGATGGAGTTTCATGTCTTAGGGCCCGTGGTGGCACTGAGGGCGGGGCTGCCAGTCAGGATGAGGTCGGCGAAAGCCCTCGAACTCCTAGCCGTGCTACTGCTAGCTCCCGGTCAGCGTGTCTCACACGCCGGCATCGCTCGTTACCTATGGCCGGGCAAGGATTCGAACGCCAATCGAATCCGCCAGTGTTTTTATCAATTGCGGCAATCCATCCCGGATGTCACCCATCGGAACGAGCGGGGCTTCTGTCAGATTAACGTCGATCCGCAGAGCATCGACTACACCCGCTTCCAAGAATTCCAGCGCGCCGCGAACACGGCAGAGAACTCGTCGGCGCGGCTCAAGGCGCTCCGATCCGCACTTGGCGAATGGCGGACGATACCTCTGGAGGACATGCCCGGCGAGACCTTCGAACACAAGCGGGCCGAACTCATCGCCGAACTTCGGGAGGTGACGGCAGCATGTGCCCTCGCCGAGCTGGAATGCGGGGAGCCCCTCGCGGCGCTCGAGCGCGCCGACGCAGGGCTGATCCGTTGGCCGGACAGCGAGACCCTGCTCGAACTTAAGGTGCGTTCCCTGAACGCTCTCGGCAGACTGGACCAGATCGAGCCGCTGCTCGCCCACTGGGAGCGGCGGTTCGGCCGACCCACAGTCCATCTGCTGCTCCTCGCCAAACCGGAGAGGCCTGCCCCTGCGACGGTTAGAGTCCCACCCGCACCGGTCCGTTCGATCCCCCATCAGCTTCCCGCACAGCCCGTTGACCTGGTCGGCCGTCAGCCGCAGCTTGACCGGCTCGTGGAGACTCTCCTGGGGCGGACCGTCGGACGTAGCCGAGTCGCCGTGCTCACGGGCATGCCCGGTATTGGGAAGACCTTTCTCGCCGCACGAGCGGCGACCTTGGTCAAGCAGAGCTTTTCGGACGGGACCCTTTACGCCGACCTGCGCGGATTCTCACCACGAGAGCCGGAGCGGCATGGCCCCGTCCTGGCCAGATTTCTGAACGAGCTTGGAGTTCGCCCCGTGACTCCGACGATGGACGGCATGGTCTCCGCCTACCGGACCGCGCTCGCGGACCGTGCAGTTCTGCTGATCTTGGACAATGCACTCGACGAGGACCATGCCCGGCTGCTGCTTCCCAGCCTCGGGGCCAGCGCGGCGATCGTCACCAGCCGCCGCCAGCTGCACGGTCTGGCGATCAGAGAGGGGGCCGAGCTCATCGACCTCGCTCCGCTGGACCGGCAGGAGGCCACCGAACTGCTGCGGACACGGTTGGGCGAGGAGCGGATGCGCATGGCCGTCCCGTTCGTCGACGACCTGGTCGAGCATTGTGCCGGTGTGCCTTTGGCGCTGGGGATCATGGCCGCGCGGATCGCGCAGCGCCCGGCGCAGGCACTCGCGGGCATGGTCCGCGAACTGCGGCAGGAGAGCACCAGACTGCGCGCCCTCGACCTCGGCTCGGAGGATCTGAGCATCCGTTTGTCGTTGGAGGCGTCCCACAGGCTCCTGTCGGCGTCGGCATCGAGGCTCTTTTGGCAGTTGGCGGTCCACCCGGGGCCGACGCTCAGTTGGGAGGCGCTGCGGGCGCTCGAACCGGACGACGCCGCCGGCGTCCACAACGCGATCGACGACCTGATGCGGATGAGCCTGGTGACCGAGCCGATCTTCGAACGCTTCCACCTCCACGACCTGGTCCGCATCTACGCTGGCGAACTGGCGGACCGACAGAACGAAGCCGACCGAGACCGGGTGCTGGAGCGGGTGCTGCAGTTCCTGCTGCACAACGCCTGGGCCTGTGATCGCAAGCTGGTTCCAGGCCGTTGGCTACCGATCGGCGAACCACGGGGCGTCAAAGTCGTCGCTCCTACGTGTGCGATGGACGCGATGTCCTGGTTCGAGGCCGAATACTCGACCCTGACGGCGGCCGTCGTGCTGGCCAAGGAGCGTGGTCTTGACCGATATACGTGGTTGCTGTCGATGACCCTGGTGACCTTCCAGTGGCGCTCCGGCCGGAATCTCGACGCGCTCAAATACCTGACCGGTGCCCTTGAGGCCGCGGGTCGAGAGGGCGGTCCAGCGGACGTGGCCATGGTTCACCGGATGCTCGGGGGCACTCACCGGGGCCTTGGGGACCTTCCGCGGGCGACACGTGAACTACGCTGCGCCGTGCGGGTGAGCGAGGACGATGGAGATGTCCCGGGTGCTGCGCTGGGACACCACAGCCTCGGTGTCCTGCTTCGCGAGAGCGGCGCACCGGGTGAGGCACTGGAGCACTTCACCGTAGCCCTGCCCGCGTTCGAGCGGTTTGGCGACCTGCTCGGCCAAGGGGCCGCGCTGAACGGGATCGGAAGCGCCCTCTACGACCTGGGCCGGTACGACGAGAGTCTGGAGCACTGCCTGCAGTCACTGACACTGCTCAACGACACCGATGATGTCAATGGTCAGGCGCACGCGCTTTTCAGCTTAGGCCGGATCCGGGCGGCCCTCGGTGAGTATGAGGCCGCCATCGCGGACTTCGAGCACGCTCGGGACCTGTACCGGTCGCTGACCTACGGCAGTAGGGAGGCCCGGACGCTGGTCTGGCTCGCGGACACGCTCCGCGGCGGCGGCCGGCCTGGGGAGGCGGAGGAGGCGATCGTCCGGGCTCGGGCCCTTCTGAGACAACTCGGCGAACACGACCTCGACGCGGCCGTCGAACGGTTGAGGTGCCTGCCATGACGGCGAGCCGGAGGCCCGCCGTCCGCGAGCGGCTCATGGCAGCGGCGATCCGAGGCGGTAACGCGTGGTCGGGTCGGGACGTGTGGCCTTGGAGGAGGCGGCTGAGCCAGGTGTGGGCAGCATCGGCCGCAGGTTGCGCAGCACCTCTGTCATACCGTCCGGCCGCTCACGCGGGTCGACGGAGACCATGGCGAGTGCGAGGCTCCGGAGTGTCTCGGGCATCTCCGCGCGGAAGTCATGTGGAAATGCCGGGGTCGTGGAGTCGGGCCGGCCCTCCAGATCGCTGTATGGCAGCCGCGAGACGACCATCGCGAACAGCAGCGCGCCGAGAGAGAAGACATCGACCTGCGGGGTCATCTCCGCAGTCCGGTCGTACTGCTCCGGTGGGGCGTAGCCGGGAGTGCCGCGAGGATCCTCGTTGATGTCCCCGGCCCCGGTGGAGATGCCCACGTCCAAGAGCCGGACCCGGCCGTCTGGCTGCAGCATCACGTTGTTCGGCGAGACGTCCCGATGCACGTACCCCCTGGCGTGCACGCCGTCCAAAATCTCGCAGAGCTGCGCGACGACTGAGACGGCCGCGGCCGCCGGAACGGGCTGATGCTCGATGATCCACGACGCGATTGTTACGCCATCGACCAGTTCCATCACGATGTACCGCCGTTTGCTCCGTCCGTAATAGCCGTCTCCCAGTACCTCTGGGATCCCCGGCACGTTACTCATGGGTCGCAGTCGACCAAGTTCGTCCTCCAAGGGGAGGGCGGCGGAGGCATAGGCGGTCGTTGACTCGAAGGTGCGAGCGAACTGTGTTTTGACCGCCACGTCCCGGCGACCGCGCTCGTCCCTGGCGACGAAGATCTCGCCCTCGCCTCCCTGGCCGAGCCTTCGCAGCACTCGGTAACGACCGTCAAGGAGAGTTCCAGGAAGCAACGCACTCGCTCCGTACGGAAAAGGGAAATCCTCGGGCGGCTCGATCACACGCCCCTGGGCGCAGAGAAGTGAGGAGATTATGACAGGGAGTTGGCCCCCCGACGGCCTGGTCGGGGAATCCTCCGTCGTTCACGTGCGGCTCGGCATGTTCGGCCCGGAACGATACCGGTGCCCGGCATCCGACGCGCTAAAGGCGCGCGGGATGCGGCCGCGTGCACCAGCCACCAAGAAGCCTGAGGCACTGGAGTCCTTTCTCAACGGCCCGTTCATGGCAGCAGCCGACGAACTTGAACGCCCCGTGGATGAACCGCAGCCGAGCGAGCCTCGTGGCCGCCGCCGTCCGCTGCATGACGGTGTACGACAGTGGACCGAGCATGCGCTGCGGATGTATCAGAAGGCGTTCCCCGCGGACCCGGACCTGCACCCCGTCCGCCAGCCTTGGGTCTACAGGTACCGGTACGCGACCGGCGACGGCCGAGACAGCGTGGAGTACCGGATCAGCGCCTGGGGCCGATGTTTCCAGTCCACCGACGGCCGGCTGCGCGAGCTGCGCCTACCGGTCAACCGCCTCCGTGCACGAAGCGCGGCGGAATGCGCGATCGCCGCCTTGGTCGCGGCGGAGGGAGACCGGGATCCGCGGCTCGAACGGATCAGGGTCGTTCAGTTCGCCCTGTACGACGGCCGCACCGACCTGGTCTTCGACGGCACCCGGCACCAAGCGCTTGCCGCGTACCGGGCCGACGGGGCCCCCGCCGTTCGCGCGCTGCTGGACAGCAGAGAGTACCGGCCGGGTACCGCTTGCGTCTCATGCGCCATCGCACCAGTCTGCCCTGCCCTTCCAAAGGCCGCGGGGCTGCTCGGGATCACCGAACGCGGGCGGCCACGCCGCAGCTGGTCCTCGACCACAGGCCGGGGACACCAGGGCTGTCCGGCCCGTGGCTACCTGCGGAGCCTTCGGCTTCCGGTCGACGAGGCGGTAGAACGGGGGGCGGCTGTGGAGCGCGGGCGAGCGGTCCACACATTCATCGCCGAACGGCACGCCCGGCGGCCGCGGACGCCGTGCGTCCCCGAGATCCCGGTGGACTGGGTGCCCGAGGGACACCGGCTTCCCGATCAGGAGCAGGTACTCGGTGCGGAGTTGCTACGCCACCACGCAGAGGTGTGTCCGATCCGTACGGCCGGGCCACGGGCGGAGTTTCGGACCGAGCCCCGGATGACATTTGACGACACCGCGGCCGATCTGGTCGTCCTGGCAGAGCCCGACCTGCTGTACCAGGACGCGGACTCTTGGGTGTGGCGGGAGATCAAGACCTCGGGCAGTGACCGCCCCCGTCGCGACGTGCTCGCCACCTACCCCCAGCTGGCCCTGGCCGTTCAGATCATCGGCAGCGGCACCCTGCCCGGCTCTCGGGCCAAGGGAAGGGTCGAGCTGGAACTGCTGCGTCCCGCCGGCGTCGACCTGCGCACCCTTGACCCGTTCGCGACCTCGACCCGGTCGGCCGCCAAGGCGGTGTTGCGCGAGCAGGTGTCGGGCTGGCATTCCCAAATGCTCTTCGAGGCCGTCCCCGGTCCCGAATGCGCCGGCTGCGAGGTGGCGCGCTGGTGCTCCGCGCGGCAGTCAGGCGGACCGGAGGTGAGCCAGTGACCGAGGACGAGCGGATGGACCTCGACCTGTTGGTCACGGTTGCCCGCGGCGTGATCGACCTGACCTCGGTAGCCCGGTCGGCAGAGTTCCGGTTGCCCTATCCACCGAGCGTTCAACTCGCCCTGGACCGTGTGGTGCTGGCGGGTCTGCGCCGGGGACTGCCGGTGCCGCCCGGAGTGCCGGGGCTGATGTCCTGGTGCCGGAACCCGGGGCTGGAGGGGTGGCCTCTGGCACTGCCTGGCGGTTTCCTGACCGTGGATGCCCAACTGATCCACTCTACGGCGGACGAGCCGACCCGTACCTGCGCTGAGCTGGCTTCCCTCGGCACGCATGGCGCGCCGGAGCAGGAAGCCGAAGCCTTGCTGGCCGCACTCGCCGACGCCTGCGGCACCGTGGAGCGGTTCGCGGCATGCCGCGATTTCCTCATCCGTCGGCCGGTCATCCTCCGGTTCAACCCGGCGGAGCTGCTGCGGCCGACCGTGGCCGTGACATGGAGGCTGGTCAAGGGCCTCTACACCCCCGTGCCCGATCGCTTTTCGATCGACGGGCTGGTGCATCGCTGTACTGGGTGTCTTCTGCTCGCCAAGCCTGTGACAGCAGACGGTCCCTGGTGTGAAGGTGGTTGCCCGTCCAGCGGCCGTGAACTGGAGTCGTCCCATCAGTCCGGGCAGGCCCTGGCTTTGCCGTTCCCGCTACGGATCTTCCTGGCGCTTCCCGGCCGCACTGAGCAGATGGTCCGCTCCCGGCTCAAGGATCAGCCTCGGTTGCTCCCGTCGGGCCTGGGCGTCCACCACGTCACCGACCAGGACGGAATGCTCCGCGCGTTCCAGGTCCACGACCGGGAACAGCCGGTGCTGGCCGCCCTCCGGGCCGCTGAGGTCGCCATCCGGCTCGGCGGGCCGTTGGACGTCGTGGTGCCGGATGGGTTGGCGGCACGTCCCGGGCACCGGCAGAGCTTCAGCCGTGGCCTGCCAGATGGCGCACAGGTGCGCCTGCTGTCCGCGGGCGAGTTCACCGCACCGCAGCCGACCGGTCTGTCGAGGAGGAGTCATGCGTAGCACTGCCCAAACCCTGAGCGAGGTGACCGACCACCTGTCGGACGCCGCCCCCGATCTGAAGACCGCCCGGCTGATTTCCTTATGCGAGATCGAGGTCGGACTCCTCCTCCAGGAGAGGTTCGCTGCCGGAGAGCCGGCCGTGGACGCCTGGACGCTGTTCAGTGGGTACCCGTTCGCGCGGGCCTGGGGAACCGTCGACGAGGCCGGGCAGCGCACCCTCCGTGTGGCACGGCATACCCTGTGGACCTGGGGCCGCCGCCTGGCCTGGACCGAGGCACTCCAGGAGTACCAGCTGCTCGACCGCCAGCTTCGCGGTTACGAGGTCGCCGACCCGGAGCGTCCGGCCGTCCGCCGCCCTTCGCTGTCGGTGGCGCCGGACCGCTGGGAAACCTACGAGAGGTTGTTGAATGAGGCACCGGCGTTCGCCGGACGGCCATTAGCATTCGCGAAGGCCGGCCGACACGCCTTCCCTATCGGCCGGCACCTGGCCACCATCCGACTTCCTGAGCCGTCTCTACCGCCGCCGGTTGGTCACGATCTCACCTCGCCGCCGGCGAACGGCGGCGAACCGCTGACATTCGAATGGGACGACCTACTGGCGACAGCGGCGTTCATGGACTCGGTAAAGTCCGAGGACTGGATCGGACGGCTACGGGCGATCCATCTCTTCACGCGCCAGACCGGGGATTTTCGCCGCGCGGAAGGCTTCGAGGTGGCGCGGATCCAGCACCTGCTGGGCATCGTCGGCGCCGGTAAAAGCACCTTGCGGGACGTACTGGCGGTGCACCTGGCCAGACGGCACCTCAAGGTGACCGTCGTCGTCGGGGACGTCGCCGAACAACTCAAGCTGGTCCAGCTGTACAACACATACGTGCCCAGATCGGCCGCCCCGGTGCTCGGCGCCTCTGGCCGCCAGCAGCACGCCGAGCGGCTCCACCGTCGACTGGTCGGCCGCGGCTCACGCAACCTGCTCGCCCACGACGACCCCGGGTTCGCGTACCTGAGCACCTCTTGCGCTCTGAACGCGCTCCGGTACACGGAAGGGGAACATCCCGAGGACCTACTGGGATTCGGCGAGGCGCCCTGCACCAGGCTGCAACCACCCAGCCGCCGCAGCGACCTCGTGGACGACTCGTGGAGTCGACATCGAGTGGCCTGCCCCTACTGGTCCGGCTGCCCCCGCCATCACGGCGCCCGCGAGTTGGTGAACGCGGCGATATGGGTCGCCACGCCCGCCAGCCTCGTCGACTCCGCGGTGCCGCACCCGCAGAACCGTGAGCGCATCCGCTACCTCGAACTCTCCTGCCGCCGTAGTGACCTGGTGATCGTCGATGAGGCGGACCGGGTCCAGATGCAGCTCGACCGGATGTTCGCGCCGGCCATCCCGCTGATCGGTGGCGGCCCCGAAACCCGATCCTTCCTTGATGACGTCAACCAGCACCGCATCCGCGAGCTCGCCAGTGCCGGCCGGATTCAACTATCCGACCGCGACGTGGAGAACTGGTCGGCCGCCGTCAACACCACGCAAAGCGCCGCCGACCGCCTGGTCGCCATGCTGGTCCGTGATGTCGACCTGCGCGACTGGGTCAGGACCGGGTACTTCAGCGCGTGGACCCTCCAACTCCGCCTACTGGAAGAGCGATATCCGCTCCCGGAAGACCGCGACGACATACCGGCGGAGGCGGCGGAACACGACTCTGTGCACCCGCACTGGGCCCCACGACAGCGGCTCACCGAGATACTGGACGCGTTCCGGGAAAACCCTTTCGGGGACCGGCGGCGGCCCATCGAGGACGGCGTCGAGCTCACCGGCCTGGTCGGTGAACTTCTGCACACCAACTTCCGTGAGCGCACCAGGAAGCGGCTGGAGGAAATCCTTCGCAGCCTGTTCGGCCTCGGCCCACTGCTGGAGCCCACAGACGAGGGCCGCGAGCGGTACGAGAAGCTGCGCACACTCGTCGCCGGCAAGCGGGTACGGACGCCGGGCTTGTACGAGACGGGTCGCGAATCCGCCGGGCGCAGAAGGACGGAGCCGCTACCTGAGCATCCCGAGCAGTGGCTGACTCTGCTGATGACCCGCTTCGAGTTCACGCTGCTGCTCAGCGCGCTGGAGCCAAAACTCGCCCTGATCAACGCTATGTGGCCGCGCGTCGCCGCGGCGCTCAATCTGGGCTTCAACGAGATGTATCGGAGGCCGCTCGACTACGGGCCAACAGTTCCCGAGGCGCCGATGGGCAATGTGATCGGCTTCCAGTTCTTGATGGAGGGGTTGGACCTCGGCGGAGTGCGCACCGGTGAGCTGCGCTTCTTCCGTTGCAGCGGGGTCGGCCGGGAACTGTTGCGAGCGATGCCCGATCTGCCGGTAGTGGATGCGCGTCCCAGCGCCAACGTGCTGCTGATGTCCGGGAGCAGCTGGGCCGGGTTCTCCAGCCGCTACCACATCCCGGTGCCGATCGGTGTGATCATCGAACCCGCGCCGGAGGAACTGGACCGGATCGCCGAGCAGAGCGAGTTCCGCTTCGATTTCATCCGCGACGGTTGCGAATGCCGCGCGAGCTGTGCGTGCGAGGAGTTCCACGAGGCGCAGCCGCTGTCCGGGGAGCCGCTTGACCAGAGGGCGGATATTCTGCGCCGGATGGCTGTTGCCCTCGGCAGGGACGACACCGGCATCAGTCGGCTGCAGGAGGAGTTGAGGCTTCTCCCGGAAAGTCGCCGCCACATCCTGCTTCTCGTCGGCAGCTACGAGGAGGCCAAGGTTGTGGCCGACACCTTGCACACCCTCAACAAACGCTGGAGGGGCAGGGTCCGTCGGTTGGTGTCCGACGACTACCGCGGCCCGGGCACCGGATCGGACGACAATGAGCACCACGCCCCCATACTGCACCGCGGCGACGTCGAGACGCTGGCCACCACCAGAGCCGAAATCCTGGTGGCGCCCTTGCTGGCGGTGGAGCGCGGGCACAACATCCTCGATGTCGACCGCCAGCACGCCGCGATCGGGTCAATCTACTTCCTCGCCCGCCCCAATCCGCGCCCTGACGATCTCGGGCTCGCGGTACACGCGATCAATGACTGGATCGTACGAGCTATCGACGACGGGGAGTTCGCCGACTGGGTCCGGAGCGAGCCCACTCTGGGCCTCGGTGCCCGCAAGGTCAGAGATCTGGCTCGTTCCCAGTGGTACCGGGTACTCGCCAGAAGCATGGCCTGGAGCCGGCTGGGCGATGACCGGGTGCAGGTCACCTGGGACATGCTCGTACTGATCTGGCAGGTGATCGGACGTAGCGTACGCGGCGCGGTGCCCACCCGAGTCGCCTTCGTCGACGCCGCGTTCTCTCCCGACCTGGCCTCCTCCGGTCGGCCGGACACTCCGCGGACCAGCCTCCTGCACAGCATCCACGCCGTGCTCGAGCCCTACTTCACCGCGGGCACCGCCGTTCCCACGGACAACCGTCACATCGTTAAGGCGCTCTATCGACCGATGTGGACTGCTCTTAACCGCTGCCTCACCCAGTCCGCCGACGAAAGGGACACCGCATGTACCAGTTGATCACCACCACCGCCTACGAACCGGACCCGCAGGCCGGACCCTGGACCGAGCAGTATCGGGTCATCAGCTTCCCTGAGAAATGGCGGACGGAGTTCATGGACCTCTACCGCCGACGATGGCGCCGTCGGGAACAACCGGTAGGCCTGCCGATCAGCAAGCTCAACGACCTGCTGCGCGCCACCGCTCCGGGAATGGTGGCCACGGGCCGGGGAGCCGGAACCGGTACCGACGCGCCCTGGATCTACGCGTCCGCTGACATGCCCGCCGAGCTGGTCGCTCCGTTGCTGGCTTCGTGGGTGATGACCCTGCCGCCCGGCACCGACCCCAACGCCGAGCGAGCGGCCGACCACCGGGTCGCTCTGGAACGGGCACTGGCGCTGATCGACCAGCACACCCCGCGGTGGCGACACGAGTCCGTGGACCTCACCGCCGTGGAGCTCTCGCTGGGCGGCACAGCCCAGCCCGACCGCAGGCTGTACGACCTACTGCCCGAGCGAATCGGCGCCAGACTCGCCGCCCGCCCGCTTCACCTCAACGGCACCGAGCTTTCCTTCCGGCTGGTCACTCGCGACCAGGGGGTCGAGCTGGTCAGCTGGCCACCGCGGTCGTATACCCGAGGCCGGCGCACCTGGTATTTTTCCGGCCTGGTGACCGTCACCGTCCAGACGGTGCCGTTCGCCATGCGATTCCGGGTACATGTCTCGTACGGGATCCGCCGCTGGGCCACAGGATCGCCCGTCCGGCTACCGGAGGGCCGCGGTGCGACCGCCCTGCTCGACGCACCGCTGCCGTGGCCAGATGCCGACGGTCGACGCCAACGGCTCACCGCCAACTACCTGACCTTTGACCGCCGCCTTGGCATGCTCGCCTGGGGCAGGCAGAGCCTGGTCACTCTGCTCCCCGAACTGGATGTTATGCGTGCCTATCCCAAACCAGTCGAGCTGGCCGCCGAGCCGGTCGACTGGATCGAGGGCAGGGACGGGATCGCCGCGGGCATCGTGCACAGCACCGCGATGGGCCCGCACGGTGTCGGCACCGGACTCATGCCGCTCGAACGGTCACTGCTCGACCGCTGGGTTGAAGAAGGTCTCCGGCCGATGCTGCGCCGAGTGTCTGACCTTGAGCGTGCGCACCGGCGGTCCAAACCTGTGCTGCTTCCCACTGTGCGACCGAAGGACCCGGAGGAACAAGCGATTCACTCCCAGCGTCGCGCACAAGCCCGGCGTGACGCGGTGCACGCGACGCTTGACGGGCAGCCGCTGCACGTGGACGTACTCTGGCAGACCGAGGACACCCGAGATGCACTGGTCGCGGCGCTCTCTGAGTGGCTCGGCCTCCAGGTCGGCCCCGGCGGAGCGGACGGCGAACACGAGTGGCGGCACGGAGACCTGCGCGTCGTGCTCCGTACCTGGCCGCTTCGGGACCTGGGCGCCCCGCTGAAGATCGCACGGGAATCCGGCATCTCACGAGCTCAGGCGCTGGCCGAGGCCGTACGGGAGCGCGCCACACGAACAGCTGCCCTGCTCGGCCGAACCGATCCGGTGGGGTTGGCGATCGTGGAGACGTTAGGGTCCGAGCGGTTCCCGGCGCAAGACTCCGATCCCAAGTCGGCACTTCGGCATGGCTGTGCCGCAGCCGGGCGAGTCAGTCAGTTCATCGTCGTGCCCGAGGATGCCGACGGCCCCCTGAGCGAGCGCGCCAGGTCCACATTGGCTGACGGGATGCGCCAGCTCGGCGCCGTGGTTCCGCCCGACCAGCGGCTGGACGAGGAACTGGCAGACGACCTCCAATACCTCTCGCTCTGGTACATCCGGCGGCAGGCGAATGGGCCTACCCGGCAGGCCGGGCAGCATCTGGTTGCCCTCCGGATCCGCCCGCGGGAGCGAGTTCACCCCGTGCACGGCTGGGACGACTCCCGCAAGAAGTGGGTACCCTACCCTCAGCTGCTGCTCGCCATCGCCGCCAAGAGCATTGCAGCAGACGACCCGTCGCAGCCCTGCTCAGGCCGAACCGCACTGACCACCGAGGAACAGCGCGACGAAGTCGAACGTCAGATCAGGTCGTTGCTCTACCAGGTGCGTGACCGTCCAACGCTGCTTCTGGTGAACAGCGGCAATCTGCGTAAGGTTTGGCCCGGCCTGAGCAACGGGCAATTGGTCAGGGACATGGTCACGTTCTGTGGGGAGCAGCCTACCCGGCTCGCGCTTCATGGGGCGGACCTGCGCATGGTGTTGTTCCGGGACGCCAACACCCGTGGTGAGACGCCTCAGTGGTATGCGCCCGGCGAGGCCGAGGAGACGCCGGGGTTTTCCGCAGGTCTCTGGGCGGCACGAGACGCTCCCCCGGACAACCGGGTGTTCTTCAGCACCGTCGGCAAGCCGCCGACCGCAGGCACGGTACGGCGCGACCTCCGCAAACTGGTTCCCGACAAGAACTGGCCGCACGGCCCCGCAGCCACCGCCTGGAACCCACAAGCGCTGGAACTGACCGTGCTTGGCTGCCTGTCCAAGGCCGCTCTGGCGGCCGCGGGCCGCACCGACACCTCTCCGGATCGGCCTGCCGTGGTCGCGGCAGCCGCCCACCAACTGCGCTTTCACGATGAGTATCACCCGCTCTCCCAGCCACTTCCGTTGCACCTCGCGAAGTTGGCCGAAGAGTATGTCCTGCCGCTCGCCTCGCCCCAGGCTCCGACAACCGAACGGCCCTCCGAGTAGCCGCCCGCGATTCAGCACCAGCCGCTCCACGTTGACCTGTGTGATGGAGCGGCACGCCGATCGAACCGCGCAACTTCACCTCTGGGCCTTGAGGCGCACTGCCGCCGGGCGGGCGTGCTGACGATCCGCGTCACGACACCCGGCACACCTGCGCCTCGCTCCTGGCCACACTCGACGTCCATCCCCACGTCGCGATGCGCGTCCTTCGTCACTCGCAGATCTCGATGACCATGAACGTCTACACCCAGATCCCCACCCCGGAAACCCGCAAGGCACTCGACCGGCTCAATCAGAGCCTCAACGTTCCAGCCGAGGCATAGCTCATCACTCGTCACCTAAGGTCCTTTGGGATCATCCCCAAAGGACCTTATTTGCATGCAAGAGCTTTTTCTTATAGCCAAATAGATAAACCGAGATAGCCATCACGGCAATTTCACTGCCCGTTATTCGTGATTTAAAAGAGGAGGTTTCCAGTGAGCTGCCCAGTTCACCTCAACGCCGAATTTCATGGAGGCCGAGTGACGCACCCCAAGAGCTGCGAGCGCGCCAAGCTGCACCAGTGCCGATGCTCCGACTACGGCGGGGCACAACACGGCTGGCCCTACGGCCTCACCTTGGCCCGCGCCCCATCTCCCGTAGGTCGACAGGAGGCGAGAGAACGCAGCGAACTCGCGTGGAGGAAGACTCAACCTCCCAAGGGGCGCCGGAGCCCGTCCAAGCACAGGCAGGCAGCCGCCACCGACAGCGCAACAGTCGATCTCATCGACTGGCTGGCCGAAAATCCAAGCACGATCGAACGCATCCAGGAAGTCGGTGACCTCCTCACCGGCCCCGTTATCGAGGAACTGGACAAAAGGTTCGGCGGAAGCAGTCAGCGGGAAACCCGAAGAAGACTCACCGAGCATTTCTGGTGCGACCTCCTCGTTGCTCTGGCTGAGGGCATCGAGAGGTTCTCCAAAGCCATGGATCAAGTGCCTGAATATGTGACGGCGATCATCCTCAAGTCTCGGAAGGACGAGGGGCACAGCCCTCTTCTCGAAGCGCCCGTGGCTCTCGCCGTACGGACGGCATGGGAGCCCATCAAGGGCATGATCCACGCCAGCGGTGTCGAGGAGCTGCAACGGACGTGCCGGATCCTCGCCGTCCTGATCTGCCCGGCTCCTGAAGACCACAAGGCCGTGCAGAACGGCGCGCTCCTCCCGCTGGCGAAGGAGGGGATGCTGGAGATCAGCAAGGAGCGGCTTGAACAGGTCTTCCCCGCCGAATGGGTTCGCCGCCTCCGGGATGACCTCGGCGGCGCCTGAGCGAGCTTGCCAGTTCCGGAAGCCTGACCGGGAGTCCCCAGCTCTGCGAGAGCTTCCAGCCTCGACGCGTGATGTCCACAGACGACTGCCTGTGTGGGGCGGCGTTGCTGTATTTCGCTGCTGTACGGACATGAAAGAGGCCCTCCGGGATGATCCCGGAGGGCCTCTGACCTGCTGCGCGGCCGAGAGGACTCGAACCCCTAACCTTCTGATCCGTAGCCAGTTCGAGACTGTCCACCGACGTCCACAGGTGTCAGAAAGTCCTACTCAGAGCCATCTCACACTTGATCACCTTCTGTGGACGTCCACTCGCGTCCAGGGACGGTGTTAGCACTTCCGTTAGCAAGTTCATGCGCAGCGCAGAGGCTCTGTCGGACCCGATCGCTACTTTCCCGCCCATGGCAGTCCCCGAGATCATCCCCATCAGCTACGAACCCGACTACCGCACCGACACCATCGGCCATTGGGAGGGCGGGCAGTTCCTCGGCTCCGTCGTCGCCGCCTTCCCCAAGGGCTACACGCACACCGACGACTGGCAGACGCACAAACGCTGGCACGCCGTCCTGCACACCTTCAACGCCGCCGGCCACCACCTCGACTCCCGCATCGAGCGCACCGGAACCGACGACAACTACCGGGCCGCCGTCGACACAGCGCAGGAGCGGCTGAAGCAATGGCTCAACGCCCTCCCCGGCCTCCGCTACGGCGACATCGCCATCCGGCCCTTCCGCCACGAAGTCGACGACGTGCTCTTCGGCCTCGTCATCGAGACCTCCGAAGGCACAAGAACACGCCGAGCTCTACCTGGAAGCCCTCGGCTTCTACGAACCCTGGGACGGCTCGTACGACACCTGACCACCAGTCTGGCCTGCCTGCTAGTCGCAGAAGTGGGTTCTGCACGCCGGGCGTTCCACCCATGCAGTTGAGCAGAGTGTGGAGTTGCTCCCCGCAGGTCGGGACTGACACCGCGTGTCTCTGTCGGTGTTACTAACTATCGTGGCGACGTGACAACAGGGTCAGATTCTTTCGGTCGCGGCGGCTGGCAGATGCTTAAGCAAGTCCGGAACCCGTGGGGACAGGTGCCCATCACGGCAGGTGGGAAGTCTCTGCCCGGACGTGCGCATGACTACATGGACAAGCTCCTAAACTTGCGAAAAGCCAAGGACATAGTCAGCCGCCGACACCACTACGTCCCCCAGACCTATCTTCGACAGTGGTCATTCGATGGCAAGCGGGTATGGGCCCTCGACACAGTTTCAGGCACGGTGCGACCACTCGGCCTCAGTGACGTGTGTGTCGCGGAGCATTTCTACCGGGTCGTGGGGCCAGATAACATTGCCCACAACAGGGTGGAGCTGCTCTTCGGAGTTGTAGACACCGAGCTTCGGCGGGTGCAGAGCTTGTTGAACCAGCTAGAAGACCCTGACGAGCTGGAGTTCGATGATCTGATCGCGCTCGGGATCACTATGGCTGTCCAGCGCATGCGCACCCTGCAAGAGCGTCGGCTTCAACGCCAGTACAACGCGTGGTTGGTCGCGCAAAATCCGCGAGACTTCAAGTCGATGAACGATCCCAAGGACCCGCACTTGGCGGCAGGAATCCATACCGAGTCGTTGTTCTCGGCCATGTGGCATGCTGCAGATGTGCTGACGACTCGGCAGATCGAGGTATGGGACGATCCCCAGGGCCGCTTCATGACGTGTGACACACCAGTATTGGTCCCCTTCAGGCAAAACATCCGCCCAAATCTCCTAACCGCGCCTTACATTGTTTGGCCCGTCAGTCCACACCGCGTTGTAGCTCTCAGTAACAACCTCTTGGGAGAGAAAGCCATCCTGCGGGAGGCGAACGGAAAGCTCATGGGCATCGTGCGCAACAGTGTGGAACAGGGCCGGGAGCGAATGATCTTCGCCAGCGAGCAGCAGCGTGACCGACTACCCCGAACCAAGAAGTTCCGGCGACGGACACAGACAAGGCTTCGGTGCTCGCAGTGGACACCGCAGGGCCAATATGTGGAACCCCCCGGCTGCTGCTTAGAGCAATCGTATGCTTTCGCAACGGGTCCGGACATTGCTCTTTGTAGCCAGGGCCTTCATTCGCCAGCGCCGGACATGTGGTCACACAAGTAGGCTCTTCGCACGCTACACGCGGCGGCGGATGTCCCGGTCACAGGTGGCCCAACGTGACGGCCGTGAGACCAAGCAACGCGCAAACATTGTTGCCAAAAGCACGTCTCACATATCGAGCGAGACTGTCTGAGGCTGCACGACCCCAAACCCCTCAGCTCCTAAGGAGAGTCTCCACACAGCTAAGGAGGCAGTTGAGCTGCGGTGGCCGAATGATCATCAGGATCAGCGGCGCGTGCACGCAATAGGAATAGCCTCAAGCACACTCGCTAGGAAATTTGCTGTGGAACATCACCCGTCCGATGTACCCTGAGAGGGCTTACTTGTTCCCCGAAGGACAATACGTGAATAGGCACCCCCATGAAGGATCTTGATTCTTTCGGAGAGTTCTGGCTACCAGGCAATCATGAGAGTCGAATTCCAGGACGATTGCAATTCAACCCAAAAGAGGGAATAGAACTACAGCTAATCGGCAGACTTGAAAGCGCCTCGGATACCACAGGTGCAGAAACTCGCCTTTTTGGCTTGATAGACAAGGCCGAAGTAACGCTAAATCGTGGCTATAGTAAGGGCTCCTCCTTCAGCTCCCCAGGCATTCCTCAACAGAGCATCTATTTTAATGAGATGTTCCTCGGCTGGCATCTAGAGGACAGCACGCTTGCCTTCCAGTCGGTGTCACTGAAGCTAACCCAGCTTGCGTACTGGATAGGCTACAGCGGCATCACTGCCAATAGGCGCGCCAGCACTCCCACAACGCCTTCCGGGTATGAAATCTCTTACACCCAACCCAAAAGAATCTCTTCTGATTTCTCACGTGGTTGCGTGAGTCTAGAGCACGAATGGGCATATGATGTAGATTACCTTAAGCGTGCGCTTGTTACACAAGACGCGGTATTTCGCATCGACTACTCGAAGCTCACAGAGTTCGACGAGATCCAGAAAGATATAGCACGCCTGTCAGATCTGGTAATGCTATGCATCGACAGACATGCCGCCATCGAAAATGTATCGCTTGGGCGACCCGATTTAATCGCTCACTCGATTGCTGGTACGCCAATGGGATATGAGCAGGTAATTGAATACCGTGCGCCTCGCTTGAAACCAGCTACTATCGATCACCATAAGCGCCTCCATGACTTTGACATGCTTCTCACTTTTTCCGAGCTTGGTGGCATCAATGCGGTAGCAAAATGGCTCGATGCCTCACCGAAGTTTCAGCGCTCTCTTTCCTCACTTATGAGCGTTCGCAATACGGACAGAATTTATGTAGAAAATAGGTTTTTGAACGTCACGTACGCTGCCGAGGCCTTCCATCGGTTGACAGAAGGAGGATCGTATATCGAACCCGACGAGTATGACGCAGTGGTTCAAGCCTACGCTGAAATCACTCCTGTTAAGCACAGAGACTGGTTTACCGACAAACTCAGCTACGGGAACGAGCCTCCTCTCAGCAAAAGGATGCGAAGGTTGGCCACACGCTCACGTCCTGCAACACGTAACCTAATCGGTGATGCTGGACGCTGGGCGCAAACCATTTCTCAGACCCGTAATGAGCTAACCCACCTAGCGAGCGATTCCCGAACCTTTAAAAACGGAGATCTATACTATCTTTCAGAGTCGGTCTACTCCGTTTTGAGAGTATGCATGTTACTAGAAAGTGGCGTGCCAGAGAGTGCCCTGGCAGCCAAATCCAACTCTAATGCGCTGACTTGGCACAAGGAAAGAATTCTCCAATCGATCAACAACATTAGGGCGGGCCTCTAAGCATTGTTCGGAAAGAAAGACAGAGTTCGGCTCCATCGCTACGATGGCGCAGCACCAACATGATGCATTACCGCGGTCAAGCGAGTGTGGATTGTGGTGCGGCAGGGGTGTTAGCAAAAGGTTCCCACCGAAACCCGGTGGGGCCTCTTATCTAGAGTCGCCTTGGGGAATCAAACCTCAGCCCCCTTCATTATGAGTCAACGGCGGGTGCCAGGTCGGGAGGCTCACACGCTGGTCAGGCGGTAGATGCGGTTCGGTGAGGTGTGATCGCGTAAGACGGTGTTGCTGTATGCGACTGTTGTACGGCACTCCCCCGCAAGCTGCGCACGGCCTTCGGTCAACGCTCGCCGTACAGGATCTCCATCGCCTGGAGTACGTCCGTAACGACGTGGTCCGCCTCGTGCTCCCGGTTCGACCGCGTTCCCCGGTCGAACCAGACCGTTCGGAGACCGGGCGCCCGTCCACCGCCGATATCGGCAACCGGGTAGTCCCCAACCATCCATCCTCCATCAGCAAGGGACATGCCGCACCGTTTGGCAGCGATCTCGAACAAGCCGACGTCGGGCTTGCGGACGCCTTCGAGTCCAGAGAGGGCATAAGCGTCGACTGCCTCGGCCAGTCCCGTTCGCTGGATCTTGCCAAGCTGGTTGTCCGCGGTCCCGTTGGTGACGATCGCCACCTTCCAAGCAAACGCATGGAGTCGGGACAATCCATCCATCACCTCAGGCCGACAGCGAACGAGATACGGCATGCGCTTCCGGTAGCGGCTCCACAGCTCCTCAACTGACTCGGACAGGACGAAGCGCTCGCGCACCTTGCCGAAGAAGACCTCACGATGGGGGCAGCCGGCCTGGTCGAGAGCGAGCAGCCAATTAACCGCCTTGTCTCCAAGGCCGTGCTCGTCGGCGAACTCCGCGGCCCACTCCCGAAACGCCTCGTCGAGGTTCACGAGCGT
This sequence comes from Streptosporangium sp. NPDC051022, assembly GCF_040683035.1. Taxonomy (NCBI): domain Bacteria; kingdom Bacillati; phylum Actinomycetota; class Actinomycetes; order Streptosporangiales; family Streptosporangiaceae; genus Streptosporangium; species Streptosporangium sp. NPDC051022. The sequence continues at coordinate 86,719 of NZ_JBFBCF010000032.1, read as the reverse complement.
GTTGTCCAGGTCGAAAAGCACAAGCCGTTGCACAGCAACTGACTCTACGCGGATCACCACCGTGGACTTGAGTGCCTACTTGCAAACGGGAGCCAGTCACGACGTAGAGGGCTCCTCGCCCTGGTCACGTGGCAGATGCGGTCTGGTGACGTGTGATCGTGTGGGGCGCCCGCTGCTTGTATAGCCCCGTAGCCAGTGGCCAGCCCGGACGTGTCTCCAGCGACTGCACTATTCAGTAGGTCAGAGCATGGTTCCGCAGCCGGACCGCACCACCCGAGAGCACGCAAAGTTAGCGACCCAGCGATAGGCCTCATTATCTGAGCTAGGGGCTACTATATAGCGGTTGCAAGTGTCCCCTACCTTTGCCATCCTAATGGTATGAGTAATCCTACCGATGGCGATAATGCTAGCAGCGACTGGTACCAGCGATCGCAAACTGCCCCTACTCTGCCTGGACCGGTCGAGACGTGGGTGCAGCGACTGCCCGACGTTCTCCGGACGGTAGATGGCGTTGCACTCACGTCGTCGATCCTGGTTGACGAGAACCATGATGTTACGGCCAAGCAGTTGTTGAAAATGCTCGGCAAGTCATTCGTCAGGCGCTCCGGTGAAAACCTCACCCTCACTCCAAACGCGCGTGACTGGCTGCGTAACCCCACCATGCATGCCTTGGTCGGCCATCTTCATAGGGACGTCAGGTTCTTCGGAGAACTATTAGCGTATCTGGCAAATGGTCCATCATCACATGACTCCCTCCTAGAGTGCGCGAACCAGCGGTATGCGATGGGCTGGAACGCATTGGATCAAATCAGGCGGCGCACTACGTGGCTACGTGGGGCCGGCGCGGTTGAAATGTATGACGGTCTCATTCGGATCACACCCAAGGGAGAGGAGATATTGGCCGGGCTGACACTTGGCAATCCGCCATTAGTAGGCAGCCAAACCACTGAGATTGATCAGCGGACAGGTATCATTGGCAAGCTACTGGAGGGGTTGCGAACATCTGGACACGCGTCGCGCGAAACAGCGCGATCACTGTACTTCCCTAGTCCTGACGGTCGTGGTCCACTCGATTTCATGGCCACAACCGTCGAGTCCGCCATCCCTGATATTCAGGAACAAGTACTCGAGGAACTAATCCAATCAGAGTTCCGATCGGCACCTGCATCGACTCGACAAGCGCGGAACTCTCTTCTTGCAGCGGGACTCATCTACAGGAGCCGAATGAATCACTGGGGCGCGACAGAAGGTGCGCGTCAATGGCTCGAATCCAATGACACGATTGATCTTGTCGCGCTCGTACACTCCTCCGTCTGGTTCGTCGGCGAACTCCTCCGAGAGCTAGAGGAAGCGGATAGATCAGCGTCTGACCTAGCGAAGCTCAGTTCGCTATACAGCCGCGACCCTCTAAATCCACAAGCGGTTTCCGTGCGCCTTCGATTCCTGCTCGACGCTGACGTTGTTGAGAAGGTTTCCAATCAGAAGTTTCGCCTCACCCCAGTTGGGCGAGGGCTGATTGAAATCCTTCCCCTTGAAGACCGCGCCCAGGTCACCATAATCGCGGCCGACGAAGGCACGAATCAGGCGCGTCCTGCGGCTACTAGGTCATCTCCCGCCGTTAAGCTAGCGGATCTACTCGCGCGAGATAGCAGGGACGGAACCAAGCACAAGCAGGTTGAGCAGCTTGTGTGTGAAGCATTCCGCTTCCTCGGATTTGAAGTTCAGCCGATAGGAGGTCCAGGCAAGACCGACGCAATCATCTGCTCCACCTCGGCAGCGCTTCCCCCAATAGCCATTGAGGTCAAGACCGCAAGTGCGGGACCAGTTCCGCCATCTGAGTTACGCGCAGTTAAGCTCGAGCGGCACCGGGAAAAGGTTGGTGCTATAGCCACTGTCGCCATAGGTCCTGAGTTCCATGCCGACACCCACTCTGAAGCGAGTAAGAATCATGGGTTTGCACTCATGCACACGGAAACCTTGGGACGACTCCTACTCCTGCATGAGCAGTTTCCCTTCTCAACAGAGGAGATCCGGAGGTTCCTGGACCCGGAACTGACAGTTAAGCAGCGACATGAGATAGTCGAGAGTTCCTGGACAGCACGTGTTCATCAACTGAACGCGCTCAAGGCAGTCCTGGGCAGACTCGTAGCCGAGCAGCGAGCCCCTTATGGCGACGGCCTTCTAAAAGAGAGGGACGTTCAGCGGGATCTACGCGATCTCGATCCTGACCTAGTATCAAACGCGCTTCATCTCTTGAGCTCGCCCTTCCTCTCGGCACTCAGCGGAGCAGATCGAGAGCAGTTCAAGCCCACTGCGGCTATAGGTCTAGTTGCACAGCGACTGCAGGCCATCAGCAAGTGGATCACAGACAACGATGAATCATGACAGTTGCCCATGTCGGGAAGTAGGACAGATCTACTGTATGCACCGCTGTACACAACACCCCCGCCGGCGGCTAGCCCAAGTCATCCGATGGCAAGGGGACCCGTACCACAGGGCCGCCAAGGCCCGAGGAACGGAAGCCCCGCGGCAGCCCGAAGGTAGCTTATTAATGCACAGCCAGAACCTTAGTCTCCACGAGAACGGGGCGCAAATCAGCGCTAGAATGCTCGATCTCAATGTCTCGAACAATTTCAGCCATTGTAGTATTCATGGTATATTCCTTCTTATCCATGGATACTGTTCCTTCAACCTCCGCAGCATATGCGAATGGGATGGTGACGAGAAGTTCATCAGCTGTTGCGACGGCAACATTGATCACATCTCCATCAGGGTCAAGCTGCGAAAGCACCCATTCGATCGTGTCAGTAAAGACTGCACACAAGAAAACCGTCTCACCAACAGCGTTAGCTGGGGCAGTCGTTAGGCTCTTAGCCTGACTAGGAATCCCGAGAGCGCGACCTATCCGCGTATATACTTCCTGGCGCTCATCACGGTGTTCGTCAACGGCCAACCTTGTAACGAGTTCATTTTCGCTTCCTAGTTGGCCATAGTGTCGTTCATTGTGTTCGATTACGTCGAACGGCCCTGGTCGCTCAAAATGGAAACTTAGAACGCTCTCAAGATCAGCCCGCAGCTCTTTATAAGTTTTACGCCCATAAATAAGGCCTGGAGCTTGCGGCGAGGTGGCATACAGATCAAGGTCGTTTTCGCCTGCACGGATGATGAGGTGAATAGTTTCAGCTGTCACCCTGCACCACCTTCAGCGCATCGTCCTTCCCCATACCTACCTGCTTAACAAGGATGTCCCTCACCACTCCCGGCGCAAGCTCATCCCTGTCATGGAACGCGAACGTCAGTCGAGGTCTTCCCTCGCAGACAAGTTTCCTATGCGAGCCCTCACGGTCAACTTCCTCATAGCCCAAGCCGAGCAAGATCCTCAGCATCTGTCGGGCCTTCAGGGAAGGGAACGGGCTCGGCACCTATCGCGCTCCTACTGCTCCGAGATCACTCGGCTCTACGGGCAAGCACAATTGAGGCCTAGATCCGAGGCCTGTGCGGCACTATACAGCGACTCGCCCACATAGCGTATCGCCCTGCGGTCCCCCGCGTGGGCGGCGCTGGCCGCGACCGGCCGAAGAGCCGCAGCGCGGCCAGCGACCGCCCGACGCGCGCGGGACGCCGCAGGCGGCACGCGCCTTGAAAAGACGGATAGATAAGTTTCTTTCGATCTTGGTCCGTGTGCTGTCAGCTGTTCTGAGCTGCGGGTACTGCGCCGGTCCAGACTCGTTCGAAGCTGTCGAGGTAGGTGGCGGCGGTGCTGTCGGGTTCGTTGCCGGTGACGTAGATGACGGGGGCTTCGGGGGCGCGGGTGCCGTAGATGTGCAGGTTGACCAGTAGGTCGTTGTCGGCGCGGTAGATGGAGTTGTACAGGATCGTGTCGTGGAGTCGGATCTCGATCCCATCGACGGCTTGGAGGGGGCGGTAGAGGGTGAGGGCGTTCCTGGTTCTGGAGACCATGACGTCGCCGCCGACGCCTTCGTCTACTCCACGGGTGGCGACGTGGGGGCTGGTGGGGTCGCCGAGCAGGATGCGCACCCGTACCCCGGTGGCGGCTCGCTGGGTCAGGATGCGGAGTAGTCCGGCGTCTTCGGCGAGGAACAGGCCGCTGTAGACGAGGATGCCGATCTCGGTCTGTGCGGATTCGAAGAAGGCGCGCCAGACGTTGGCCGGTACGGCCCAGCGGTGCGCGTAGACGGCCTTGATCTCGGCCGACAGTCCTGGATGTCGGCGGGCGCTTTCGGGCCACAGGTCGTTTTCGTCGACGTGGAGGAGGTCGGCGACGGCGAGACGGTGGCGCGGGTGGGGCACCCGGCCGGCCAGCCAGCGGGAGACGGTTTTGGGGTCGACGGTCAGGTGGGTGGCCACGTCGAGGGGGTGCAGACGGGCCCGTATGAGGGCATGGCGAAGGTTCTCGTTCATGCGGGTGTACCTCCCGGAGCAGGTCGGTACCAGCGACGCTAACATAAGACGTCCCCGGACGTCCCTCAAGTCGTGGTGCCTGTGTCCGACCCCGCGCAGAAAACTCAGCGGCATCACACCCGGTACCTCGTATCTGGGTCCTTCGAGCCGACGGGAGCACCCGACCATGTCCAGAGAGAAGATCCTCGCCTATCAGCAGGACCTGCTGACCACGCTGCACGGTCACCTCGCCCCGCTGTACGTGCCGACCTTCCTGACGGCCGATCACAACGGCCAGCCCTGCCTGGAGATCACCGACCACAACGCCCGCACCCGCCGCATCTACGTCCAGGTCGTCTTCCACTGGTTCTACTGGGGCGACCAGCCCGACGAGCGCACCTCGACAATCCACCTGCCGATGGCCGCCGAGGACATCGCCGCAGCGGTCCGGCGTGGCTGGCGTGAGGGCGAGCAGGGCACGCTCAACATCGACCTGGGCAACATCCACGGTGCACACGGCCGCTGACGGATGACCGACGACACCGACGGGTGGTTGACCGGCAAACAGGTCTACGACCGGATCGCCGAACGGCTCCGCGCGCAGATCACTGCCGGTCACTACCCTCCGGCCGGCGCCTTGCCCTCGGAGGCGGCGCTGGCCCAGCGTTTTCACGTGGCCCGCAGCACGGTCCGGCGGGCGCTGGCCGTCCTGCAGGACGAAGGGCTGATCGACACGATGCCCGGCGCGGGACGCCGGGTGAAAGACCCGGAGCAGCGGGCGGCGCTGTACCGCTACCAGGAGATCGCCGCAGAGTTGCGCGAGCAGATCACGACGGGTGTCTTGGGGGCGGGGACGGCTTTGCCGAGTGAGAGCGCGTTGCGACGGCAGTACCGGGTATCCCGCAACACCGTCCGGCAGGCCCTGGCCGAACTGGAGAGTGAGGGGCTGGTCGTGACGCGACACGGTAAGGGGCGTTTCGTCCGCTCTGTAGTGCTTTGAGACGTCTTAGGACGTCTGGCGTCATCTCTGGAAGGGCTCTGGAGACGGTTTCTATGGTGAAGCGCATGGGACAAGCCGAATGGGCGCGTGACCTGGCCCGGCAACTGTTGGAAGAGCCGCTGCCGCGCCGGTGGGCGCACACTCAGGGCGTGGCCGCGCGGGCCGAATCGCTGACACCGATCCTCGGCGCAGAGAGTGACCTGCTGACCGCGGCGGCCTGGCTGCACGACATCGGATACTCCCCCGCGTTGGTCGACACGGGCTCTCACGCGCTGGACGGCGCCCGGTACCTGCGCGACGTCCACCGGGCCGACGACACAATCGCCCGGCTGGTGGCTCACCACACGTGCGCGGAGTACGAGGCGGCCGAGCGCGGCCTGCTGGACGTGCTGAACGCCGAGTTCGACAAGGAACGCCCCGAACTGGTCGAGGCGCTGACCTACTGCGACATGACCACCAGTCCGGATGGTCTGCCGGTCGAGGCGGAGGCCCGGCTGCTGGAGATCCATTCCCGGTACGGCCCAGAGCATCTGGTCAGCCGGTCGATCACGAAGGCGACCCCGTGCATCACCGCGGCCGTGCACGCCGTACAGGCCGCCCTGGACGCGGGGACCTGACGTTACGCCGGGCTGGCGTGGGCGGCCAGGATGCGCCAGCCGTGCTCGTCGGTGTGGACCCAGGTACGGGTGTAGCGCAGCCGCATGGCGAACGGCTCCCCCGCGAACATGCCCTCCAGCGTGCCGAGGAAGCAGGTGACGCCGGTGGTGTCCGCGACGACCACGGTCAGGTCTTCCTCGACGAGCTTGGTCATGGCCTGTCGGCGTGAGCGGTGGTTGTCCAGGTCGAGCTGCTTGGCCTGCGGGTGGCACGCTCCGTCCGGCGGGCCGGTGAAGACAAGCCGCTCGTCGAGCAGCCGATCGAGTTCCTCGACGTCTCCGGCGAGCATGGCTGCCTGAAGGCGGCGTTCGGCGTCGTACAGCTCATCGGTGAGGGTGCGCTCGGCCATGAGACCGCCTTCCAAGACGAGGGAACGTTCAGGGATATGAACGTACAGGCATCTTGGGTCGTCGTGACGTTCGACGGCGTGAGCGTGCTTACCCGATGTGTGGTCCGGTGGTGCCGTCGAGGTAGTGGCCGAGCCGTAGCCGCATCGATCGATCCATGGTCAGGGAGTCGATCTGGTCGCGGGGGACCCAGCGGACTTCGCGGGACTCGTCGCTCGGGGTGGGCTCGCCGTTGACGGGTCGGGCGGTGAGGACGATGGAGAACTCTTGGCGGGCTTCGCCGTTGGAGGTGTAGAGGATCACGTGGCGGGGGTCGGTGTAGGTGCCGACCAGGCCGGTGATCTCACAGGTGATGCCGGTCTCCTCCAGCGTCTCCCGGATCGCCGCCTGGGGCAGGGATTCGCCGAGGTCGATGGCGCCGCCGGGCACCGCCCAGTTGTCGTTGTCGGAGCGGCGGATCATCAGGATGTCGCCGGCGTCGTTGACGACGATGACGTTGACCGAGGGGACGAGACTGTTGGGGGCGGGTGCGGCGGGGTCGTCGTAGAAGTCGATCCGGCGAGCCGTCATGGGTCATGACCCTACCGGGGTGGCTCGGTTCCAGACGGCCTCGAAACTGCTGGTGTAGGTCGAGACCATGTCGCCGCCGGTGACCTTGCGCAGGTGCATGACCGGCGCGTCGTAGGCGGCCTTGCCGTACACGTGGGTGTTGACGAGGAGCTGGTCGTCGGCGCGGTAGATGGAGTTGTACAGGATGGTGTCGTGGAGGCGAATCTCCACGCCCTCGTGCTGGCGTAGGGACCGGTAGAGGAAAAGCGCCGTCCTGATCTGGGCCGCCATGCCGTCGTTGACGCCCTCGTCAGCGCCGCGCTGGGCGACCTCTACGCAGTCGGGGTCTCCAAGCAGGATGCGCACGCGCACACCCGCGTCGGCCTTCTCGGCGAACAGACGCATGATGCCGGTGTCCTGGGCGATGAAGATGCCGCTGTAGACCAGCACGTCGATCTCTTCCCGGGCCGCTGAGAACAGACGTCCCCAGGTGTCCTTGGGTACGGCCCAGCGGTGCGGGTAGACGGTGACGATCTCGCTCTCGGACACGGCCACAGCCTGCGCGGGGGTCAGCGCGTCCGGCCACAAGTAGGACTCCTCCACGCCGAGGAGCTTGGCGACCGCGAATCTGTGCTTTCGATACGGTATGCGGCCCTGGGTGATCCACCGCTCCACGGTCTTGGCGTCGACCTGGACGGCTTCGGCCAGCGCGTCGACGGTGGTGCCGTGTTCGAGAAGGGCCACCCGCAACCGCTCGTTCGCCATCTCACCTGCCTGTCAGCGGGGACGTCCAGGGACCTGGCAATCGTAGACCGGACGTCCTGCACATGTCCCATCCTGTAGTGATCACGTCCTGACTCCTCGTCGCACTCTCGATACCGCAAGGCATCACCGGCAGCGACGAGAGGAGAGACAGCAGTGATCAACTACATCCGGCCGATCGACGAAACACCCGGCTGCGAGTGCGGCGCGGTCCTGGAGGAGGGGCAGTTCGTCTGCCGCAAGTGCCGGGCGCGGGACCGATGGACCCGGCGCCAGGTGGCCCGGCGCAGGGCAAACCGGCGGCGCGGTCAGGTGCGACGTCCGGCCAACCGCCCCTACGGCACCGCCGAGGCGGGGGTGATCTGGACGTGAGCACGACCATGATCCCGCTGATCATCGGCCTGGTACTGGGCGTGGTGATCGTCGTCGGTTACGTGGTCGTCCTGGTCGGGATGCGTCAGGAGGACCGGCGGATGCAGCTCGGGGCGGCGCCGCCGAGCCGGGCGGCGGGCCTGGCTCGTCGGGTCACCGGCTGCCACGTGCGCGGATGAGCGTGCTACTCATCGGCGAGTTTCGACTCCACCCGTTCCAGCCGGGCCGACAGGTCGCGCAGCGTGGCGCGAATCTCGGCCAGTTCGTCGGAGGCCGGCGGGGCGGGGGCGGCATCCTCACGGACGAACACGCCCTTGCCCTGCTGGCCGATGACCAGCCCTTCGTTGCGTAGCACGCCGACGGCGAGTTTCACCACGCTCAGCGAGGCGTCGTAGGCGGTCGCGAGCTGGGTGGTGGAGGGCAACGGGTCGCCGGGCGCGAGGGTGCCGCGCCGGATCTGGTCGCGCAGGTCGTCGGCAATCTGCAGGTAGCCGGGTCGCCCGGTGTTCTTGACCATCCGCCCTCTTCTTCGGTCGTGGGTGTCTCTAGTTCAGCACAGACACGCGACCAGGCCAACCATGAGAACGTTGACATCTGAGCCAACTAGGTTGACTATGTTGACCGAGACGAACAAGGAGGTCCATCCATGCGCAACATCCCGATCCCCGTCGACACCCACCGGCTCCGCTTCACCTGCGTCAAAGCCGCCCGCCCTCGCGTCATCGACCAGGACAGCGGAAAGATCAAGACCGACAAGGACGGCAACAAGGTCTACGAATCCGTGCTCCTCGCCGAGGACGAGTTGGGCAGGATCGAGCTGGTCAAGGTCGGAACCTCCGGAGAACCGCCCATCGCTCCCGGTCAGGACGTCGTCCCCACCGGCATGCTCGGCTACGTCTGGGAGATCCCCGGCAACAACGGCCCTCGGTGGGGCATCAGCTACAAGGCCGCCTCCATCGTCCCCGTCTCCGGCAGACCAAGCAGCGGGGGCGGCGATGCCTGACCTGCCGCAGTCGCTGCTCGTCCTGGCCTGCACGCTGGTCGTGCTGGCGGCCTGGCGGTGCCTGCATCCTCGGTCGTTCTGGCCGGTGGCCGGCTACCCGCTCACCGCGATCAGCGTGCGGGCCTCCTGGCGCAAGGTCGCCCTGGGGGGCGGGCTGACCAAGAAGCGCGCCCGCTGGGCCTTCACCCTCACCCCCGGCTCGCTCATCTCCACCGGCACCGTGAAGGTACGGCGCCGCTTTCGCCGGGTCGCGGTCGACACCACGCCGTGGATGCGGTTCCCGCTGCCGACCCGGCACGGCTGGCGCGTCACCGTCTGCCTGCTGGAAGGCCAGATCCCCGACGACTACACCGAGGTCGCCGAGCGGCTCGCGCATTCCTGGGGGGTGCACGCCGTACGGGTGTCGTCCCCGCGTCCCGGACGGGTCGTCCTGGCTGCCACCATCCGAGATCCCCTGGTGCGGGTCGATCAGCTACCGCCGTCGGAGGAACTGCTCAAGGTCACGGTGGGCCGCCTGGAGACCGGCGCACCGTGGGTGATCGACTTTCGCACCGTGCCGCACTGGCTCAACGCCGGGGCGACGCAATCCGGCAAGTCGAACCTCGCCAATGCCCTCATCGTCGGCCTGGCTCCGCAACCGGTGGCGTTGGTCGGTTTCGATCTCAAGGGCGGGGTGGAGTTCACCCCTTATCTTCCGCGGCTGTCGGCGCTGGCCACCACCCGCGCCGAAAGTGTGGGCCTGCTCGATGACCTGGTGACGCTCATGCTCAACCGGATGGATCTGTGCCGGAGAGCGGGCGCCCGCAACATCTGGCAGCTTCCCCCCGTCGTACGGCCGACGCCGGTCGTGGTCCTGGTTGACGAGCTGGCTGAGCTGTACCTGATGGCCGACAAGAGCGAGAAAGACGAGATCGCCAAGACCTCCACGTCCCTGCTGCGGGTGGCGCAGCTCGGGCGGGCGTTCGGGATCTATCTGTTCTGCTGCGGCCAGCGCATCGGCTCCGACCTCGGCCCCGGCGTCACCGCACTGCGCGCCCAGTGCTCGGGGCGGATCTGCCACCGGGTCAACGATCCGGAGACCGCGACCATGACGCTCGGCGACCTGGATCCGGCTGCCCTGGTGTCGGCTCGTGCCATCGCCTCCGAGACGCCGGGGGTGGCGATCGTGGCCTCCCAGGACGGCCAGTGGTACCGCGCCCGCTCCTTCCACGTCTCCGAGCAGGCCGCCGAACATGCGGCCCGGACCTACGCCGGTCTCACCCTGTCCTGGGGGCAGATCACCGCGGGCGTCCACACGATCGAGCTGCCCGACTCCGTCCTGAACGAACTCCTCAACGCCTGATCCGCTGTAAGGAAGGGGGGCACGATGCGACGCCTCATCCGTTGGCTGCTGGACGCCGGGCCGATCCTGGCGCTGGCCGCCATCGCGGGTGCCGGATCGTTCACCCACATCCGCGACACCGCCGCCGAACACGGTCAGACCGGGTGGATGGCCTGGGCGGTGGCCGTGTGCGTCGACCTGACCTGTGTCATGGCCGCCCGGGAACGCCAGCGCGACAAGCACACCAGACGTAGCCGGAACGGATGGATCTCCTGGCCCACCCTCGTCTTGGTCGCCGGGATCGTCCTGTCCCTGGCCGCCAACCTCAACCAGGCCAACCCCACCCCCTGGGGATGGATCACCGCCGCCACACCCGCCGGGGCGTTCCTCGTCGCCGTCTCCATGCTCGAACGGCGAGCAACCGGCCCCCGACCTGAGTCGTCCCCGGCCTCATTCGTCGTGCCAGAGATCGTCCCCGAACCAGTCCCGGTTTCCGCGCCCGTCCAGGCCGTCGAGGCCGAGCAGGACGGGCCGTCCTCAGAGCTCCTCGACTACGCCCGGCGCGTGGCCGAGGAATACCAGACCGCGCACAGCAGGCCGATCAGCCGCGACACGCTGCGCGCTCGTCTGGGTGTGTCCCACCAACTGGCCTCCGACCTGCTGCGCACCCTGCGCACCGCGCCGGACGCCCCGTGAAAGGAGAACCAACCATGTCCACCGACACCCAGCGCCGCACCGCCTTCATCGGCGGCCTGCGGGACCTGGCCATCTTCCTGGAGGCCAACCCCGCCGTCCCTGTCCCGACCGACCCGGCGATCATCACCTACTACCCCGAGCAGGCCACCGACGAGGACTTGTGCGCCGAGATCGACCGGATCGCCGCCCTGTGCGGCACCATCGTGGATCCGCGGCTGCTGCCGCTGGGCCTCTACACGGTCTCGCGCTGCTTCGGCTCTGTCCATGTCGAGTGGACCGCCATTCTCAGCACCGCCGGTCCCGACGTTCCCGAGCCGCGTCATGAGTTCTGACCCGCCTGAGGAGCCGGTGACGGCGGCTGAGATCCCGTCCCGGTGGTGGCGGTGCTGCACCTGCGGCGGCACCGGCAGCGACAGCCTCGGCACCACCTGCACCCACTGCGACGGCCTCGGCTTCTGCTGAAACCCGTCGGCGCCCCCGGCCTGGCCGTACATCCGCCAAGACGCCCGCCAGGTCGGGGGCCATCCCCCCTCACCCCAACGAGTGAAAGGAGGAGACCATCTTGCCCACAACCCACCCTGACCCGCACGCGATCGCAGGCATGATCACCCGCCTCAACGACCGCAACTATCCCCGCTGGGCCGCCCAGTTCCGCGCCACCGGCGGCTGCCGCCAGCCGATCCACCTGCGGGGCCGCATCCTGCACGTCGACCGCGCCACCGGCTGGCTCCTGCACTCCTACACCACCGCAGGAGAACCCGACGGCGTGCTCCGGCTGCCGTGCAAGACCCGCCGCGCCTCCCGGTGCCCGGCCTGCGCCGAGGTCTACCGGGCCGACACCTACCATCTCATCCGCGCCGGGCTGGTCGGCGGCAAGGGCGTCCCGGCTTCGGTGACCTCTCATCCATGCCTGTTCGTCACCCTCACCGCCCCCTCCTTCGGCCCCGTGCACACCCCCCGGGAGAAGAACGGAAGGCCGCTGCCCTGCTACGCCCGCCGCGACGCCGAGACCTGCCCGCACGGCCGGGTGATGTCCTGCACCGCCCGGCACGGCGCCGACGAATCCTGCCTGGGCGAGCCGCTGTGCCCGGACTGCTACGACTACATCGGCTCGGTGCTGTTCAACGCCCTGGCCCCGCAGTTGTGGAAGTACTTCACCGACGCCCTGCGCCGCCGCGTCGCCAAAGCCGCCGGGCTGACACTGAGGGAGCTGCGCGCCCAGTGCACGATCTCCTTCGCTAAGGTCGCCGAGTACCAGCGCCGCGGGGTGGTGCACTTCCACGCCGTCATCCGCCTCGATGGCCCTGACGGACCGAGCTCATCGCCTCCGGCGTGGGCCACCGCTGACCTGCTGGCCGACGCCGTACGGCACGCCGCCCATGCCGTCACCGCAACCACCCCCGCCACCGCTGACGAGCCTGCCCGGATCCTGCGGTGGGGACGACAGCTCGACGTCCGCGAGATCACCATGGACGGGGAGCTGTCGGACCAAGCGGTGGCCGGCTACATCGCCAAGTACGCTACCAAGGCCGCCGAATGCGTCGGCACCCTCGACCGGCGCATCAACCCCCTCGACGACCTGCACGCCTTCAACCTGCGCGACCACCCGCGCCGCCTCATCGCCGAATGCATGCGCCTGGGCAACCTTGACGAATACGCCGACCTGCGGCTGACCCAATGGGCCCACATGCTGGGATTCCGCGGCCACTTCTCCACCCGATCCCGCCATTACTCCACCACCATGGGCGCCATCCGCGACGAACGCCGCGACCACACCCGCACCGACGAGATCACCGCCAGCCGCCTGCCCCTGTTCGACGAGGACACCGTCCTCGTCATCGCCCACTGGGAGTACGCGGGCAAGGGCCTGTCCGCCGGTGACGCGCTTCTGGCAAGAGCGCTTACTGGGATACCACTTGGCTCCTCCCCGGACACCGGAGGCGCCGTATGACGCGGCTCCTGTTGACCGTCGACGAGGCGGCAGAAGCGCTGGCCATCTCGCGCGCCAAGCTCTACCAGCTCATGGCCTCCGGCGCGGTGGCCTACGTCCGCATCGACCGTTCCCGCCGTATCCCCGTGTTCGCCCTTGAAGCCTTTGTAGCTTCCCTCGCCGAGCTCACCGAAAAGGAGGTCGCCGCATGACCATGCCTCCTGAGAATCCCGAGCCCGGCAAGACCGGCAGAAAGGCCAAGAAGAGCAGGCCCCAGCTCCGGGATGGGATCATGAAGCGGGGCAACACCTGGTCGTACGTGGTCCGTGTCAAGGACCCCGAGACCGGTGAGAGCAAGCCCAAGTGGGTAGGCGGGTTCGAGACTGAGGACGACGCCAAGGCCGCGCGTGACGAGGCCCGAGTGAAGGCCCGGCGGGATGAGTACGTCGACCGGAACTCGATCACTGTGGGCGACTACCTCGACGAGTGGATCGAGGCACACGCGATCGAGATCAAGCCCAAGACGCTCAAGGACTACCGCGACATCATCGCCCGCTACGTCAAGCCGCACATCGGACGCCAGCGGCTCCAGGGGATCCGCCCCGTCACAATCACCAAGCTCTACCGAGACCTCATGACCGGTGGCGGCAAGAACGGCCGCAAGCTCTCACCACGCACCATCGACTACGTGCACGCTGTACTCCGCAAGGCGTTCCGCGACGCGGTGGAGGTCGACCAGATCCTTTCCTCCAGCCCGGTCGAGCGGGCCAAGCGCCCTCGACGGGACATTCAAGAGCCCGGCACGGTGTGGACCGTCGACCAGCTCAGAACCTTCCTGCAGGCGATGTCCTCGCATCGGCTGTTCGCCTTCTTCCACGTGGCGGCCTACACCGGTGCCCGGCGCGGGGAGCTGCTCAACCTGCGCTGGTCCGACGTCGACCTCGACGACAAGCAGATCACCATCACCGGCTCGGCCGCCTTCATCGACGGCGAGCGCATCGAGGGGACCACCAAGAGCGGCCGCAAACGCATCATCAGCCTCGACGACGGGACGGTGAAAGTCCTGAAGACGCAGCGGGGCAGGCAGGCCGCCGACAAGCTGGCGGTCGGACAGGAGTGGAAAGGTACGAGCGACCACGTGTTCACCACCGGCTGGGGCGAGCCGATCCACCCCGACACGGTCAGCTCGCTCGTCGCGACGACGATCCGCCGCCACAACGACCCGAAAACCGGGCCGAAGCCCAAAGAGCCGCTTCCGCACGCCCGGCTTCACGACCTTCGGCACATTCACGCCACGACGCTTCTCCTGGCCGGCGTCCCGGTTCACGTCGTCGCGGCCCGCCTCGGTCACGCCGACCCGTCCATCACGCTCCGGGTCTACGCCCATGTGATCCGGGCGGCGGAAGCCTCCGCGGCCGACGTCTTCGCCAAGGCCGTCAACGGACAGTGAGGGACCCGCTGTTAGCAAGGGTGTTAGCAAGGCGCCGAGACGATCAAGAAAAGCAGAAGGCCTCTGAGCAGAAATCCCTGCTCAGAGGCCTTCTTGCATCTGCGCGGCCGAGAGGACTCGAACCCCTAACCTTCTGATCCGTAGTCAGATGCTCTATCCATTGAGCTACGGCCGCTCGCTGCGTAAGTAATCATAGCGGGTTCCGGGCGATGCCTCGAACCGGTTAAAGGATCCGCCTTCGGCGTGCCGCCGAGGAGCGAGTCGTTGGGGGCGGCCGGCCATGGGAGCCGGGAGGGGGGTGGGTCAGGAGGAGGCCTGGAGGATGGAGGAGAGGACTCCGGGGAAGCGTGCCTCCATCTCGGACAGGCGGAGTTCGTGGCGGCGGAAGCTGCCTTCGGGGGTGACGCGGAGGAGGCCGGCCTCGCGGAGGACTTTCAGGTGGTGGGAGAGGGTCGACATGCTCACGGGGACGTCGAACTGGCCGCAGACCACGCCTCCTGCCTCGGCCAGCTGACGGACCACCGTCAGGCGGATCTCGTCCGCCAGGGCGTTCAGCACGCTGGGCAGGGAAACGGCGGAGATGTCCGGGTGGTTCAGGGCGCGCATGGCGACCATGCTACTTCGGGACTTTGACAAGCATCGAAATCTAGTCGCACAATTCGATTGATATCGAAATCTGCGAGGAGGCCGTATGACCCCAGACGAGCTGCTCTCCACGACCAGAGCCGTCCGCAGGCGACTCGATCTCACCAGGCCGGTTCCTCGCGAGCTCATCGAGGAGTGCCTCAGCCTGGCCGTACAGGCGCCGACCGGGCGCAATCGCCAGCGCTGGCACTTCGTCGTCGTGACCGAGAAGGAGCAGCGGGAGAAGCTCGCGGCGGTGTGGCGGGCGGGGATGAACCTTCCGGGGGCGCCGATACCGGAGGAGGACGCGCGGCGGGCGTACGCGTTCCCCGGGTCGATGGAGCGGGTCTGGGAGGGGTTACGGCACCTCTACGACCACATTCACGAGGTGCCTGCCTTCCTCATCCCGTGCATCACCGGGCGGACCGAGAACGCGAGTGTGCTGGAGCAGGCCAACACGTTCGGCTCGATCATGCCGGCGGTGTGGAGCTTCATGCTGGCCGCGCGGGCCCGTGCGCTGGGTACGGCCTGGCTGGGGCCGCTGCGGCTGGAGCGGGAGGGGGCTCAGGTTCTCGGCATACCGTACGAGCGGGTCATGCAGGTGGCCTTCGTACCCGTCGCGTACACGATCGGGACGGATTTCCGGCCCGCGCGGAGGGTGCCGATGGAGGAGGTCACGCACTGGGAGCGCTGGTGACCTTCCGCTGGTGACCTTCCGGGTGTCGTCCGCCGCCTCCCAGGTGCCGTCCGCCCTCGGGGTTCCGTCCGCCCCCAGATGTCATCCGCCTTCGGACGCCGTCCGCCTTATGGGGACGGTCACTTCCTGATCGGCGTCTTCGTCCTGTCGTCGTCCGGCGTCCGCGACTCCTCCGCGCCCCGGTCCTTCTCGGCCTTCTTCGGGAACAGCGTGTAGCCCAGTGGCCAGAGCAGGGCGATCACCGGGACTCGCAGAAGGTCGCGCATGAAGCTGATCAGGGCGGTCGTCCGGGCTGGGTCGTCGACCATCCAGATCAGGCCGAACAGCAGGGCGCAGGCGATGCCGTACGCCAGGACGATCCGCAGCCACATGGCCCACTCGTAGCGGGCCCTGGCCATGCCGCCCTCCGGGGGCCTCCAGGGTTCCGGGCCTCCGGCGAAGCGGTGTGCGAACTTCTGGTCGGCCCAGCGGAGGGTTCGGTGGCCGAAGACGATCGAGTAGGCGAGATAGGCCGCGGCCAGGCCGTGGCGCCAGCTTCCCTCCGCGCCACCCCGCATGTCGATCACCGCGGCGCCCAGCAGGACCAGGTCGAGCAGTGGCACCGAGATCAGCAGGACCGTGCTGAGCCGCCGCAGGCCCCACAGGTAGCGAGAGGCGAGCCCCAGCCCGAGAAGGACCCAGAAGCCGATCTCGCAACCGATGATTACCGCCAGAATCATGGTTTCATGGTCGGTGCCGCGTCCCCGCGAAACATCGTCTGCGCTGACGAACCGGCCTACATCCTTCGATGTACGGCGAGCCCGCCCCCAGCCGGATCCGGTCTCCCTCCCGAAATGATGGGATGAGGGGCATGAGACGGGACGACGCGCTGTGGGCGGCGGTGTGTTTCGCGGGCGGTCTCGTCCTGCTCGCCGTGGGCGCCTACACGTATCGGCCGACACCCGGCTACCTGCACGCCATCGCGCCCGACCTTCCCGCGACGGTGCCCGCCTACGTGCTCGCCGGACCGCTGCTGATCACCTGCCTCGGGGTCGCGGTACGGCGCACCTTCCCGGTCGCCGCCCTCGTGCTGGGGCTGGTCGCGTTCACGGCGGACCTGCTGGTGGGATACTCCCTGGGCACGATCGTCATCTTCACCGACAACCTCTACGCCGCCACCCGGTACGGCCCGCCCCGACTGGGCAGGTGGCTGCTCGGCATCACCTCGGCCTTCGCCGTCGTCGGCGGCGCGGTGGCCTGGGTCGTCCTGCACGATCTGCGCTACATGGCGATGATCGTGGTGGAGCTGGGCCTGGTCGGGACCACCCCGGTCTCCACCGGCCTGATCGTGCGGCAGTCCCACGAGCAGGCCGAGGCGGAGCGGGCCAGGGCCGAACAGGTCGCGCGGCTGGCCGAACTGGACCGGCGGGCGGCGGTCGACGCCGAGCGGACCAGGATGGCCAGGGAACTGCACGACATGATCGCCAATCACTTCAGCGCGATCGCCATCCAGTCCACGGCCGTGCTCTCCCGCAAGGACCTCGACGCGCGAACCGTACAGGGCGTCCTGGAGTCGATCCGGGAGAACAGCGTCCAGGGCATGGCCGAGATGCGCAGCATGATCGAACTTCTCCGGCGCGACGGAGAGGAGGCCGAGACGACCCGGCGGCGGGTGGCCGAGGCGGACGTCCTCGTGGCGCGGGCGCGGAAGGCCGGCCTGGAGGTACGGCTGCGCGTGGAGGGCGAGGCGCGGGAACTGCCCGCGGCGGTCGACCTCGCCGGATACCGGATCGTCCAGGAGGCGCTGACGAACGCGCTCAAACACGGCGGCGGAACCGTCGACCTGGTGATCGGGTACGGTCCCGGCATCCTCACGCTCACCGCGGACAATCCGGTGGGCGACGCGAGACGGGGTGTCGTGGGCTCGCCCACACCCGAGCGTCCCTCCGAGGTCCTCCCCGTCTCCCTCCCGGAGCTCTCGAATCTCTCAGACCCCTCAGATCCCTCAGGCCTCTCAGGCCTCTCGGAGGAGGTCCTCCACGCATCCCTCTCGAAGAAGGAGACGAAGGCGGAAGAGGAGCCGGTATCGCAGGCTTTCTCCGGTACCACCCCTTCTGCCCGCTCCACCGGTCTCCCTGCTCTCTCCCGTCTATCCGGTCCGCCGGGGACCGTGTGGTCGTCCTTCGCCGGGCGCGGGCTCCCCCGCCGGGGACAGGGATCTCGTGGCGCGGAGAGGAAATCCCCCAGGAGGGGACGGAGGCTCTCGGACAGCCGGCGGGAGCCGTACGAGAGGGGTCCGAGATCTTCCACTGATCCGGGCTCCGGGGACACGGCGCTGGTGTTTCCCGGCGCGGGTGCCGGGATCATCGGAATGCGGGAACGGGCCGCCCTGCTCGGCGGTGTCTTCGAAGCCGGGCCGTACGACGGCGGGTGGCGGGTCCACGCCGCGCTGCCGACCGAGGAGATCTCTTGACCATCAGGGTTCTTGTCGCCGACGATCACGCGGCCGTCCGCGCCGGAATCGTCCTCATCCTCGACGGCCACGACGACATCGAGGTCGTCGGGCAGGCCTCGGACGGCGAGCAGGCCGTGGCGATGGCCCGCGAGCTACGGCCGGACGTGGTGCTGATGGACATCCGCATGCCGAAACTGGACGGGATCTCCGCGACCCGCGAGCTGAGCGGCGTCACGGACGTGCTCATCCTGACCACCTTCGACATCGACGAGTACGTCTTCGGCGCGCTACGGGCCGGGGCGGCCGGGTTCCTGCTCAAGAACACCGACGCCGACGCGCTGGTCGAGGCGTTGCGGGTGGTGGCCAGGGGGGACGGGCTGATCTCGCCGTCGGTCACCCGGAAGCTGATCTCGGCGTTCGGGGCGGCGGTCCCGGAGCGCAGGCCGTACGAGATCGACAGCCTGACGCCGCGCGAGCACGAGGTGCTGGCCTGCATCGGGCGAGGCCTGTCGAACGCGGAGATCGCCGTCGAGCTGGACATGGCGGAGGCGACCGCGAAGACCCACGTCAGCAGGTTGCTGAACAAGCTGGGGCTCCGCAGCCGCGTCCAGGCGGCGATCCTGGCCCAGGAGCTCTCGTCGGAACGATGATCCGGGCCCCCTTGGAGGGCGGGGTCAGTTCCCGGCGAGGAGGTTCACTACCGTGAGCTCCTCGCCGCCCCCTTCTGGACCGTCGTGCACGTCCTGACCTTGCCCGTGGGAACGGGGGCGTTCGGAGGGCGGGGGACGGCGGTGGCGTCGGCCCGCGAGCACTCCTCACCGCCGGTCCGGGGCACCGCCCAGAAGTCGGCCCGGTCGCCCGGGTCGTTGGGAGTCTTGCCCCACCACACGATACCGTCGGCCCCCACCTCGACGTCCTGTATGCAGTAGCCCCGTACTCCCTCGAGGTCGGGTGTCCGGGCGAGCACGGTGCTCCGGCCCGCCGCCGTGCCGTAGAGCTCCAGCCTGCCCGCCTTCTCGAACGACGACTCGGCGGAGAGCAGCGGCTGAGAGCAGCGGCTGCGTGGCGCTCAGCCCGATGATCGGCCGATGCCTCCAGCCGTCCGCCGTCCTGGCGGGAATCCTGGGGGCCGCCGCGGGCCAGACCTCCATGACGGACCGGATGGCGACGGACGCGCCCTGGCCCCTCGGCGGGAGTGCCTCGGCGTCGGCATGGCCCCATTGCTCCCCGCCCGGTCCCCTTCGATCCCGCCCCGGCCCCCCTTCGATCCCGCCCCGGTCCCGCTCCGGTCCCGCTCCGGTCCCGCTCCCCGGGCGGCCCCGCGTCTCCGGGGCGCGGGGTTCTTCGCTGTACGGCCCGCGGCACAACATCGGCCGTTCACGTGGACTGCCTAACGTGCCCGCCATGAGACGACGCATGGCGATCACGTTTGGCGTGGCCGTACTGGCGCTGGCGATGTCCGCGCCTGCGATGGCCGACCCCCGGAACCCCGGCCTCGGCGATCCCCGGAACCCCGGTTTCGGGCGGGCCACCCTGACCGGGCTGGCCTCCCTGCCCGCCCAGACGTTCGTGCCCGGCAGCGAGCCGTCGGGCGGCCTGCTCGGCACCACCCCGATCAACGGGGTGACCCCGCCGTTCACCGGGCAGCCGGTGCAGGGCTTCAGCGGTGTCGTACGGCGCCATGACGGCACCTTCGACGTGCTGTCCGACAACGGCTACGGCGCCAAGGCCAACAGCGCCGACTTCCTGCTGCGGGTCCACCGGATCAGGCCGGACTTCCGCAGCGGCGAAGTCGAGGTGCTGGGCGGGTTCGACCTGAGCGACCCGGACGGTCACGTGACCTGGCCGCTGACCCGCCCCGACCGGAGGCTGACCGGCGCCGACTTCGACGTGGAGTCGACCGTGCGGACGTCCGACGGGACCTACTGGATCGGCGACGAGTTCGGCCCGTTCCTGCTGCACTTCTCGTCCACGGGCAGGCTGCTGGAGACCCCGGTCTCGCTGCCCGGCGTGAAGGCGCCGGAGAACCCGTTCCTGAACGGCGAGCAGCCGAACCTGGCGTCGAGCAAGGGCTTCGAGGGCATGGCCCGCTCGGTCGACGGCCGCACCCTCTACCCGCTGCTGGAGGGGACCGTGGCGGGCGACCCGGCCGGGACGCTGCGGCTGTACGAGTTCGACCTGCGCAAGCGGTCCTACACCGCCAGGAGGTGGACCTACCCGCTGGACAGCCCGGACAACTCGATCGGCGACATGATCGCGGTCGACCGGCACCGGTTCCTGGTGATCGAGCGCGACAACCTCCAGGGTGACGCGGCCAGGACCAAGCGCATCTACCTGGTGGACACCCGCGACCAGAACCTGCGCAAGACCCAGGTCGCCGACCTGCTGGACCTCGCCAACCCCCGCGGCCTGGGTGGGTTCGGGGAGACCTTCCGCTTCCCGTTCCAGACCATCGAGGACGTCGTGATCCTCGACGACCGGACCCTCGGCGTGCTGAACGACAACAACTTCCCGTTCTCGGCGGGCCGTACGCCGGGCAGGCCCGACGACGACGAGTTCATCACCGTACGGCTGTCGCGCCCGCTGTCGGCCGACCCCCGCGTCCACCTGTGAGCGACCCGCCTCCGAACGGCCGCGGGGCCCTTCTCTCCGCTCCAGCCTCCGGTCGGCCTCCGGTCCGGCCGGGGCTGGAGGCCCCGTGGGATTGTGGGCGGGAGTCCCGTTGACATCAGTTAATGGGTTAACTACCTTCCGAGAAGTGGAGGATGGCTACTGCCTGCTGGACGGCGCGATGTACGCGCTCCTGGCCCGGCTCGGCCCGCACAAGCGCCGGATCGCCGCCGGCCTGGAGACTCTCGGCCTGCACCTGGGCCAGGAGATCTACCTGGCCCAGCTCTGGCGCGAGGACGGCCTGTGCCAGGGTGTTCTCGCCGCCCGGACGGGAGTCACCCCCGCCAACATCACGCAGGTGCTGCGCCGTATGGAGAAGCAGGGCCTGGTCGTACGGCGGCGCGACGAGGCCGACGCCCGCGTCCAGCGGCTCTGGCTGACCGACGCGGGCAGGGCGCTGCAGGAACCGGTCACCGAACTGTGGCGAACCGCCGAGAACGCCTTCCTGTCCGAACTGACCCGACCCCAGCGCGACGCACTCCTCCGGCTGAAGTGATCGGGAACACACGGCTCGATTTCGATTGTCCAGGTAACCGATTTCCGGGTGACCGACCAAGGAGCTTCCCATGGACCTCGGACTGAGCGGACGCACGGTGATCGTGACCGGGGCGTCCGGAGGCATCGGCAGGGAGATCGCCCGCGGGTACGCGGCCGAGGGCGCCGACGTGGTGCTCACCTACCGGAACGCACGCGACGACGTCGAGACGCTGGCGAAGGAGATCGGCGAGCGCGCCCTGGTGGTCCCCTACGAACTGGGCGCCCCCACCTCCGCCACCGCCCTGGTGGCCGCCGCCCTGGAGTGGACCGGCCGGATCGACGTGCTGGTCAACAACGCCCTGCGCACGGGCGGCCGGAGGCCCTCGCCGGACCAGTCCTTCGAGGACGTGCCCGACGCGGAGTGGGTGGAGACGTTGCGGTGCAACATCGAGGGCTACATCGGGCTGAGCCGCCTGGTGGCCCCGGTCATGCGTGAACGCCGCTTCGGGCGCCTGGTGCACATCTCCTCCGGCCTCGTGACCGACGGCATGATCGGCGCGGAGTACTACGCGGCGGCCAAGGCCGCGCTGCACGGGTTCAACCGTTCGGCGGCCTTCAGCCTCGGCAGGGACGGCGACATCCTGTCCAACGTGGTCATGCCCGGCCTCACCACGACCGCCCGCAACAGGTCGCGGCTCGAACCGATCAGCGACGCCTACAGCGACCGCGCGCCCATCCGCCGCCTGCTGGACGCGGCCGAGGTGGCCAACGCGGTCGTCTATCTCGGCTCCGCGGCCAACACGGGCATCACCGGCCAGGCGATCTCCGTGACCGGCGGCGTCTGAACGACCGGTGATCTGAACGACCGGCGGTGCCTGAGCGATCGGCAGCGTCTGGGCGACCGGTGACACCTAGGCGACCGGTGACGTCTGGGTGGCCGATGACGTCTGGGTGGCCGATGACGTCTGGGTGGCCGGGGGCCTCCGACCCCGGCCCGGTGTCCGGTCACCTGTCCCTGCGGCGTTCGATGCGCTTCCTCCTGGCGACCTCGCGCTTGTACTCGGCCAGCTCCTGCTTCCTGGCCCGGTGGTCGGTCACCGCCTCCCGCTTACGGCTCTCCAGCTCGATCCGCATGGCCTCCTGCGAGGCCGTACTCCTGGTGGACACGCGGGCGGCCTCGCGGGCGGCGAGTTTGGCGGCGCGCTTGGGGTTGACCTTCCCCTCGGCCCCCGCGGCGCGCGTTCCGGCGGGTACGGCACGCGCGTTGGCGGTCTGTTCCAGGAGGGCGCTCCCGTGCCGCATCAGGAACTCGTAGAGCTCCGGGTCGGTGGGCTCCGAGCCGAGGACGAACCGCGTCGCGCGGATCTCGTCGTCCTCGACGAGTTCCAGGACACCGACCCAGAAGGGGCCCTCGAAGTAAACCGACAGCGAAACCATGACGCCCTCCCAGGGGTATACCGAAGGACGGCCTGACGAGGCCGCTTCCGGCACACCGGACATCCCTGGAGAGGGCGGATACGAGAGACGAGCACTGCCCGGGCTACCAACCGGACCGCGTTTTCGTGTGCGACAGCAAGAATACGTCCCAGCCGGGCGGAGCGGCCATGCCCCGGTGGGGCGGCTACCGCCGTCCACACCTCAGGTCACCACGCCCTGCGGCCGCCGCGACCCACGACGACGATCGGTGAGATCCGCCCGGCCGCCCTGCTCGCCCCGCCCCGATGCTCAGCGGGCGGCAGCGGACAGGCGGCGCCCCGGGGGCACGGCGGCCGATGTGACCCGAAAGGCTCGGGTGAACCGGCGGTCATAGCACTCCGGGGAAGAAAGTCCGCTGCGACGGCCCGCTACTTGGTACTGCCGTAAACTTTGATCCGGTCTATCCGGAAGCTGGGCACCGTCGTGTTTCCTCCCATCTGCGTGTCATAGCTGAAGCTTCCGAGTACGGTCACGTAAACCTGGAACAGGTCGCCCTTGACCACATCCGAGAGCCGGGACTTCGGCCCGGTGAAGGCGGCATTCTGATCGAAAGATACGTAACCGGAGGACGGCTGTAGCTTGGTGGGCCCGATATTCGCCAGGAACGCGTCGTTCCCCGTGGCCGCGTCGAACTGGAAGACCTCGCCGTAGAGGATGAACCGCTCACCGGTGTAGGCATCCGGGTCCTTGACCAGTTTGTCGAACCCCCTGCCGGAGAGTTGTTTGTAGCTCTTCCACGCGAAGGCCGACCTGGTGGGCGACGGTACGGGTGTGGCCTCCTCCGCGTCCTTCCCCTGCGGTCCGGCCACCTCCTCTCGGGCTCCGGCCGTCTCCGTCGCGACGACCGCGGTTCTCTCCTCAGGGGAGCCGGAGCTCATCACGGACACCACGAAGAAGAACAGCGTGGCCACAAGACCGACGTATCCGAACACCACACCGGTTACGGCCATCCCGTGGCCCTTTTCTCGGCCAGTCCGAATATTCGAGAGAGCAATGTGCCCGAGAATGACAGCGAGAAGGCTTCCCAGGCCACACAGCCAGAAGATCCCGAGAAGCAGGGAGGCGACGGCAAGACCACTGGTGTTCCTGGGGGGAGGGGGAGTAAGGGTCGGCGGCCCCGCATACCCGTAGCCATATGAAGGCTGGTGAAATCCTGGCGGATTCTGGTCGTACACGCACACCACCTTGGATCGTTCCCAAACGTGGCCAGCTTAAGTTCTCCCCCACTCCCAAAGGGACACGATTTTCAATCTTTTATCATTCAATCCCTTTAATCCCAAAAATAACTCTTTATTACCATATGTCTTGAAGCGTGGCTGTCACTTCCGTTCCCCTCTGGACAGTACGGAGAGTCCGGCCGGTGTCGCGTTCCCCAACAATGAGTGCCGCGACTGCTCGCGGCCGGCCGTACCGGCCACGGGCATCGTGAACGACGTCGAGCCGGGACGGACCGCACGGTCCGATGGCCGCGTCCGGGTGACTGCCCCGAGACGGTCGGACGCCGGTCGCGCCGTTCGACGCCGAGGGCCTGTACGGGCCTCGGTGATCGGCCCGGCTCCGGCCACAACTCACGGATCACCCGACAGCGGCGACCCCAGGCCGTCACTCTGATCGACACGGCGCCTTCAGGGCATCGAACACGGGACCGATTCGGCGGGCCGTACGGCAGCGCTCATCCGCAGGAATGGCGTACCAGGTCAACCGCCACCTGTGGCTTCGGGAATTCGGCCGTCATCGGCGGAGGTCCGGCGCCACACCCGGCGCTCGGCCCGGCCCTGTCAGGGAGTGTCCGCCGGGATGCCGTAGATGTGCTGCCGGACGGTGCCGTCGTGTTCCAGGATGTGGTCGACGGTCTGCCAGTAGGCGGGCAGCCACGGGTGCCGGAGCGCCTCGTCACGATCCAGTTTGCGGCCGTAGAAAGGGGTGTCGGGGGCGACGGACGCGGCGGGGACCAGCGTGCACGCGGGGTCGGGGTCGTTGGCGACGGGGCCGACACGGCATCCGATGGTGACGCGGTTGGGGCCGGGCGTGCTCACGGGGTCGTCGGGGTTCCACGCGTCGTCGAGAACGACGTCGATCCAGGCTTCGTGGACTCCGTCGTGGTGGTAGCAGGAGGCGTAGTAGATGGCGTAGGCGCCGTCGTCGTTGTTGATGAACCCCGTCACGCGCTCGAAGGGGGTTCCGCAGCAGTCGCAGGTTCCCGTGTGGATCTTGCGTTCCGGGTCGATTTCGAGTTTCACAGGCCGGATTATGGCGGCACGATTCCGGCTCCGTCCCAGCTTGTGGAAGATCGCCCCGTCATGTGCCGGGAGGGCTTTTCCACGGCTTCCGGGCCGATCTGGCGACACGGAACACCGAACGCCGGATGGCGGATGGCGGATGGCGGCCGAGAGCCGCCCGGAACGGCCGTGGGCGGCAGTGCGGCCGCCTGCGGCGGTGAACGGCCGCGGCGACGGGACGGCCGTGTGCGTGACGTTCACCGGCCGCGCCACCCGCCGCCCAACCCCGCCCAACCCCGCCGAGCCCCACCGAGGCCTGTCGGGTCTTCTCGGAGCTCACCGGGCCTCGCCGAGTATGGGCTGGTAGAGCGCGCCTCACAACACGATGAAGTATCTTCATATCAAGATACATGGAGGGAGTCGCGATGCTTCATCATGTCCAGCTGGCCTGTCCCCCCAACAGTGAACCCGCCCTCCGGGCCTTCTACGAAGGCGTGCTCGGGCTGGTGGAGATTCCCAAGCCTCCCGCCCTCGCCTCGCGCGGCGGATGCTGGTTCCGCGGTCACGACGGCATCGAGTTGCACCTTGGGGTCGAGGCCGACTTCCGCCCGGCCCGCAAGGCGCACCCTGGCCTTTTGGTCCGCGACATCGACCAATGGGCCCAACGCCTGCGCAAGGCCGGATATCCCGTCGTCTTCAACGACGACATTCCGGGAATGCGCCGCTTCCACAGCGAGGATCCCCACGGCAACCGCCTGGAGTTCCTCGAACCGATCGACTGACAGGAACCCGGAAGGCGACACGATTCCCGCGTGGTGACCGAACGGATCAGGGACCGGGGACGCGCGGGGGAATCCCGATCTCGCCTTCATCTCCG
Source organism: Streptosporangium sp. NPDC051022 (assembly GCF_040683035.1). Lineage (NCBI taxonomy): Bacteria > Bacillati > Actinomycetota > Actinomycetes > Streptosporangiales > Streptosporangiaceae > Streptosporangium > Streptosporangium sp. NPDC051022. Next base: position 60,757 of record NZ_JBFBCF010000032.1, on the reverse strand, counting down.
GTACGGCAGGCGGGGCGACCGAACCGGGTGTTCGACCAGCGGTGAACGGTCACGGCCGCCCCTGGTCACTCCGCCTGACGGCCCGGCGGTCTCCCCCTCCTTGCCCTCGGCCAGGCGTCGTTCCCTCATCACCTTGATGGAGCCGTTGACCATGCGCAGTACGGCGAACGCCTGCTCTCGGTCGATCCCCATGCGGGGCTGAAAATCCCGTCCGTCGAGGTGAACACCGTTGCAGATCTCGTTGAGGGCGTTGTTGACGACGAGCGCGTCGGCTGGTCCGAGATTCACAGTGATCATGTCAGCTGTCACCCGAACAATTTCGGTGGCGAACATCCTGCAGGTGAACGTCAATCGATCGGCCCATTTGGTCCACCTGGAACGGGGGCGTACGGAGCTGGATCACGACTATGCGTAGCCCGACGATCAGCCTCTTACTACCCTGGCCGAATGGTCGATCACGGCATCGAGCTCCCCCAGTACCGCCTGCACATAGTTCCCGCAGTCGTCGCACTCGCGAGTCCGTCCTGGCAACGTGAGGTGTGGCTGGATCCCACCACGTTTGAGAATCTCGACTATGTGGTCCACGTTCTCTTCGACGATTTCTGCGATGCATCCGCGCCGGAGCCCTGGCTGGGGAAAAGTCTCCGCACCGATGAGGAGGTTGCGCTGATGGCCGACCTCGGCGCCGCTTATGTCGAAGTGCAGGAGTTCGTGGGGGCGACCGCCGCCGACGAGGCGTACATGGAATCGGCCGGATGGCCGGCCGTACTGGCCGCTGCCGCCCGGCTGGCACAAGTGATGGTGACGAACGACCTCACCGCTCTCGGCGCGCTGCATGCCGCCGGGCACCGATGGCCCGTCCCCGCCAAGACGTGAGAGCCCTCGCAGGACAGCAGTGATCAGCCGCCACACCATGCGTTCATGAGACCGGCCGGGGGAACATCTGGCCCCGATCCGGTCCTCCCCACGATCAGTACTGCGGAATGCTTGAACCGTGTCTTCAGAGATCCCGCGAACGGTTAGGGCAGTCGACACGACCGAGCTCCTCCAACTCAACGCGGAAGCGGAGAAGTGCGGACTGAGCCAGTTGCAAGGCGTCGCGTTACTGTCTGAGCATGCCGACCGCACAGCGACTCACTATCTGTGGCCGGCGCTTGTTCATCGCTTGGAACATCGGCCAGAGTATTCGCCGCATTGGCGCTGCATGCTGCTGCTGACCGTACGAGACGGCCAGCAGGTCTACGCCCTGTTGGATGTCTTACCTGCTTCGTTCGACCGGTTACCGGAGAATCTTGACCGTGCCACGAAGACAGAGATCGCCCGCAAGCTGATGAACGGGCCGATACAGACGCTGGCGGAGTGGGCGGAGCACAACGGCCTTTGAGCTTTCGCCGCCCGCGACCTCCCGCTTGCAAAGACGCATTCCGATCTTGCTCGACCTGCGGAGCCACAGCTCAGCCTCGGCCGATCAAGGCATCCGCCGGGGTGGCCGGGCGATCCGGGCCACGACCTGACCACCGGACACCACCGGACACCGGCACTACCGGGTGGCGAGATCCGCTTCCACATTGCCCGCCATGACCGACAGGATCCGTACGGTTTCGGTGTACTGCTCGGACGTCAGGTCCCTGAGCACCGCTGCGCGGGTCGCATCAACACGTACTGCGATGTCCGCGTGAGCGGCGCGTCCCTCGTCGGCGAGGGCGAGGAGGTTCCCCTCGGGAGAGTGACCGGGCCGGGTCCAGCCGCGGGCGGTGACGTCCTCCAGGACTCTGTCCAGGTCCGGCTCACCCGGTGTCCAGAAGGGGGCGAGGGCCGCCCTGAGCTCGTCGCGGGTGGCCTCGCCGCGGGCGAGGGTGTTGAGGATCTGCCAGTGCCGGCGTCCGAGACCGAGGTCGGCGAGGGTCACGTCGAGCTGCCTCTCCAGCAGGTTGTGCAGGTGCTTGAGCCAGTAGCCGATGGGCTTGGGTGCGTCCACGAACCCTCCAAGTTGCATGTAAGATTACATATAATTGTCTTCGATTATGCATGGAGGGATCGTGGCGGGCAAGCCGAGTACGGATGTGGCGGTCATCGAGACGGCCGTCGTCGCCTTGCGCCGCAGCCGGCAGCGCCGCGCACTGGCGGGGCTGGCGAAGCGTCGCGGCGAGCAGGCCGGCCGCCACGCCGGGCTGCCCGACGCGGTCTTCGAGCTACTCGACGCGGTCGAGGCGGCCGAGAGGCCGGGCTCGGCGCTGACCGTCACCGAGGCCGCAGCCCTGCTCGGCGTCGACCAGCCCAGGGCAAGCCGACTCGCCTCGCAGGCCCTCCAGGCCGGGCTGCTGCGACGTCAGGCCGACCAGCACGACGGCCGCCGGTCGTTGCTGGCCCTCACCCCCGAAGGAGGGGACGTGCTCGCACAGATTCGGACATTCCGCTGCGGGATCATCGCCGAGGCCACGGTCGGCTGGACCGCCGAAGACCGAGCCGCCCTTGCCCACCTCCTGACCCGCTTCGTACGGGACTTCTCAGCGATCACCCAACACTGACGCCGGCTGGGAACATCCCCGAACGGCTCTGAATGCCCCTGTACTGCAACCCGAACTGCAACCCTGGACTCAATGGGTCGGGCTGAGATGACCGCCGGCGCTACCAGACCCTCATCTCTTTAATTCGAGCTGTCCCATCTTCGCTGAGAAGGAAGAAGTGTGCAGCCTCTGGGCCGGGAAGGCGACTGCCTTCGTCCAGAGGGATGGTGAGGGTGGCATCTCCGAAGTCAAGCAAGATGTGCTCATCGCCCCTGAGGCTGACAGCTTGAACTGTCTTATCAATGAGAGCGCACAGAGCGTCTCGTGATCCTGACTGAGGGAAGACCCAAGCCTGGGAGTCCTTTTGTATACGGGGGTCAGTCAATGCCGTGAGCTTCGCCTCGTTGAAGTGGAACTCGACGTAGTCCCTCACGAACGCGACCGTGTACAGCTCCTTGCCGACGAGTTCGATGGGCTCGTCTGAGCCGATAACAAGGACAGGTTCGACTGGATCATGGGTCATTCGCCCATTCTCCGGGAATCGAACCCGCGCTGTCAGCTTGGGAAGTCTCTATCGCACCCGGTCACTGAGCTGGGAAGACGCTGACCTGCTGGGGAGGGGGGTGAGTACCCATGGTTCCCCGTGAGTCCCCCTTGATCACCGTCCTGACGGGCACGCAAGCGGCATGAGATGGCTCTCTTGGGGCGGTGTCCTTACAGGACGTCGTCCCAGGGAGTGCCCCGCCACAGCAGGCGGATCATCTCCCAGAGCCCGCGGACCAACAGGAAGAAAAACACCTTCTTCGCTGTGCTGTAGATCCGCGACGACCTCTCACGCTTGTCCCCGTCGGGGGACGGGAGGGGTGCTGACGTCACGCGACGGTTCCTCACCTGATGGCCGGAAAGGCCGGCCGTCCTCCGCCTGGTGTTCACCGGGTAGTACCGACCCGATGACGTGGCACAGACGTGAGAAACATTCAGGTGAGCGTCTTGTGACCCATGCGAGGAAAGGCTACTTGACCACGCCTTTCCACGGAGACAGTTTTCACAGGCGACTATGCGCCGTTTCCGCAAGGGGCTACCTTTATATGCCTGCCCACATCAGCCAAAAACGGCAACAAGTAGCGCAAATCAATACACCCTGGAACTCGGAGAGATTAGGGCTGATACGAGAAACAAGCGCCCTGCTCGCCCTCCACGCAGGAGGGCGAGCAGGGCGTCCTGTTGTTCAGGCCCGTTACGTCTGCCATCCCCAGCGCCGCGTGTCCCTTCAGCTCAAGAAGGGTGCTCATGGGGGCACGCGTCAGCCCGGCCCGGGGACGTCAATCCCTTATTGCCACGCGATGGAGCTGGTCTTGTCGTTCATGGAGCCGAGCCACCCGGCGTTGCGGCTCCAGCCGGTGCTGTCACCCCCGAAGTCGAAGTGCTCGTAGTGATTGACCTCGCAGTCACCATAGGAACGGAAGGAGGAGATCTTGTCGTTCCACCGGCCAAATTTATCAGAACCATCCAGATTGAGTAGAGTCAAGACATCGTGTTTGGGAGTGCAGGCAGGATACGAAATGTGTATGGCCGTGCTGTCACCGCCGTAGTTGCCGTGCTCAAACTCAAGACTGAGAGGGACCCAACTACCCTGCATGGTCGCCTGGTCGTTGGTCTGGCCAAGAGCGTTCATGCGGCGGTCGAATTCGGGGTCGGCCATGGCGGTGGCGGCTTCGCGGGGAGCGTCGGTGATCCTCCCGCCAGTGGCGTCGGCGATGGCCTCGGTGAAGGTGCGGTAACAGGTCCTGTTCTGGACCGACAGCAGGACCAAACGCTGGCCGGACGGCGCGACCGAGTGCGAGCCGGGGGCCAGGTGCACCACACAGTGTTTGCCGCCGGGTGGGCGCTGCCCGGCGCTGCCAGGAGCAGACGGGACAGCGCCCGCGGCGGGCGCGAGGGCCATGCTGAAGGCCGTCACCGTGAAGACCACGGCGGTGGACAGGGTGAGAGAGCGCATCATTCGATCGACCTCCGAGTGGATGGGGTGGCAGCAGGTCACTGACCGCCCATCACCCTGACCCGCCTCTGTACTTGATCTGTCATCGCCACGTCATGATCATGTAACGGCTCGCAAGACCAGGTCCCGTCCCCGGTGCCGATGAGTCGTGAGCGGGCAGGGCGCTCTGCCGTTCAGGCCTGGCGAAACAGCCTGCGGACGGCACGCCATGCAGCCGAAATATGGAAAACCGAGAGCTCCCCGGCCTGGCCGATCGGTGCTCCTCTGAAGGTGTCCTTCCGCCCGACTGAGGAGCCACCATGAAGATCCGCCGATTACCTGCCGTGCTGCTCGCGACGGCGCTGGGCGCCGCCGTCCTGGCCGGTGCCGCCCCTACCTCCGCCGCCCCCCAGATCGGCTCCGCCGTCGCTCAGGCCGCCATGCGCGTTGATCCGCAGGGCCCTTACACCACCGACGCCGAGTGCCAGAGCCGGCAGATGTACGCCAGCACACATGGCTACTTCGGCTATGTCTCCCCCTGCTTTCACTACTACGGCTCCGGCGGCAGCCAGAGCACTCCGGACGGCTACTACTTCCTCCTCGCCTACTGAGCCAGTGGGCGGAGAAGTCCAGCGACGCGGTCAGGCCCGAGCGGCTTTCCGTAGCGCCATTCACGTCCCGCGCCAGCCCAGGGAAGCGCGAACTCCCTGTCCCCTCTGGATCAGTACCCATCCGAAGACGTCCTTCTGCCCAGCCGTAAGGAGCCACCCGTGAAGATTCGCCAACTCTCAGCCGCAGCCCTGCTGACGGCAGCGTTGGGCGCCGCCGTCCTGGCCGGTGCCGCGCCCGCTTCCGCCGTTCAGATCAGCTCCGTCACTGCTCAGACCGTCCCACGCTTTGTGCTGGCAGGCCCCTTCGCCAGCAGGAGAACGTGCAACGACCACCGGGACTTTATCCTCGCGAACCGCCCCGTCCTGGACGCCGAACCGTGCGAGTACACCGCCGACGATGTCCCTCGTCCCGGCTGGTATTTCAGCTACTTCCTCCTGAGCTCCTGAGCCAGCGGGCGGACGGGCTCCCCGAAAACGACGAAGCGCCCCGCCGCCTCCGAAGAGACGACGGGGCGCTGCAGTGTTCTGGGTGGGGCCTCAGTCGAGCGGCCGCACGTCCGAGACCCCACCGCTCCTGAGGCTACACGTGCGTGCCCGGCGGATAATCGCTCGTCGCCGGAGCTGTGCGGCCGTTTCCTCGACGTCGCCGAGGAGCGCGGTGAGCGCCTCTACTCGCTGTACCACCTCGCCGCCACGCGCGGCCTGCGCCGCGGCGAGGCGTGCGGCGCCCGATGGGCGGATACCGACCTGAGCGACTCGAAAACCTTGAGTCTGCTGGAGTCCGACGACGATGACGACGACGGCCTGAAGTCCGATCCATCCTGGCGGACGGTCGCTCTGGACGACACCAACATCAGGCTGTTGAAGGCATGGCGCGCGGCCCAGCGACGCGAGCGCCTGGCGGCCGGCGCCGACTGGATCGACACCGGGCTGATCTACACCGCCGAGGACGGGTCGGCGCTGCGCGAGGAGTACGTCTCCGAGCGGTTCACAGCCATCCTGAAGGCTGCCGGGCTCCCGCCGATCCGGTTCCACGACCTTCGCCACTGCGCGGCCACACTGATGCTCGCCACCGGGGTGGACATGAAGGTCGTCTCCGCCACACTGGGCCACGCCCGCTACAGCTTCACCGCCGACGTCTACGCCTCGGTCGTGCCGGAGGTCTCCCGGGCGGCTGCCGAGGCGACGACCGCGATCATCCCGAGAAAGAAGACTCAATGAGCCCGTGAAACTCGCCTTGTGCTCACGTAAGCCCTGAACAGCAAAACAGGGGCTCCCTCCGAAAGATCCTTTCGAAGGAAACCCCTGCTCACAGCGGAGGCTCGGGGATTTGAACCCCGGATGGGCGATGAACCCAAACCGCATTAGCAGCTCTGATCTTGCCCGTTCCGATCGGTTCAACCTGGACCAACGGGCGCTGCTGGTCCCTCCGGAACGAGGCTGAACGGGGCTGGATTGCAACTAGAACTGCAACTAGGCCAGTCGCTCCATGCCGTCTGCGCATCCCCGTGAGCATCGCTCTTTCCTCGGTCGTCTGATGAGCGGGTGGCACGACTCGATCAAGAGGGGATAGACCAAGGCTGGGTCGACATGAGGGCGAGCGTACGGTGAGCGAGTCCTCTGAGTTCCTCCCATCCGGGATGGGAATGCAAGGCTTCCTCGGTCCATGCCGAGGGTCCTTGCTCGGTGAGGTCGATCAGCTTCTGGTCAATGGCGCTGAGCAGGGCGGCGAGTTCTTCGGAGATCCATCCGGCTTCACGAGACTGCCACGAGGCGGGATAGACAGCATCGAAATCGAGGACCAGTTCGTCGATGCACATGGAGCCGATCCACTGGAGCTGTTCGTGTGCGGGCGAAGCTAGGCGGTGCACAACCTCCCGCAGGAAACTCCAGTTCCCCTCGGCTGCTTCCCTATCGCTTCGACGGCCACTCATTCGATCATGGTAGAAGAAAACCATGGGTCCTACTGTCGGGTTCCTGAACCTCGACGGTTTTACAGCGAGCTGACATTCCTGACCTCATCAGGCCTCTGCCCTCGGGGTGCGGCTCTCACTCATCCCCTATCAGGGAAGATCATCCCGCACATATCCCGCGAGGCAGAGCCAGCCACGATCGCCCCCGAGAACCGCGGATCTCTCGGGAGAGAGGGCCTTCCACCTGCAGACGGCGGTTTGAACCTCGGCTGGGCGGTAAACCGGGAAGACCTGGTAGCCACCCGCGGCATCAGTGCACGCCACCCTCGTGATCACTGACTGATGGCGCCGACGAGTAGGGGCCCGTCGAGGATGCTGGGAGTGAACACCACGCCAGTGATCTTGGCCGCCAGCAAGAACGCACGCGAGATCCTGTTGGTGTACATGTCATCCCACGTCGCCTCCCATGCCTCTTCATCCAACTTCTCCGGAGGCAAGCCGGTTTCGTGCATGAGATCGTTGATCCGGTCCGGGTCATTGCCCCACCGAGTGCCTGGCAGGTGCGGCGTAAAGCTGGTGACGATCTTGCCATCTACCGCGTACACGAAGCTGTCCTCCGCATAATCGTGCCGTCCCACGGCCGCCACCTCGCATCCCCGAGACAGCGTGGTTAACGGCTTGGCCAGCACCGCCTGGAAGCCCCCCGGTTCGACGGCCACGCCCCACTCGCCGACCTGGACGACGCCGACATAGTCGTTGCCGATCCCTGCCGACTCCCAGACCTTGACACGGAGTTCATGGAAGGTCATCTCCTGCCCTGTGCGTCCGGTCCCGAAGCGGTGCAGCACCTCGGCAGGTTCGAGCCCGCGAAAAAAGGACACGCAGAAAATCTCGCCAAGCAGATCCTCACGGTCTCCTACTCCTGGCGAAGCTTCCAACCAACGGAACGGAACGAGGGGATCGGCCACCACAACCTCCTTTGATGGTTTTACAGGGCGTCGCCCGTTCTACCGCTCAATGACCCTTGACCTGCGGTGCCGCCATGCGGCAGGCGATCTACTTCGGAGACTATTCCGCACACTTTTCGGATCATGGAGGCCAGCATCTCGCCTGCTGGTTCATACCTCGGCATGCAGCTGGACCGCAACAACGCCACTCGGTGAGCCGTGCTGAGGAACGAAGCACGGATCGTCGATCGCCCCCAGCAATTTACGGTGATCGGCCATGCAGTGGCGATCGTAGGGCTGCATCTGTACGGCGGCGTGGCAACCCCGGTCAGAGCGTTCGGTCTGTACGGCGAGGCCGGCGTGCGGTGCCCGGCCCGGTGTCCCGCCGCCGTCCGGGACCGGCCCCCAGGCCGCACGCCCGGACGGCGGGCGGGCGGAGGGCCGGGGGTACGGCGGCGCGCCGCGCCGCCGCTTGACAACCCATGAGAACAATTCGGCAAGTTACTCGCTACGTCTGGCGTCCTTGTCCGCTTCGGCGATGAGCTCGACGAGGTCGGCGAGGATCTTGGGGCTGGCGGCGATGGTGGCTCGGGCATTCATGGTGTGCGGGGTGCCGTCCAGGTCGACGACGGTGGCCCCGGCTTCGCGGGCGATGAGGACGCCTGCGGCGGTGTCCCATGGCTTGTTGCTGAGCATGATGTTGGCGTCGATCTTGCCTTCGGCCACCCACGCGAGGTCGACCGCGGCTGAGCCGAGCATCCGGACTCGCTGCACGCGGGCGGCCAGTTGGTGGGTGAGGGCCAGACGCAGACGGTTCTTGGCGGTGGCGTCGTTGCCCACGGCGTAGTCGCCGATGGCCACGATCGCGGCGCTGAGATCGCCGGTCTGGCTGGGGTGGATGGGTCGGCCGTTGAGGTGGGCTCCGTGACTTTCGGCAGCGCTGTAGCGGGAGCCCAGGAAGGGCAGGTCGATCACGCCGAGGGTGGGCATGTCCTTGTCGATCAGGCCGAGGGAGATGCCGCACAGCGGGATGCCGTGCAGGAAGTTGGCGGTTCCGTCGACCGGGTCGAGCGCCCACATCAGACCGCTTCCGGCACCGGCCGGCCCGCCCTCCTCCTCGCCCAGGAAGGCGATCTCCGGTGTCTCCCGGGTGAGGAAGTCGCGTACGGCGTGCTCCACGGCGTAGTCGACCTCGGTGGCCATGTCGCGGTCGCCTTTGGCGGTGACGACTCCGGGAAGGCGAGTCCTGACGATGTCGGCGGCGATGGTGACGGCCTGTTCGGCGATCGGCAGGAACGCGCGGGTGTCGATGGTCATACGGGGCGGCTCCGCTCCCACATCGAGGTGAACACCTGGTCGAAGACGGGGAACAGCCCGTCGGCGGCGGTGTTGTCGTTGATCACGATCGTAGGGGAGTCGACCCCGCGCGCCTGCGGGAGGTACGGCTGGACCACGCAGGTGGCCCCGTCCACGATGAGGATGTTGAAGCGGATCGTCTCGTCGTAGACGCGTAGTTCGAGCAGGTCGGCGGCCTCGGGGGCGAGCCGGGCCTTGAGGCGGGTCAGCATGCTGATGTTGAGCGTGGTCAGCGTGACGAGCGTGCCGTCCTCGTAGCCCTCCTCGTCCTCACGAGCGCGGATCGCCGTGCCCTTGGGGTCGAGGAACAGGCATCGGATGCGGGTGCCGTTCTCCAACAGCCTTTTGAGCCGGTGGTCGGGGTAGCTCTGGCAGAGCACGTTGAGCGACAGACCGGCGGCGCTGATCTCTCTGGCGGTGTCGAACAGGGCCGAGGGCGGGTAGGCGGAGGCGAACGCGGAACGGCTGCTGAACACGGCCGTCACGTCGGCCATCTGGGGTGCGGGGCCGACTTCGGCGGCGGGGTCGGCGTTCCTTGGCGGTTCGGCGTCGCTCCTGGGTGGCGGGACCTGGCTCCCGTTCGGGGAGAACAGCTCTTCGGCGGTCCGGCCGGGGAACATCGTCTCCAGGACCCGGCAGTGGTCGGAGTACGGCAGGCCTTTGAGCTCTCCGGAGAGCCAGCGGTGGAGCTGGGCACGGCTCGGCCATTTTCCCTGCAATGTTGAATCCACCGACTTGGCGGCTTTGTCGTATTCCTTACAGAAGGTCTTATACGTCTGCCAGTGGCGCTGCTGCAAAAGCGTTTTCAACAGGATCTGCTGGTCAGCCACGGTCAACGCCTTAAGTCGGAAGGGGACTCGTAAGGGCAGGTTACCGACGAACACGAAGCGAGAGGAGACATAGACGAGACAAAGCGAAACGTCATGATCGCAGATGACACATGAAGGCGGTCGAGACGTGACGCGGTACCGGGAAATCCTCGGAACATGTCAGGGCGCTGCGGTTCATGCGGAGGACGGGGCTGGAAGTACATCAGTCCCCGGCGCGGGTTGCTGGCCGGAACCGGCGAGGGCAAGTCGTCTCTCCGGGTCAGGGGCGACTGCTCGGCATGCTGGGGCTCGCGCGTCCCGAAGGTCGATCGAAGGGCGAGACCATGAGGGGCTTGCAGGGCATGGGAGGCGTGTCGGCGTTGGACGTGGCCGAGTCGCTACGGGCCGCGCTGGCACACCAGGGGATCGCCGCCGACATCAATGGCGATCACGACCTGGCGGTGGTGTCGATCTGGGCCGGTCTGGCCGTCTGGTGCAACGCTGATCGCTTCTGGTGGAGCGTCGGCTGGAATCCCGCGACCCGGCGCCCCGTCTACGCCTATCAGTCGGCGGTGGAGCTCGAACGGGCTGCTCTGCGGGTCATACACCGCTACTTCGATCTCCGGCGGCAGAGCGGTCCTCCGGGTTCGGATTCTCCTCAGGTCGATCATGGGCCGCGTTGAGTTGGAGCCTCTGGTGGATGCGCAGCCCATTGAGGTACGGCAGGCCCGCGAACTGCTGCCGGGTGACTGGCTCGCCTTCGCGTACGGCCCCGCGATGGCCCCATGGGCAGGCGAGATGCTGCCCGTCCTGGCCGAGGGCGACAAACCGGTGGCCCCGTCGCCGGGGTGGACATGGGGACGGGTCACCAAGACGGGTGAGGCGTGGCGACGCACTTTCCCCGTGGTGGCCGACAGGTGGACGGTGTGGGTGCTGTGCGAGTTCGGCGATCAGTCGTCGATCATCACCGGCATCCCGCACGAGGTCATGATCGTGACCTGGCGTTCCGCCTCCTAGAACGAGTGCGGCGGTGAGATGGTGGGGCGTCTGGAGGGGGGCCTTACCGGCGCGGTTGAAAGGACTGGCGCAGGGAGTCCTGAGACCGGCACTCACCGCCGCACTCTTGCTCATGTGGGGAGATCGGCTAGGCAAGCCGCCCCACCAGCCCTATGCTGACGATAAGTCGAGCAGTTGGGTTATTGTCATGTCCCTGTCTGATGAGGAATACGCCCCGCCGAAGTACGCCCAGATCGTCACGGCGATTCGGCACAAGATCGCGGACGGCACCTATCCGCCTGGTTCGCGGTTGCCTTCGGAGTCTCAGCTCATCCGTGAGTTCGCGGTCAGCCGCCCCACGGTGGTGCGGGCGCTTCAGACGTTGCAGCTGCGCGGGATCATCGACCGCGAGCATGGCAGGGGCTCGTATGTGAAAACCCCGCCGCCCGGCGCGATGGAGGATTCCTCCCGGCCGGGCCGCGCCGTACTGGACCACCTGGAAGCCTCCGAGGGTGGAACCGTCATCGAGGCGGGAGCGCGGCCGGCGCCGAGCAACGTGGCCGCGATGTTCTCCTTCCCCGAGCACACGCCGGTCACGATGCGTCGTGTTCTGCTCAGCGAGGCCGACGAGCCGTGCGAGCTGGTGACGTTCTGGTCTCCGATCGAACTGGCCGAAGGGACGGACCTGGGGCGCGAGGCGCCGCTGACGGTGAGCGTTCGTCAGCACCTGCACAGCGTGAAGGGGCTGCGACTGGATCGGGTGGTGGAGCGCCTGGCCGCTCGTCATCCCCTGCCGCACGAGATCAAGGCACTGGGGCTGGGCAAGTCCGCGGCCGTGCTGGGGGTGCTGGCGCGGGTGTTCGACGCCTCGGGGCGGCTGGCGCTGGTGGTCGAGATCGCGCTTCCCGGTGCGCTGCATGAGCTTGAGGACTCGTACGCGCTGTGATGTGACTTAAGTCACACCGACTCTCGGAAACTTGTGTTGTCGAGTGGTCGTTGTCTGGGTACTGTCTAACTCGACAGTACGAGTTAACGACATTACGACAGGAGAAAGAGTCATGGCCATCCAGGGCCCCATCGCGATCGGCTTCGATCAGGTCTTCCCGCACGGCTGCTACCTGGTCGGGGAAGTGCAGCAGGTCAAGGACTTCGACGCCTCGACCGCCACCCGGGTCGTCTACGCCAAGGACAAGACCACCGGCCTTCCGGTCTGGCAGGTCTCCGTGGTCGACGCCGACCCCGAGGCCAAGGCCTCCCAGAAGTCGGTCACCGTCAAGATCCTCACCGAGGTCCAGCCCGTTCCCCCGCCGCCGCTGCCGGGCCTGCCGTTCACGCCGGTCGAGTTCGACGGCATGAGCGTCACCCCGTACGTCGGCCAGGACACCGGACGGCTCGCCTACTCGCTGCGGGCGCGGGCGATGCGCGCTCCCCGCGCCGCGGCCGTCCCCTCCACCAAGCACACCGCCTCGGCGTCGGCCAAGGACGCCACGACCACCACGACCAGCACGACCAGCACGACCAGCACGACCAGCACGACCAGCAAGGACAAGGAGATCGCAGCATGAGCGCTCGTAACGACTACCGGCCTTACACCTACGTCACCGCCTCCATCCACGACGGCGACACCCGGCTCGATGTGTCCTTCCACACCGCTGAGCTGTCGGTCATGGCGATGACCGTCCAGGGAATCCGCCCCTACCTGTGCTTCGGCAGCGCCGAGGGACAGTTGTCGATCTCCACCACCGGCGGCGGCCCGGTCACCTCCGCCGACCTGGGCCTGGCCCGCGAGATCGCCACCGCCGCCATCCGGTACCGCGACGAGTGCGAGCGGCTCTACGCCGTCCAAGCCATCGTTCCCGCCCCCTCGCCCAACCGGGACGACGACCCGGCCTGATCACGTAAGCGGGGCCGCTGGAAGTTGCAGCTCCCGGCGGCCCCTCGGTTCTCCCCAGACTCCACATCAAGGAAGGCCTTCAGCCTAATGTTCAAGAAACTGCCCGGCGACGAGGCGCAGCGTCTCGTCTCCACGACTCCTGACACCGCCGTGGTGTTCCGCCCGGCCGTGGTCCGTACTCCTGCCATGGTGACGCTGGTCATCTTCGCCTGGCGCACGGTCGCCGGACTCCTGCGGCTGCTGTGGCGTCACCCGATCGCCTCGGCCGTCGTCGCGGTGCCCGGTGTGATCTGGACCGTGTACGGCTGGCCGTACGGCCTCGGTGTCGTCGTCCTGCTGGTGGCCGTCCCGACCGGATGGGCGCTGGTCCACCGTGCCTCGTTCCTGCGCCTGATCGGCTGGCGGCTGCTGGCCTTCTGGCGCCTGATCTGGGTCTACCAGCAACGCTGGCACGCGGTGATGACCATCTCCGGCCTGGCCCGCAACATCGGCGGACGTGACTACCTGCCCCGCCTCCTGACCGTCCGCTGCACCTCGTGGGCCGACCTGGTCACCGTGAAGATCCTCACCGGTCAGGCCGTCTCCGACTGGGCCGACCGCACCGAGCAGCTGGCCCATGGGTTCGGGGCCGCTTCCTGCCGGGTCACCATCACCCGGTCAGGGCGTCTGCTGCTGACCTTTCCCCGGCGTGATCCGCTGGCCGTTCCTCTGCCTGCGATCCCGATTCCCGATGAGGCGTCGGTGGGGCCGGTGGAGATCGGCCGGTGCGAGGACGGCACCCCGTGGCGGCTCAAGGTGCATGGCACTCACGTTCTGGTCACCGGGGCCACCGGGGCGGGCAAGGGCTCCATCATCTGGTCGACTGTCCGGGGCCTGTTGCCCGCCGTTCGTGCGGGCCTGGCCGAGATCTGGGCGCTGGACCCCAAGCTCATGGAACTGTCCTTCGGACGGGACCTGTTCGGCGACCGTTACGCCGCCGATCCGGCCGCCTGCGCTGAGCTGCTGGAAGCCGCGGTGAAGGTCATGCAGGAGCGGGCGGGCCGCTTCGCCGGGGTCCGGCGCAACCACGTCCCCACCGTGGAGGATCCGTTCGTCCTGGTGGTGGTGGACGAGGTGGCGTTCCTGACCGCCTACCAGGCCGATAAGGGGCTCAAGATCCGCATTTCGGCGGCCCTGGCCACGCTCACCACCCAGGGCCGGGCGGTCGGGATCGGGGTGCTGGCCGCACTTCAGGACCCGCGCAAGGACGTCTTGAGCATCCGCAACCTGTTCCCCGACAAGATCGCCCTCCGGCTCGACGAGTCCGAACAGGTCGACATGGTGCTCGGCGACGGTGCTCGTGACCGGGGCGCGCTGGCCGACCACATCTCCCCCATCCCCGAGCAGGGCGCGGGCATCGCCTACGTCCGGTTGGAGACCTCGCCCGATCCGATCCGGGTCCGCGCCGGCTACGTCTCCGACGACGACATTCGCGACATGGTCGCCGTGTTCACCGCTGACACGCTGCCCCTGCCGCTGCTTGAAGAGGTGGGCTGATGCGCGTCATTGTCTGCGCCACCTGGGCCGAACTGCGCGCCTCCGGGCTGCTCGACCTCGACGACGCCGAGATCCCGCCGCGCTTCGTGCTGGTGAACCTGCGGCTGCACCGCGATCCCTACGGCGACGCCTACCGGCTGTACGCCGACGTCCTCGACCGGAAGGAGGCCATGTGACTCACACCGCCCACCCGTCCACCCCCAACGGCGCTGACCGGACCCTTCCCCGCCTCGTCCGCGACACCCTGCCCCTGGCCCTGGACGTCGCGGTGGAGGTCGCCAAGCTCAACGGCGTCTGCATCCGCCCGATCGAACTGCGCCGCTTCGACACCCACACCGGCACCAGCGAACCGTTCGACATCCCGTGTGGCACCACCAACGAGGCCAAGTGCCCACCGTGCGCCAAGCGCAACAAGCAGCTACGCAAGGCGCAGTGCCGAGAGGGCTGGCACCTGGAGGCCGAACCCGTCGCCGAACCGCACCCCAGCACCGCCGATCAGCGCTGGCTGATCGAGTTCCGGGCCGACGTGCAGGCCAAGCGCGACCAGGCCGAACGCGACGGCCAGGACGTGGCCGACTGGGACGAGGCCATCGCGGGCATCGACGCCGAGATCAACACCGCTGGAATGCGCGGCAACGTCACCGGCGGCCGGACCGCTCCCCGCCGCTCCCGCTCTACCCGGCGCCGTCAGGACGCCCCGGATCTCCCTCGACGGGCCAAGCAGGACACCACCCTCGGGCGAACCTTCGTCGCCCCGGACGGCAAGGTGTTCCGGCCCTCGCTGTTCGTCACCCTCACCCTGCCGTCCTACGGCAAGATCCGCCCCGGGCAGGGCGTACCCGTCGATCCGGCCACCTACGACTACGCGGCGGCGGCCCGCGATGCCCTGCACTTCTCCAAGCTCGTCGACCGGTTCGTGCAGAACCTCCGCCGGGTCGCAGGCTATGACGTGCAGTACTTCGCCACCGTGGAACCGCAAAAGAGGTTCGCGCCGCACCTGCACATGGCGATCCGCGGGACCCTGCCCCGCGCGGAGATCAAGGCCATCGCCGCCGCCACCTATCACCAAGTGTGGTGGCCGACCATCGATGAAGTCCGCTTCGAGGGCGACCACCTGCCGGTCTGGACCGAACGGGATGAGCAGGACGAGCCGTACCCGGACGGGCAGGCCGGCGACTACCTCGACCCCGTCACGGGGGAACTCCTGCCCACTTGGGAGCAGGCCCTCGACCAGCTCGGCGCCGACGACGACGCCGAACCCCTGCACGTGGTCCGCTTCGGCGCTCAGGTCGATGTCCAAGGGGTCATCGCGGGCTCGCCGGACGCGCACAAGCGCATCGGCTACCTCACCAAGTACCTCACCAAGAGCCTGGGCGACACCCTCGACCTCGACCAGGACAACAAGGAAGGCCAGGGCGATGAGGACACCCCCGACCCGGCCGTGTCGGCCGCCCGTGAGGCGACCAACCGGGCTCGCCGGGACCACGCGACCCGGCTGGTAGAGGCACTGCGCTACGAACCGTGCTCACCGACGTGCGCCAACTGGCTGCGGTACGGCGTGCAGCCCAAGAACGCCAAGGCGGGCATGATGCCGGGCCGGTGCAAGGGCAAGGCGCACAAGGCCGAACACCTCGGCTACGCGGGCCGTCGCGTCCTGGTCTCCCGTAAGTGGTCGAACAAGACCCTGCGCGACCACAAGCAAGACCGCCGGGCCTGGGTGCTCGACACGCTCGGCCTGCCCGACGGCGATACCGCCACCGACCCGCACCGCTACATCTGGCGGCCGGTCTCGTCCAAGGACCCGACCCGAACCCCGCTGGCCGTACGGCTGCTGCGCGGCGTGGCCGACCGGCACCGGACCAAGGCGCGACTCGACGAACTGCGCGCCAGAGCCGACGGCAGACCCCTCACCAACCTTTCGGCAACCACGGCACTGGGAGAGGCGGCCTGACATGGAACCACTGTTCTACCGGCCCAAGGACGCCGCCGTGATGCTCGGCATGAGCCGTACGGCCGTCTTCCGGCTGATCAAGACCGGTGAACTCAAGTCGATCAAAGACGAGGGGTACCGCCTCGTCCCCCGGTGGGCGCTGGACGAGTTCGCCCGCGCGCTGGAGGCCAGGGCGGGCCTGACGCGAGAGGAGGCGGCGTGATGGCCAAGAAACCGGACGGCCGGTCATCCATCTATCTCGGCAACGACGGGTACTGGCACGGCTGGGTGACCATGGGCATCAAGCCGGACGGCTCCCCCGACCGTCGTCACCGGATGGCCAGGACAGAGGCCGAGGTGACGCGCAAGGTCGCCGAACTGGAGAACAGCCGGGAGGCCGGACAGGTCACCGGGCCGGGCCGTACGCCGACCGTCGCCGAGTGGATGACCGAGTACCTCGACGTGATCTGTGAGCGGCTCGTGGCCTCCGGCAAGATGGCGCCGCGCACGCTGACCGACTACCGGTCCAAGACCCGGCACTGGATCATCCCGCTGCTCGGCAAGCACCGGCTCAACCGGCTGGCCCCCGAGCACCTCGACACCGCGTACACAGCGATGTTGGAGAAGAACCTCTCCACGAGCACCGTCCTGAAGGTCCACCGCATCCTGTCCCGGGCGCTGACGATCGCCGTACGGCGCGGCAAGATCACGCGGAACGTCGCGACGCTCGTCGACGCCCCGTCGGCCGCGACCGTCGAGATCGAACCCCTGACCCGCGAGGAGGCCCGCAGCATCCTCGACGTGGCCGGTACCCGGCGGAACGGGGCACGCTGGTCGGTCGCCCTGGCCCTGGGCATCCGGCAGGGTGAGGCGCTCGGGCTCCGCTGGCAGTACGTCGATCTGGAGACCGGCGTGATCAGGGCGTGGTTCCAGGTTCAGCGCACGGAGTGGCGGCACGGCTGCGCCGATCCGCACAGGTGCGGGGAGAAGTGGCACCGCTGGCCATGCAAGAAGAGGTGTAGAGACCACGGGCACCTTCCCGGCTGCAAGGAGGGCTGCACGAAGCAGGGGCACACTTGCTACAAGCGGACCTGTCTCAAGGACTGCACGGGGCACGCCGACAGGTGCCCGAAGCGTTCGGGCGGGGGCATCGTCTTCCGGCAACGCAAGGGCCGGAGCAGGCTCACTCTCCAGTGCCCGCCGGAGTTGCTCGCGATCCTCAGGGCGCATCGCAGGGCCCAGACGGCGGACCGGTTGAAGGCGGGGGATCGCTGGGAGGATCACGATCTCGTGTTCGCCACCCGGTACGGCGGGCCGATCGAGCGGACCGAGGACTGGAAGGTGTGGAAGGTGATCCTGCGGCAGGCCGGGGTGCGGGACGTCCGGGTGCACGACGCCCGCCACACGGCCGCGACGCTGCTCGTCGAGCAGGGGGTGAACATCCGCGTCGTTCAGGAGGTGCTCGGCCACACGCGGGTCACCACGACCGAAAGATACGCCCATGTCTCCACGCCACTGATGCGCGATGCCGGGGAGCGACTGGCCTCGGCCCTGTGGGGAAAATCCTGAGCGTTGCAACTAGCGATGCAACTACGACGCTCCTGGAGATCAGAAAGGCCCTCCCCCCGTTGTCGGAGAGAGGGCCTTCCACCTGCGGAGGCTCGGGGATTTGAACCCCGGATGGGCGATGAACCCAAACCGCATTAGCAGTGCGGCGCCATAGACCTGACTAGGCGAAGCCTCCCGGTTGCCGTGTGGCTCAGCACAGAGTACCGGCCATCAGGCGAGGCGGCAAAGCGGTTACGGGTCGCGTCGTCGCGGAGGAATCCCAACAAGTTATCCACTCCTGTGGATAACTTTGTGCACACCTGTGGAAGGAGTCGGGTTACCGCAGATGAGAACGGTGGGCGAGCTGGGGATTCTTGGTCCGCGAGACGGGAGATCCCACTCCCTGGACGCGGCAAAGGGCCCCCTCCCGCGACGGGAGGAGGCCCTGTGGATCACGCGCCTCAGGCGGGGTTGGCCTCGCCCTCGATCTCAATCTTGATCTTCTTGCCGACCAGGACGCCGCCGGTCTCCAGCGCCTGGTTCCAGGTCAGGCCGAACTCCTCGCGGTCGATCTCGGTCGTGATGGAGAAGCCCCACACCGACTGACCCCACGGGTTGGTGCCGGCGCCGCCGTACTCGACGGTGAGCTCGACCTGCTTGGTGACGTCGCGGACGGTGAGGTCGCCGAGTACGGTGAACTCGCCGTCGGAGTAGCCGACCACGCGGGTGCTGCGGAAGGTGATCTCCGGGAACTTCTCCACCGCGAGGAAGTCCTCGCTGCGCAGGTGACCGTCACGGTCGGCGACGCCGGTGCTGATGCTCTCGGCCTTGATCGCGAGCTCGGCCGACGAGTCCAGGGGGTTGTCGGCGACGGTCACACTGCCGGAGAACTGGTCGAAGTGGCCGCGGACCTTGCTCACCATCATGTGCTTGACGACGAAGCCGATCCGGGTGTGGGCGACGTCGAGCTTGAAAGCTCCGGGGGTGGGGAGCTGAAGGTCTTCCCAGGTCCGAGTGGTCATGATCTTCTCCGAAGAAGTGCTTGCTGTGCGGATGCTTGCTTCAACAGATTTCTACACGAGGAATATTCCTCTCGTCAACTATCGTCGGATACAGTGGGAGCGTGATCCCCTTTGATGACTCCCGGCTCACCGCGATGGGTCTGCTCGCCGAGGCCTTCGGCGGCCTCGCGGCGAAGACTCACCTTTCCTTCGCCGCGGCCGGGCTTTCGGACATCGACTTCGAAACCCTCATACGGCTGGCGCGCTCCCCCGGCAGGCGCCTGCGCATGAGTGACCTGGCCGCGCAGACCAGCCTGTCCACCAGCGGCGTGACCCGGGTGGTCGATCGGCTGGAACGCGAGGGGCTGGTGATGCGGCAGGCGTGCCCGACCGACCGACGGGCCTCCTACGCCGCGATCACCGAGGCCGGCACCGAGCGACTCAAGGCGGTACTGCCCCAGCACCTGGCGGACATCGAGGAGTGGTTCACCGGCCTGCTCTCCCCCGAGCAGCTCAGTGCCTTTCTGGACGCGTTGAGAACGATCCGCGACGCCGTACGGCCATGCGCGACGGCGGGGGCCGAGGCCTCTCCCACCGACTGACGGTGACCCGGCTCTCGACCCTCTCCACCCTCTCGACCGGTGGTCCCGGCTCAGCGGACCGACGGCTCCGGGCCGCGCCTGCGACGGACGGACACCGGAGCGCGGACGGACACGGGGCTGAGAGGCCGTCCACCCGTCGGCCGCGTCACGGCCCCCTGGGCGGTGCGGCTAGTGTTGCGGCTCCAGTTGCCGCTGTTCCGGGATCGTGAGGTCGCCCCGGAGCCGGGCCATCGCCCGGGAGACCGTGCTCTTGACCGTGCCCACGCTGATCCCCAGTGCCCTGGCGATCTCCGGTTCGGTCATGTCCTCGTAGTAGCGCAGCACGACGGCCGTCCGCATCCGGTTGGGCAGCCGGTCCAGGGCCCGTTCCACCTGCTCGGGCAGATGCCCGTGATCACCCGCGAGAGCCGGTTCGGGAATCTCCTCCGAGGGATACTCCTCCAGTTTGCGACGCCGCCACCAGGAAATGTTGATGTTGACCATCGCCCGGCGCACGTACGCGTCCAGTGCCGCGCGGTCCTGGATGCGATCCCAGGCGAGGTAGGTCCGGAAAAGCGCGGCCTGCAGCAGATCCTCGGCGTCGTTGGGATGTCCGGTGAGCTGGTGGGCGATGCGCAGCAGTGCGGGACCGCGAGCAACGACGTACTCGCGGAACTCCTCGTGGGTCCCGCCGGTCACCGCGATCACCAGCCCGTGGTCAGGTGCGTCTCGTGGCCAGAATCGCAGCCGGAGCCCATGATCCGGCTGAACCGGAACCTATATTTCATCCCACCAATGGCAAAAAACACCGCAGCCCGGTGACAGGAGGCCGGCGTGGTGTTGGGTACTGGTTTGTCGTAGAACAGGAGGCAACGCGTTCCACCAGGGATGGGAATTTTGATACATGGTCGGGCACCTGCCGTGATTATTGGTGGAAGCGAACGGCGTACCCCTCGCAAGCATGTGACGCTGGCTGGGAGACCTTTGCGAAACATGGGGAGTGACGATGCCGTACCGCAGCGCTGACCGTCGTCGCGCACTGACCGCGGCCGCGCTCGGCAGGCCCCTCGCCGACCCCGGCCCCGCCCTTGAGCCCGGCTCCGAGGCGACCGCCGACGAAGGCGAGCCCCCGCGGGCGATCACCGGCGAGATCCTGGACGTCAGCCCGCATCTGATCATCATCGACACGCCGGAGGGCAGGGAGGAGCGGCTCGTCATCGCGCCCTGGGCGACCGCCTGGCGCGGGGAGACCGTCACCCCCGCCGACCTGCCGATCGGCGCCCATGTGATCGTCAGAGCCCTGCGCGCGGGCCGCGTCGTGGAGCGGATCTGGGCCGACATCACCCGCATCACCGGGGTGATCCAGTCCGTCGACACCGGGCGCAGAGATCTCACCGTGGAGCTGTACTGCGGGCCCCACCGGGGACGGCGGACGATCGTCATCCCCTACGGAGCCTCGGGACGGCTGCGGGTCAGGCATCCGAAGTTCGAGCCGGGCTACCTGTTCGACGCCATCGGGATCCGCGAGGACGGCGTGGCCCACGCCCGCCTGCCCGCGACCTCGCAGCCGCCCTACCGCTGGACGGCCGTACCGCAACCGCCCCCCGGCTACAGCGGCACGCAGTCCCGGATCTCGGGGACCTCGACCTGGTCGGACACCTTCGACTGGGGCGAGCGCGGGGCGGCCTATCCCATGCTGGAACGTGCCGACAGCGACTGCCAGGACGCCGGTGTGTCCTGTACGGCACTGCCCTACCTCGCGCTGGGCTCGGTGCTCAGCGTTCGCAACGTGTGCGCCGGGCGAACCTCGGTGTTGCCGATCGTCGCGTGCGGCTGTCTGGCGGGCCGGTTCTGCGACCGGTGCCTGGAGTGCGGCACCTCTCCACGCGGCAGGATCGTGGAGCTGTCGCCGGTCTCCTTCGTGGAGCTCGGCGGAGACCTGACCAAGGGGTGTTTCAACGCCCGGGTCGGATTGGGGTGACACAGATGCTGACGATGATCGCCGCCGCGCAGCTACCGGTGCTGGGCGCGCTGCTGGCGGCGGGGGCCCTGTCCAAGGTGTGGACGGCCATGGGAGAGACGGGACCGGGCGCGCTGAGCAGGTTCGGGCCCGCGGTGCTCGTGACCGACCGCTGGCGCGCGTCCGCCATGTTCGGCTGCGCGGCCGGGGAGGCGGTGCTGGTGGCCGGTCTGGTGGCGACGGGCCATCCCGTGTTCCGCTGGGCCACGGCCGGTTTCTTCGCCGTCTCCACCTACGTGCTGTGGGAGCTGCGGCGCCGCCGTCCCGACGTGGGCTGCGGCTGCTTCGGCGAGGTCAGCGCCGTCCCGGTCGGGCTGCGCTCGCTGGGGCGCACGATGGTGCTGACCGCCATGGCCGCGGGGCTCCTGTGGACTCCGGAGGTCCCCGGCTGGTCGTTGCTGACCGGCATGACCTGGTCGCAGGGGCTGGCCACGGCCGGAGGACTGCTGGTGCTCGCCGTACTGTCGCCGGAGATCGAGGAGGCGGCCGCCCGGCTGCGGTATCGCGCCCCGTGCGAGCAGCGGCCGCTCGACCCGGCGCCCGCGCTCAACCGCCTGCGTTCGAGCACGACCTGGCGCGCGCACAAGGAGCTGCTGCTGAGCACCGATCCGGTCGACAGCTGGCGGGAACTCTGCTGGAGGTTCTTCGTCTATCCGGGACGGAGTCACTCCGGCGAGCAGGTGGACGTGGTTTTCGCGATCTATCTGAGCGGGCGGCACCCCGCGATACGGGTGGCGATGGTCGGCTTCGACGGCCGGCCCGTGGAGGATGCCTCTCTGGAGGAATCTATGCCCGTATCCGTCGGACGCTAGAGATCCCTAGATTTCTCTAGGACGGCAGGATTCAGCTCTATATGGCTCTCTAGCTTCCCCACTAGAGAGCCATATAGAGGGCTAGTGCCTGTCACAGTATATCGAACGTGTGTTCAGGCGGGTTGAGAACGCAGAAACTTTCCGAAGTGTGGCACGGTGAACGCGATCAACCCGCGCTCGGCGCTGTAGATCAGACCCTTCTTGATGAGGCTGTCACGGGCCGGAGAGAGGCTGGACGGCTTGCGGCCGAGCCCCTCGGCCACGTCGGCGGTGGCCACCGGCTCGTCGCCGATGGAGGCCATCGCGTGCATGTAGTCGCGCTCGGCGGGGGTGGCCCGCTCGTAACGGCTGCCGAAGAAGCCGACCGCCAGTTCCTCCTCGGCCTCCGGCGCCGAGACCCTGATGTCGTCGGCGGTGATCGGGCTGCGCAGCGCCAGGTCCCAGGCGACCTTGCCGTAGGCCTGGACGAAGTAGGGATAGCCGTCGGCCGCCTCGTAGAGCGCGTCGAGGGCCTCCTGGGTGAACTCGACACCCTCACTCTCGGCCGGGGCGATGAGCGCCAGATCCGCCGCCTCACGGTCGAGCCGGTCGATCCTGGCGTAGCGGAAAAGCCGCTCGGAGTAGCTCTTACTGGCCGACAGCACGCTGGGCAGGTGCGGCAAGCCCGCCCCGACCACGATCAGCGGGCCGCCGCTCTGGGAGAGCTCGTGGCAGGCGGCGCAGAGCGCGGAGACGTCCGGCGTCTGCACGTCCTGCATCTCGTCGATGAACAGGGCGATGCCGACCCCGAGGTCGGTGGCGACCGCGGCGGCGTCGACGAACAGCTCGGTGAGGTCGATCTCCAGGTCTCCGGAGTCGGCACGGCCGCGGCTGGCGGGCACGTCGATCCCGGGTGACCAGTGCGAGGTGCCCTTGGCCGCGCCGGGGTCGCGCATCGCGAACGCCTTGAGCACACCCAGGAACTCCTCGATGCGCTCGGGCGCGCGGTGCCGGGGGGCCAGCTCGCGGACGGCCAGGTGCAGCGCGGCGGCCACCGGACGCCGGATCGACTGGTCGGGCCGAGCCTCGATCTTGCCGGTGCCCCACAGCCGCTGCATGGCCATGGACTTGAAGGTGTTCAGCAGGACGGTCTTGCCGACGCCCCGCAGGCCGGTGACGACCATGCTGCGCTCGGGGCGGCCACGGGCCACCCGTTCCAGGACGATCTCAAACTGCTGTAGCTCTCGGTCGCGCCCGGCAAGCTCCGGAGGGCGCTGCCCCGCGCCGGGGGCGTAAGGATTGCGCACGGGGTCCACGCTCTCGGACTTTATGACGGGATATAGCGGCCGACGTAGATTTCCGTAGAAAGAGCTACGGCGTGTCGCGCGTCGCCGGGCGGAGGCGCGCGGAGCCGGGACGGGGGCCGTCAGCGGCATCGCGAGCATCGCCATGACACACCCCTCACCTGGACGAACGTCGCCCGAACCCGTGTTCGATCCGATGCCCACGACTGTAGCGCCACTTCGAACACAGGGGCGAGACTTTCGAAGAAAAGCTCGGCCAAAGAACGTCGACGCCCCCACCGATACGCACGAAAGCGGGGCGAAAGCCGTGACAGAGAGCGTCGCGCCGGAGAGTGCCGTGACAGAGAGCCTGGAACGGCGACGCGTCCTCACGGTTCCGCGGCCCTACGGCCCACGCCTCGCATCCCACAGCCCGCGACCCCGCGACCCCGCGACCCCGCGACCCCGCGACCCCGCGACCCCGCGACCCCGCGACGACTACCCGTTATCACTTCAAGTAGCTGGACAACTACAATGAAGACTTGTCCTTTTTATCCGGCGTGAGACAGCGACAGATGAGAGGCTCTCGATTCGTGATGCGCATCCAGGCGACGCTCGTGGTGGCCGTCGGCTGCCTCGCGGCGGCATGCGGTACGACCACCGCCCCACAACCCGCACAGCCCGGCCGGCAGGCACAGGCGACCCAGGGCGCGCAGGCCGCCCAGCCCCCTGCGGCGTCCTCGCCCGCCCCCTCGGCGGCACCGACCTCCGCCGCCCCGGCACCGACACCGACCCGCACGGGGCCGCCGAAGTTCACCGCCAAGGTGTCCAAGGTCACCCGTGACCAGGTCCGATACTCCTGGCGGCCCGGCTGCCCCGTCCCGCTCGACAACCTGCGGATGATCACGATGACCTACTGGGGATTCGACGACAAGCCGCACACCGGACGGATGGTCGTGAACAAGGACGCGACCGACGCCATCACCACCGTCTTCGGCCGCCTGTACGGCTGGCGCTGGCCGATCTACAAGATGGAGCCCGTCGACGCCTACAAGGGCGACGACTTCGACTCCATCGACGCCAACAACACCTCGGCCTTCAACTGCCGCGCGGCGACCGGGTCGAGCAACTGGTCCCAGCACGCGTACGGCAGGGCCGTCGACATCAATCCCCTCCAGAACCCCTACGTGTCCTCGGACGGCACCGTGGCGCACAAGAACGCCCGCAGGTACGCCAAGCGCCCGGTGCACGAGCCCGGCGTGATCAATCCCGGCGACCGGGTGGTCAAGGCCTTCCAGCAGGTCGGCTGGGAGTGGGGCGGCTACTGGACGGGGATCAAGGACTACCAGCACTTCTCGAAGAGCGGGAACTGACTTCCGCGGCCACGCGCCTTCGCCGTGTTCGTGACCGTCCGGCCGCCCGGGGACCCGGCTACGGGCGGGCCCGTACGGCCATCGCGGCCAGTTCGGGCGCCTGGCCGGGATGGAGCGGGGGCGTCGCGGTCAGCAGGCGCAGGTAGATGACTCCCAGAACGGCCTCCGCGGCCAGCGTGGCGTTCGGGAGGCTCAGCCGCCCCTCTCGCCGGGCCCTTTCCATGACGGGCTCCAGGGCCGCGTACTGGTGCCGATGAGCCTGCGACAGGACCTTCCCGAGGGCGTCGTCGGCCGCCATGCGGGGGGCGAGCTGTTTGATCAGCTCTCCGGCGAGGGTGGTCGTCAGCACGGTGATCTTGTCGCGGAGCAGGGTTTCCAGGGCGACGGCGACGTCGTCGTCCTCCGTGACGGTCTCGCCCACCTGGGCGAAGGCCATGTCCACCGCGTCGGAGACCAGCGGGGCGATGTCAGACCAGCGGCGGTACACGGTCGGGCGGCCGACGCCCGCGCGGCGCGCGACGGCCTCGATGGTCGTCTTCGCCAGGCCGTTCTCCACGACGATCTCGAGCGTGGCCTGCAGGATGCGCCGGGAGGCGTCACTGTCACGGGGTCTGCCACCGCGGGGCCGGTCGATGTCGCGCATGGGGTCATCTTCTCACCCAGATACGTTACGATACACAGACGTAACATATCTGGGTGAGAGGAGCGGATCATGTCCCTGGCGCTGATCACAGGAGGGTCGCGCGGAGTGGGCGCCGCGCTGGCGCACGAGCTGGCGGAACGCGGATACCGGCTGCTGCTGTGCGGCAGGGACGCCGACGCCCTGGAGCAGGTCGCGGCCGGCCTGCCGCAGGCGACGGCGGTCCGGTGCGATCTCTCCGACGTGACACAGCTGCGCGCTCTCGCCGAGACGGCGGCCCACCTGGGAGAACTGTCCCTGCTGGTCAACAACGCGGGCGTCCAGGACCTCTACTGGCTCGGCGACCTGACGCCGGAGCAGGGCTGCGAACGCATCGACCGGGAGATCGCGATCAACCTGACCGGTCCCCTGCGGCTGACGGCGTACTGCCTGCCGCTGCTGAGGGCCCGGCCGCGCTCCCGGATCGTCAACGTGACCTCCGGGCTGGCCATCGCGCCCAAGCGGGACGCGGCGGTGTACTGCGCGACCAAGTCGGGCCTGCGCACCTTCACCCGGAGCCTGCGCTACCAGGAACAGGCCGCGGCGTCGGGGGTCGCGGTCACCGAGGCGATACTGCCGCTCGTCGACACGGCCATGACCGCGGGCCGGGGGAAGGGAAAGATCAGCGCACGGGACGCCGCCCGCGCCATCGCCCGCGCCGTCGACCGGAACCGCGACCACGTCTACGTGGGAAAGGCCGGGCTGCTCAACGTGCTGCACCGGGTGAGCCCCCGGCTGACCCACCGGATGATGCGCGACAGATGACCCGGGCCGACCGGCGCGCAGGCCGGCCGGGATCCGGCGGGCGAACGCCGTACGACGAGGGGGTGCCCGTCGTACGGCGGCGTACGGCCACGGGCCGCGCGACTGCTCTAGGACATGTCCAGTCGCGCGGCCCGATCGTCCCTCGCCTGTTGGTGCCGCACCGCACCGCATCGCAGACGGTAACGCTCGCGACCGATTTCGACATCGGCAGTTTTACCTATGTCACCCGTTGTTCCCGGACCGAATTCCCAGAACCCGCGTCCGGGGCGGGGCCCGTCCGCCGACGGCGCCGGCCCGGTCCAGCCCGGTCCGGCCCGATCCGGCCCCTGCGGGCCATGGGCTACGCCCAGCCGCCTCTCTGGAAAAATGCCCGATGGAAAACGTCCGCGACCTCCCCGGAACGGTGTTTAAAACCCCACCCTCACGGGGAGGCTCGGTTTACCGAGGTCAGGCGACATCAACCCGGGTGCAACGTTCAACGGCGCCGGAGAGACCGGGAAGACGGATATCACCGCTCACCGTACCGGCGCCGCGAACGACCTCGAACAGGGTGAAGGCGTAAAACTGCCACACCGACTGTTCCATGAACGACACGCATCCCCTGTACCGGTTACCCCATGAACGATATACGGTCATCACGCCGATTGTTTCACAAGCGTCGCAAGGTCACCGTACGCCGTTTCACGAGTGGCGCTTGATCGCCACGTCAACCGGTCCACTGACAACATGCGGTCACACATCGGATACGCCAGATGGCGTCCTCAGCGGGGATAGCGGGAGTGGCTTCAGCCACTGGGCTGTCAGCCGCCCCCCGGGTTCTGTGCCCCCTGATTCCTCACGCTTCCTTGAGGGCTTCCGCTCCCCTGGCCGTACCCCTTGCCGGTGCCCTGGCTGTACCCCTGGCCAGTGCCCTGGCGGTACCCCTTACCAGTAGTGCCCTGGCCGTGCCCCTGGCTGTACCCCTTGTTGTACCCCTCGCTGTATCCCTTGCTGAACCCCTGGCTGTACCCCTTGCCGGTGCCCTGGTTGTGCCCCTTGCTGGTGCCCTGGTTGTACCCCTTGCCGGCGCCCTGGTTGTACCTGCCGGCGCCCTGGCTGTGCCCCTGGGGATACTTCTGAGCGCTGTCGGAAGCCCCGGGTCCCGGAGGATTAGCCAGATTCACCGTATTCAAGGCGTTGGTGGTAACCGACGCCTCGGATGCCTGAGCCGCCCCAAAGGTCAAGGCTCCCAGAATCGCCGCGCCAAGCGGGATCGCCAACCTCATGTTACGCATGGCTATTTCCTTCCGTATTCGTCTGATCCCATAAATCCATCGTTACGTACCGGCATGGGGGTGCGTCCATATGTCTTGGCAGACAACGGATGGAGAGAGTGACGCTTCCGGCCTTGACGATGAACGGAGATTTCAGAAACCGGCTTTCCGCATAGGACGGGATTGCCAATGAAATATGGGCGCATTACGCTGAAGCAGTCTTCTGACGGATCAGCGGGGGAGGCCGGAGGAGAGCCGCCCCGGCCTCGCTGTTCCCTCACTCCGGACCACCGCGCTTCGAACCGCTCACGGTCCGGGACCTCGCCCCTCGGGCGCCCGAACACTTCTCCCCCCGGCTCACCCACCGGTACCCGGCCGTGCCGGAACGGCCCGCCCCCGGCGGGCGACGCCCCTTGATGCATGATTGGTCCCATGGCGGCCAAGGACGGGGACGGCTGGGCCCAGTGCGATCGCGGGCATCGGCACTGGGGAGTGCACGGCGCGTCCGGCCTGCTCGCCGTCCACCACGACACCGCCGGGACACCGCATGTACTGATGCAGAAGCGTTCCATGTGGAGTCATCACGGCGGCACCTGGGGCCTGCCCGGTGGCGCTCTCGACAGCCACGAGGACGCCGTCTCGGGCGCGCTCAGGGAGGCCCGCGAGGAGGCGGCCCTGAACGGCGAGGGACTACGGGTCCAGGGCGTCTATGTGGACGACCACGGCGGCTGGTCCTTCCAGACCGTGATCGCCGAGGCCTCCGGCCTGCTGGAGGCCGCTCCGGCCAACGACGAGAGCACCGACCTGCGCTGGCTCACCCCCGATGAGATCCTCGCCAGGAATCTGCACCCCGGCTTCGCCGAGACCTGGCCGGAGATCAGCCGGGTGCTCGCTCCTGTCCTGGTGATCCTCGATACCGCCAACATCGTCGGCGCCCGTGCTGAGCACGGCTGGTGGAAGGACCGCGCCGGAGCCGCCGCCAAACTGATCTCCGAGGTCGGCGCGTTGGGCGCGGGCGGTGTCCGGGCGCTTCCCGGCGGCCCGGCCGCCCTGACCCGGTGGTTCCCCCGTTTCGCCATGGTCGTCGAGGGTGCCGCCCGGGACGTCGCCTCGGTCTCCGGTGTCTCGGTGATCTCCGGTGTCTCGGTGGTCGCCGCCCCGGGCAGCGGCGACGACGCCATCGTGCGGGCCGTACGGGAGGCCGCGCCCTGGGAGCACGTCCTGGTCGTCACCGCCGACCGCGGCCTGCGCGGACGGGTCACCGAACTGGGGGCCGAGGTGACCGGTCCCCGATGGTTACTGTCTCAGCTTTGACCAGCCCGTCTGGAATGTTCCACGTGGAACATCGGCGGAACCTGTCACGATACGGATCATGTCCGAGCTTCGAACCGACTCCCGGAGCGCCTGGGACCAGGGGGACGAGACCGTACCTCCCGATTCGTGGGGGCGTGACGTCTCGCCGGGGCGGTCGCTGCCGTGGGGGTTCGCGGTCGTCGTCACCCTGCTGGTCGTGGGACGGTTCACGGTCGCGTCCCAGCTGACGTCACCCGCGCTCCGGACCTGGGCCACGATCTTCGTGGCCATCTGCGTGCAGGCGCTGCCGTTCCTGGTCTTCGGCGTGGCTCTGTCCGCCGCGATCACCGCGTTCGTCCCGGCGACCTTCTGGACCAGGGCCCTGCCGAGGAACCCCGCGGCCGCCGTACCCGTCGCGGGCGTCGCGGGTGCGGTACTGCCCGGGTGCGAGTGCGCGTCGGTGCCTGTGGCGTCGGGGCTGATGGCGCGGGGCGTGACGCCGGCCGCCGCGCTGGCCTTCCTGCTCGCCTCACCGGCGATCAACCCGGTCGTACTGGTCGCGACGGCCGTCGCCTTCCCCGGACAGCCGATGATGGCGGCCGCCAGGTTCGGGGCGTCACTGACGGTCGCGGTCCTGATCGGCTGGCTCTGGCTGCGTTTCGGCCGGAGCGAGTGGCTGCGGATCCCCGCGCGCCCGCACGGGGAGGGGCCGAGGCTGACGCGGTTCGCCGAGGCGATGCGGCACGATCTGCTGCACGCGGGCGGGTTCCTCATCGTCGGCGGCCTGGCCGCCGCCACGCTCAACGTCACGGTTCCCCGGGAGTGGCTGACCGTGGTGGCCGGGGTGCCGTTGCTGTCGGTGGTGACGATGGCCCTGCTCGCGGTGCTGCTGTCGATCTGCTCGGAGGCCGACGCGTTCGTGGCCGCCTCGATGACCGCGTTCTCACCGACCGCGAAGCTGGCCTTCCTGGTGGTCGGGCCGATGGTGGACCTGAAACTGATCGCGCTTCAGGCCGGTACGTTCGGCAGGGCGTTCGCGATCAGGTTCGTCCCGTTGACCCTCGCGCTCGCCGTTCTGGTGAGCGTTCCCTTCGGGGGGCTGCTGTGAACCGTGTGACCCAGAACCTGATCCTGACCCTGCTCGGCTGCGCCGTACTGCGGATCTCGGCGTTCTCCACGACCTACCTCAACTACGTCAAGCCCGGTTTCCGGCCGTTCCTGATCGCCGCGGGGGTGGTGCTGGTGCTCCTGGGCGTCACCGGGCTGCTCCCCTCCCGAGTCCTCCGGATGCTCCGGATGCTCCGGATCTCCTCGGCTTCCCGGGCCTCCCGGGCGGGCGAGACCGCCTCCGGGGGAGTCCACCACCGTCCGGACGATCACCGGGGCAGCGGCTCCCCTTCGCGCCCCGGGCCCGAGGACCACAGCCCCGAGGAGCACGGCCAGCGGGACCACGTGCAGGGGAAACACGGCCACGGAAGCCATGGGTACGGAGACCACGGCCACGACCATTCCAGCGGTCCCCGGGTCGCGTGGCTGATGTGCCTGCCGGTGTTCGCGATCTTCCTGATCGCCCCGCCCGCGCTGGGCTCGTTCGCCGCCGCCCGGTCGGACACCCCGCCGCCCCGCGATCTGGCCGCCTCCTCCTTCGCCCCGCTGGCCGGCGACGGCCCGGTGGACATGCCGATCAGCGAGTTCGTCGGCCGGGCGTGGGACGACGACAACAGGTCCCTCACCGGCCGCCAGGTCAGGCTGACCGGCTTCGCCGTCCCGTCGAAGAGGAAGGGTCAGTGGTACGTGACCCGCATGCAGATTGCCTGCTGCGCGGCCGACGCGTTCCCGCTGAAGGTCGCGGTCAGGGGGCTCCAGGCTCCTCCGGAGGACACCTGGGTGGAGGTCACCGGGACCTGGATTCCGCACACGTTCGGCAGGATGCCCAACGGGGTCGTCTATCCGGAGCTGGCCGGGACGGATCTGGTGAGGATCGGCGCGCCGGCCGAGCCGTACGAGTAGGGCCGCCCCGGCCGGGGGCCGTCCTGCCCCCTTCCAAGGCGGACGGTGGTCCCGGACGGGGCGGGAGCGATGTCAGAGGCGGCCGGACACGGGTTCAGGAAGTTTCGCCGGGTTCAGGTCGCGGGTGGCCCGGTGGAACAGCCAGTAGCTCACCGCGGCGACGACGGGGAAGAAGAGCCTGAGCGGGCCGGGGATGTCGAGGGTGAGCAGTCCGTCGTTGAGCGAGTGCAGTACGGCCGCCGCCGCGAAGGCCCCGGTGACGGCACTGGTGACCACGACCCGCCCCTTGGCCTGCCAGACCCCGAAGGCGGTCGCGCAGACCAGGCCGGTCCAGGCCAGGTGGCTGAAGGGGGTGGTGAGCCCGCGCATGAACAGCACCATGCCCGCCTCAAGGGCGCTGTTGTGGCTGATGCTCTTCCAGGCGTACGACATCGACTCCATGATCGCGAAGCCGGTGGCGCAGGACAGTCCGAGCGCGACACCCGCGGATTTGCTGAGGTGATGGCCGGTGAACGCGACGGCGAGGAGGGGGACGAACTTGGCCGCCTCCTCGATCCAGCCGACCCTCAGGATCGAGGGACCGTTCTTGTCGGCGATGAACAGGGAGTCGAAGTATCCGCCGAGTAGGAGAGCGACGCCCCCGCCGAACAGGAACATCCCCACCAGGGTGACGCCTGGGACGCTGTCTCCGACTCCGGTCCTGTCGTGGATGGCGACGAGGAGGGCGATCGGGCCGGCCGCGGCGCCGTAGAAGAACGCCGCCGGCAACACCGCGCGGTTGCCGACCGCCTCCATCATGGAAATCAGTGCGGCCGACAGCGCCATCATTGCGATCCACACTTTGAACCATCTATGCCGATAGAACCTTAAATGTCCTCGCATGAGAAGTAATTCCCCGTTTGGGGTTACGCAAATTCGGGCGAACGGTGCATCATTCCCTAAAGACCAAAGATCGCCCCTGCTTCGACGATCAAGCCGCTCACCATGAAGACGATCACCACGAAGACGGCGGGAACCGGCCATCGCCCCGACCGCCCGACCGGCTCGATGGTCCTCTCACGCGCCCCGGGCCGGGAGGCCACCGCGCACCGGCCCGCGACGATCGCCGGGGACGGGCAACCGCCCGCGGGACCGCGGCCCGGCTTTGAGATCGCTCTGGCTTGGAGATCGCTGTGGCTTTCAGGTCGTCGTGGCCGACCAGAGGCGGTGAGAGTTAAGATCAATTCCGTCGCCCCCCGTACTCCACCATCCGTTCCCGACCCATCTGTCCGTTCCCGCCGACCCCTCGGAGGTCTCAGGTGGGCCATCCACCGCAGTACGGCCGGTCACCGCGGGGCGAGACAGGCCGGGGTGTGGCCGCGATCCTGATTCTGGTCATCGGTGTGCTCATCGCGGCGGTGGTCACCGTGATGACGCTGCTCACCCCCGCTCCCACGTCGAAGAGCACCCCCACCTTCCAGGGCCCCGAGCACACGGAGCCGGCGGTACGTCAGGCCGCCCAGCTCGCGCTCGACGCCTACTCCAGCGGTTCCTACGGTGACTTCTGGGACCTGTGGAGCGCACAGGCCCAGGGGCTGATCAAGCGCGAGGACTACGTCAGGCTGCTCCAGCTCTGCCCGCCGCCCACCCAGGACGCCCGGTTCACCATCGACGTCGTCACGATCACCGGCGACACCGCCAACGTACACGCGGCCAGGACCGGGGAGACGAGCGACTTCGACTTCGTCTTCGAGGGCGGATCGTGGAGATACACCCCGTCACCGGCGCAGCAGCAGGAGTACCGGGGCAGAACAGCCGACCAGCTGGCCCAGGAACGGCGCTCCGCGGGCACCTGCGGTACGGCCACCACGCCCTCCACCCCTACTCCTGCCCCGACCTCCGCCCCGACCCCTGTCCCGTCCGTCCCGTCACCGGGGCAGTCCTTTCCCGGTGGAAATACCGGCGAAACAAGCACACCCGCAACATGACGGTCGCCGTTTCTCGGCGGCAAAAAAGCCCACGGCGACCCCCGGGAGACGTTGAAATCCGGCAAACCCTCGCTATGTCATGACATCGACGGCTTGGGTGGCCCGAAAAGGCCTGTGCGGGTGCCGGTCAGGGGTGCCGGAATATCGGATATCGGGATACCGGACGCACCGGAGCGGCGAGGAACACATCACCGCCCGCCCCTCCGCCCATCAGCTCCTCGCCACCCCTCCTCCCCTGGTCGGCCCGCATCTCATCCGACCGGCACGCCCACCTCGGCCGTCCCGTCGCCGAGCGGTACGGCCGGCCCGGCGGTCAAGGGCGGCGGAAAGCGAAGCAAAAACGATCACGAGCATGAGCATGGACGAGGACCGGACAATCTCTGCAAAGAATCATCGCGACCCTTTATGAATACCCCAGCGCACCCCTATCATGTAAATCATCTGTCAACTTTGTGGTATTACCGAAATGTCATGAATATTGTGAGATCGGCAGCCCTTCCGGGCGGCTGATTCGCGCTCCCACGAGAAGTGACGGAGGCCGGTCCAGATGAATGTGCACGTGGGGATCGCGATGCTGTTCGCCCTGGGAATCGGCGCACTCGGGCTGTACGTGCTGGCGACCGATCGACTGCCCGGGTGGATCCGCAGCCCCGACCGCTACGAGCCGCAGGCGTACGGCTGGGCCAAGCTGTTGATGGCCACGTTCATCACGATGATCATCATGCCCCAGGCCGTGGAACTGCCCTACGGGCTCGTGATCGGGCTGACGACGCTGGGCCTCGTGGCGGCGGTGGCGTCCTGGTGGCTGACCCTGAAGCGTGTCCGCTGAACCCGAAGCGCGCCCATCGCCCCCGAAGCGCGTCCGCTGAACCCGAAGTACGCCCATCGCCCCCGAAGCGCGTCCACAGGCAACGTTCCCGGCGCGCCGGTGCCCTCGGCGCCCGCCCCTCCCGTCACCGCGACGACCGCCCGCCTCACCCGCACGAGCGGCACAACCTCGGTATCGCGCTTCGTGATCT
Organism: Streptosporangium sp. NPDC051022; assembly: GCF_040683035.1. Lineage (NCBI taxonomy): Bacteria > Bacillati > Actinomycetota > Actinomycetes > Streptosporangiales > Streptosporangiaceae > Streptosporangium > Streptosporangium sp. NPDC051022. The sequence continues at coordinate 26,697 of NZ_JBFBCF010000032.1, read as the reverse complement.
TCAACTCCGTACGGGGTGGGAAACCGCCGGGCGGATAGTATCCGCGCGTGGATCAAGGTCGGCCGCTCGTGCGGGAGCTGTTCCCGGATCTCGTCACAGAGCTCATCTCCTGCCTGCGGAAAGAGGGGGAGGAAGACCTCGCGGTCTCCGCCTGGGACATCCGGTTCTACCGGGAATGCGGCTGCGGCGATGACTTCTGCCGGAGCTTTCACACGGCCGAACCCCCGGACGGGGCATACGGCCCCGGGCACAGAAACGTGCCCCTGCTCCCGGCGAAGGGCTACCTGATCCTCGACGTCGTCGACGGGTAGATCGTGTTCGTCGAGGCCCTGTACCGTCCGGACCTTCGAGGTCAGGCGAGCTGAGAGCGTCGGCCCGCGGAGCCCCTCACCGGCTCATCGAGCGGACCGCCACCACTTCCTGACGGCGGCCCAGGTCGCCGTCGTCCACACCCACAGGCCCAGGCAGGCCATGGCCAGAAGAAACAGACCGTACGCGTAGCACCACCCGCTGTCCCCCTCGGTGAACTCGCGAACTCCGGAATAGGCCCAGTAAGGGATTGAAATGGGAAGAAGGATCTTCTCCCATAACCAGCCGAAGTCGGACTGCCCACCGGACGACTCTTCTGCGGCCACACCACCACTGTAAAAGCCCTCCTCGCCCCCCGCGATCTTCGAACCCGGCCGCACCGACCCCGGCCGAGCCAGGCCGGGTCGGCCGAATCGAGCCCGGCCATGCCGTGCCGGGCCACGTCCAGCCGTGCCGAGCCGGGCCGCGCCGGTGACCGCTCACCTTCACCCATGGTCGTGACCGCCCTGCTACCCCGCTGCCGCGGGTCGCACGAATCCGCACTGGACGGATGCTACACACACGTGTAGCTTCATGAACTATTGAGTAGTCAGCTGTACCGACGAACAGGAATGCCTCCGACCCGGCCCCCGGTCCAGCCGCCCAGTCCGACCTTCCGGACAGACCTTCCAGACAGGCCGGACAGACCTGCCGGGACAGATCGCGGAGCCCGGCTCCGCCAACGCGAGGAGCATCACCATGACTGACGCCGTCTCGGTGGCGGGATTGGTCAAGACGTTCGGCGCCACCAGGGCGTTGGACGGCCTCGACCTCTCCGTGCGCACCGGAGAGGTGCACGGCTTCCTGGGGCCGAACGGCGCGGGGAAGAGCACCACGATCCGCGTCCTGCTGGGCCTGGTGCGGGCCGACGCGGGCGTCGCCCGCCTGCTCGGCGGCGACCCGTGGACCGACGCGACGGCGCTGCACCGGCGGCTGGCCTACGTGCCCGGTGACGTCACGCTGTGGCCGAACCTGTCGGGCGGCGAGATCATCGACCTGCTCGGCCGACTACGCGGAGGGTTCGATCCACACCGCCGGGCCGACCTGCTGGAGCGCTTCGACCTCGACCCCCGTAAGAAGGGGCGCACCTACTCCAAGGGCAACAGGCAGAAGGTGGCCCTGGTCGCCGCCTTCGCCTCCGACGTGGAACTGCTCGTCCTCGACGAACCGACCTCCGGCCTCGATCCGCTGATGGAGGAGGTCTTCCGCGAGACCGTCAAGGAGGAGGTACGGCGCGGCGACCGGACCGTGCTGCTGTCCAGCCACGTCCTCGCCGAGGTCGAGGCCCTGTGCGACCGGCTCACCATCATTCGCGACGGCCGGACGGTCGAGACCGGAACGCTCTCCGACCTGCGGCATCTGACCCGCACCAGCGTCCAGGCCGAGCTGGACGGCCCGCCGTACGGGCTGGAGGACCTGCCGGGCGTGCACGACGTTCGCGTGGACGGTGGCAGGGTCCGCTTCGACGTCGACTCCGCCGCGCTCGGCGCGGCGCTGGGCAGGCTCTCCTCGGCCGGCGTGCGCGGCCTCGTCAGCCGGCCGCCCACGCTGGAGGAGCTGTTCCTGCGGCACTACGACAGGGCGGGCGCGGTACGGCACGCGGGAGCGCCCCGATGAACGCGCTGACCGGCACCGGGCGGCTGATCCGCCTCATGCTGCGACGCGACCGATGGCTGCTGCCGCTGTGGGTGCTCATTCCCTGTCTGGTCCCGCCGGTGTTCGTCGCCGCCTTCAACGGCGCGTATCCCACCGCGCAGGCACGCCAGGAATACGTGGAGACAAGCCTCCACAACACCGCCTTCACCGTGACGTACGGCCCGCTGCACGGCTCCGGTCTCGGCGAGCTCGTCAGCTGGCGGTCCGGGTTCGTCCCCGTCGTGGTCGCCCTCGTCAGCCTCCTCACCGTCATCAGGCACACCAGGGCGGAGGAGGAGGCGGGCAGGCGCGAGCTGATCGGCTCGACCGCGGTGTCCCGGCACGCCGGCATGGCCGCCGCCCTGATCGCGACCTGCGCGGCCTGTCTCGTCCTCGGCGTGCTGTCGGCACTGGTCCTGATCGGTCAGGGCCTGCCCGCTGCGGGGTCGTTCGCCTACGGGTTCGAGCCGGTCGTCGCCGGATGGGTCTTCGCCGCGGTCGGCGCGGTGGCCGCCCAGCTCGGTTCGGGCGCGGGAAGTGCCCGCGGCGTCGCCGTCGGCGTCCTCGGCACCGCCTTCCTGCTGCGCGGCGTCGGCGATGTCAGCGCGCTGTCCGGCGGCGGTCTGGGGTGGCTCTCCTGGCTGTCACCGATCGGCTGGGCACATCGGCTGCAACCGTTCGGCGACACGAACTGGTGGATCGTCGCGCTCGCCGCCTGCGCGACCGCCGCGCTCACCGCCGTGGCCGTCGCGCTGTCCGCGCGGCGAGACCTCGGCAACGGCCTGCTCGCCGCCGGACCCGGCCCCGCCGTCGCGCCGCCCGGCCTGCGTTCCCTCCTGGGCCTGGCCTGGCGTCTGCATCGCGGATCGCTGATCGGCAGGACCGCTGGCTTCGCCGTGGTCGGGCTCGGTCTCGGCGGCGTCGCCGAGAGCATCGGCGAGTTGATGAACAACGGCTCCCCCGCGGCACGCGAGCTCCTCGCCCGGCTGGGCGGCCCCGGCACGGTCGTCGACCAGTACCTGGTGGGCATGATGACCATGTTCGCCGTGATCGCCGCCGGATACGCGATCCAGGCGTCGCTGCTCCTCAGGACGGAGGAGAACAGCGGGCGCGCCGAAACGCTGCTCGCCGCTCCTGTCGACCGGCTGCGCTGGGCGGGCGGCCACCTCGTCCTCGCGCTGCTCGGTCCGACGCTCGGGCTGACCGCCTTCGGGGCGGCCTGCGGGCTCGCGCACGGGCTCAACACCGGTGACCTCGGCCACGACCTGCCCCGCGTCCTCGTCGCCGCGCTCGTCCGGCTGCCCGCGGTATGGCTGTTCACCGGACTGACGTTCGCGCTGTTCGGCCTGCTGCCCCGCCTGGCGCCGGGCGCGTTCGTGATCCTCCTGGTCAGCCTGCTGCTCGGCTGGCTCGGCGAGGAGCTCCGGCTGAGCCGGTGGGTGCTGGACCTGTCGGTGTTCAACCACATCCCGCGGTTTCCCGGGGAGGAACCGGCGGTGCCGCCGCTCGCCGTACTGACCGCGATGGCGGCGGCGCTCGTCCTCCTCGGCCTGTACGGCCTGCGCCGCCGGGACATGTCGCCCGGCTGACATGGCACGGCCGCCTTCTCCACCGGACATTTCATGAAAAGAGCACGATTGCCCCGGCCGTCCGAGATCGGACCGCGTAGCGGCCGGAGGTGTCGGGGATGAGTGCTACGTTCGCGCGCATGCGAAGCAGTTACCTTGCGTGGGACGACGCCGTGGACCTGTTCGAGCGGCGTGGGCTGCCGAAGAGTACGTACGAGAACCTGTACGAGGAGGAGTACATCCTGGTGCCCGGCTCCGCCTCGGTGGCCGGAGAGCTCCCCCTCGACGAGCACGAGCGGACCCCGTGGCAGGAGGGCACTCCCGACGGGGCCACCGGATACGTCATAGACGGCGACCTGACCGTCGACGGCAACATCACCGACGTGGACGACGGCGCCGCCGCGCTGATCGTGCTGGGAGACCTGCGGGCGAGGAACATCTACCTGGCGGGCGACGCGAAACTGATCGTGCTCGGTCATGTGACGGTGGAGACCTTCGTCGGTGACATGACCGAGAAGCTGGTGATGATCCACGGCGATCTGCGCACCACCGTGTCGATCTTCTGGAACGAGTTCTGCCCCGACCTGGTCGCTGGCACCCTCCACGGCAGAGTCCTCGCTCCCGCCTATCTCGACCTCCCCACCGCCCCCATCGGCGGTCTCGCCGACCCGGCACCCGACGCCCCGCTCAGCGACCTCCTGGTCCCCGAACTACTGATCACCGGCACTCCCGGCGCCGACGACTTCCCCGAGATCGGCGTCCGCGGATCCGCCCTCCACGAGCATCTCCTCACCGGTCTCCCCCTCACCCGAACCTCCTGATCCGATCCACCTGTTCACCCCGGCGACGCCCGTCGCCCGTCACCCGTCCGCCGGCTCCGGGTGAACGGGAACGGCGGCGAGCCACAGCTGGTGCTCGAAGGCGCCGCCGGGATAGGCGGCCCAGCGTTGCAGCACCAGGAATCGGTCTCCAACCCGCCACACCCGGAGATCGTCGTCGTCGCCGTCGAGGAGGTGGCCGGGACCGGCGTCGTCCGTTGCCGGGCCGTACCGCGTACCGAGCCGCTCGGCGAGCGTGGCGAAGTAGTGCCTGAAGGCCGTGTCGGCACCGTCGCCCAGGAACGGATAGGCGCCCCACGTGCTCTCGTAGGCGTAGTCGGCGGCGAGTTCCTCCAGGGCACCGATCTTGGCGTACCCCTCGACGTCGTCCTCATCCGCCCCGGAGAGGTCGTAGACGTCGCTGTCGCGGTCACCGGCGTACGACACCGTGTAGGGCAGGAAACGGCGCGGCTCGGCGGCGAGCAGTCTCTCGGCCGTGACGACGATGTCGCCCTCCCAGTGAGCCGGGTCGTAGAAGTGGTACGCCGCGTCCCGGCGCAGGAAGGGACGTTCCGGAAAGAACGTGCCCGGCGCGGGGTCGCTCCGCCACGCCTCGCCGCCCTCCGCGTCGAGGACGCGCAACACCCGCCCCGCCTCACCGCCGGCCTCACCGCCGGCCGCGTCGTCGACGCACGGCCTCCGCTCCGCCGTACCGGGTTCGGCGACCTCGACGCGGCACACCTCACGTCCATGGGTGTCGACGTAGACGACGTCCCCCTCGTAGGTGACGAACGGGGCGACCCCGCTCGAGGTGAAGCCGTACACGCCGCCGTAGTCCTCGTCCTGGTCGGCCAGCGGCTCGCGGTAGGGCAGGGGGACGAATTCGCCGTCGGCGCGCAGTATCCCCCAGTCCTCGCCGTGAAGCGCGACGGTCGCGCCGCAGGGCCGGAAGTCCATGGCCCAGGTGAACGGCCCGGGAATCGCCACGGCGCCCGTCTCTCCGACGAAGCTCACCGGTGAGATCCCGTGCCCGAGGCGCGCGAGTCCACACACCATCCGGTCACTGAGGCCACCGCGGTGGGCCACGACCGTGGAACCGCGCGCGTCGAGGAATCCCTCGCCGCCGTCCTGGAGGCGCGCGGACACGAGACCTTCCCCGGTGAACTCCCCCATGTGGAGGTAGCGGGGCTCGACGATCCAGTCGCCCTGACGGTCGATCAGCCCCCACCCCCGCCCCCACTCGGCCTCCGGATCCCGCGCCGGCGCCGCTCCCTCCGGGGAGAACGGCTTCGCGAACGCGAACCTCGGCTTGATCATCAGGGTGCCGTCCGTGTCGACGTAGCCCCACCGGTCGTCGATCCTCACCGCCGCCAGCCCGGCGGCCGAGAACCGCCCGGCCTCCGCGAACGGGCCGGGAATCACGACCCGGCCGCCGCCGTCGATGTAACACCAGCCCTCGTCCACGCGCACGGCGGCCAACCCGGCACCGGCCACGTCGCCGTGCCCCGTCGCGTCGCCGGACCGGCTCGCGTCGTCGAACCCCGCCGCGTCGCCGTATCGGGGCTCGATCACGATCTCGCCCCGGTCGTTCAGATAACCCCAGCACCCGTCGCGCTGGAAACGTGCCAGCCCACCGCTGAACGCCTTCGCTCGCTCAAGAGTGGGTTCGACCAGCCATCGGCCGGTGTGGTCGACGTACCCCCACCGCCCATCCAGAGCCTGCGCCGGCGCGATGCGACCGGCTCCAGCCGCGCCGTACGGAACGACCGCGCCGTATGGAACGACCGCGTCGAACCGCCCCACCTGCCGCAGATCCGGCGGGCGCACAAGCGTGCCGTTCGAGCTCACCAGCGCCACACGCTGCCCGAACGGGCCATGCCCACAGCAACGGACCGGATGTGGAGGCGGTACGGCAGACACGGGCGTTTCCTTCCCATCGCTCTCACTCGACTCCGACAGGATGGCCATATCGGAGGTTCCGGTCCCGCAGGATCCTGTTCGGATCAGAATCAGGGACGAACTTCGCGAGCCTACGGGCATCCCGTACGGTTCCCGCACCGGCCGGTCTCACCAGGCGGTCAGCCTTGCATGACCTGCGGCCGGTCGAAGACCGTGTTGTCGATGACCACGTCCGCCAGGTGCAACGGGTCGACCTCGGCGACGTAGAGACGCTCGGCCGGCAGGTAGCGCTCGCGGTGGAGCGTCTCGGCCTCGGAGCCGGCCCAGTCCTGATCGCGTTCGGCCACATCGAGACCGAGAAGTGTGGACATCGGCCCGGCGCGAGGTCATGAACAGGAGCCCATGTCTCACGATCTTCGATTTCCACGTCGAGACGCCTCCCCGTCAGACATGGGCATCGCACGCCGAACGCCACCGAATCGCGGAAAGCACCCTCTGTCGCCGCGTCGCACCGGCACGGCCCCGCCACGGTTGGAAGGCAGTCTGATCACGGTCCACGGAATAGATACCGATCTCCGCTTACTGTGCACATATGCGGCGTTTATGTGGAGTCGGCCTGCTGGTCATCGGGCTCATGAGCGTTACGGGTTGCTCGCCTCCCATCGCCGGATCGACCGGGGTCAGCGTCGACACGGAGGGGCATCCGATCATCGTCTTGGCATGGTGCGAGGGAGCGGCTCCCGAGGGTGTGCACATCTCCCACTACGAGGACGCTTCTGGCCCGTGGAGTACGATGCCCGGCCCTTCGTCGGCCGCGACGGTCATGGACGATGTGGACTTCATCGCACCGTCCCTGGACGGACAGAGCGCGTCCGTCCGGCTGGATGCCCCCGATGAGGGTTGGACGGTGGAGCCGAAACCGTTCGTGTTGCGCCCGAGGGTGCTCTATCACGCGTTCGGTCATCAAGGAAGAGGCTCCAACCAGGTCAACACCGGCGGCGTCAGCTTCTCCGCCGACAGCGTGGCAAAGCTCAAACCGGGATCGGTACTGGTCCAGCGGTACGACGAGAGACGGTCACCGCCCGATTGGGCCGATGTCGTGATCACTCGGGAAGAGTTCGACCGCCAAGGCCGGGAGCGGGCCAGCTGTCAGTGATCACTTCCTCCTCGCGCCACGACCTTGGTCGCAGATGGTGAACAGAGGTATCCCCGCCTCGCCTTCGTCGCCCCGGTGTCAGGTGAGGTGGCCGCGGCGCTGCCGGCCTGGACAGGGGACGTCATACCCGAACGGCGGCGCGGCCCCCGGCGACGGGGAACGACGCCGGAACCGCCGCCGGCCGAGAAGATCGACGAGGATGTCGTGCCGCCGGTGCGGTACCGACCGGATCGGCGACCCCGGCTCCGTCCGCGTCGACGGGGGGCCATGTCACGACTCTGGCATCGGAGCCGGTGAACGTGTGCGGTCACCGCATCGGCGCCGTCGGCCATTCCCTCCGGGGAATTGTCCGGTGGGAGCCTCTTCTGAGGCCCGCGGGCAGTGCGAGGTCGAGCCGGCTGAGACGGCGGCGCTGACGGGGCGAACGCAGGGTATGGGGGAAGTCCACCCGTCCAGTGTTCCGGAGCCGTCCATTCCCTCAGGGGAATTTCCGTCGTTCCCGGAGCGGAGCACGATCCGTCCCGTGAACACGCGACCGGGGTCCTGCTCCCCACCGACCACAGCCGGTGGGACGACGCCCGGCGGTTGGCCGACTTCGGCGTCCGCGCCGAACGGCTCGGCGCGCTCGAGCGGTGAGACACCGATCCGGCGTGAGAACGTGGCGGTGTCTCACCGCCTGCGGTTTCAGTAATCGCTGTTCATGGCGGTACGCACCTCGGCGAGGGTGGCATCGGCCACGGCTCTGGCCCGCTCGTTGCCCTCACGCAGAATCCGGCGGAGGTGGGCTCGGTCCCGCGCGTACTCGGTCCGGCGGGCCCGGATCGGAGCCAGGTACTCGTTGACCGCCTCGGTCACGGTCTTCTTCAGCGCGGCGGCTCCCGCGGAGCCGATGTCGGAGGCGACCTGCTCGGGGGTTCGGTTCTGGCAGAGGGCCGCCAGAAGGAGAAGCGAGGACACCTCGGGGCGAGTGGACGGGGCGTAGGTGATGTGGCGCTCGGAGTCGGTCTTGGCCCTCTTGATCAGCCGAGCCGTCTCGTCGGCGTCGGCGGCCAGGGTGATGGAATTGCCCCGGCTCTTGCTCATCTTGGCGCCGTCCGTGCCGAGCAGCAGCGGCGCGCTCGACAACAGGGCGTCGGGCCGGGGGAACACGGCGGTGCCGTTGCCGTAGCGGTCGTTGAAGCGACGGGCGATGGTCCGGGTGAGTTCGAGGTGAGGGAGCTGGTCCTGGCCGACCGGGACCAGGTTGGCCTTGCAGAAGAGGATGTCGGCGGCCTGGTGGACGGGGTAGGTGAGCATCAGGCCGCTGACGGCGGACTGGCGCGAGTGGGCGATTTCGTCTTTGACCGTGGGGTTGCGGTTGAGCTCGGCGACGGAGACGAGGCTGAGGAAGGGCAGCATCAGCTGGTTGAGGGCGGGAACGGCGCTGTGCGTGAAGATCGTGCTGCGTACCGGGTCCACGCCGATGGCGAGATAGTCCAGCACCAGCTCCTCGACGTGCCCGGCCAGGTCGTCCGCGACATCGCGATCGGTCAGTACCTGGTAATCCGGGATGATCACGAACATCTCCACGCCGAGGTTCTGCAGACGTACCCGGTTGTGGAGCGTGCCGAAGTAGTGGCCCAGATGTAGTCGTCCGGTGGGGCGGTCACCGGTCAGCACCCGGAACTGCCCGGGATCCTTGAGGATCAGCTCTTCCAGCACCGCACTGCGGGCCTGCGCGGCGGACGTCCCCAGCGTGTCGGTGGCGGAACCGGACGTGAGGGTCTCGGGATCCGCGATCTGAAGGGTGGTTTTCATGAGGTCTCCTGGTGGGTCGGGATCGCCGTCAGGACGACACGCCCCCTGCTCCAGGGAAACAAAAAGGGCCGTTCGTCCGAACGGCCCGGTTCATGCGTGAGAGGCGGCCGCTCCTACAAGGAGCGCCACCAGCTCAGACATGACGAAAGATGCACGCACACATCATAACCTCAGCTCCCCATGCCCCGACGAAACCGGACTCACCCCCGACCCGGCGGGGATGTTCCTCGCCCCCGGCTTCATCTCACAGACACCCCACGCCCGGCAACGCAGGACCGCTCACCACAACGTACGGCTACGCACCCCAGAAACGATCAACGGCGCCCACCGGGACGGCGGCGCTCAACCCCGGGCCCCCCGACGCTCGGCCAGGTGGCCCCACACCGATACGACGGCGATGGAGACGACCAGCAACACGACGCTTCCGGCGATGTCGAGCACGTAGTGGTTCCCCGTGATGAGCACGACCGTCGCCATACCCAGCGGAAAGATCCACGACAGCAGCGCCAGGCGCGGATGGGAGGGCCGCAGCGCGCACCACACGGCGTACGCGCACCACAACGACCACCCCACGTGCATGCTGGGCATCGCCGAATACAGGTTCTGGCCGTTGTCGACCGCTCGTGAGGCATGGCCGCCCAGAATGTCGTGCTCGGCGATGACGTCGACGACACCCGGCAGGGCGAACCGCGGGGGCGACATGGGCAGCGCCCAGAAAACGGGCAGCACGAGGGCGGTCATCGCGACGAGGGTCCGGCGGACCTTGACGTAGACGTCGGCCTGCCGGACGAAGACCCACACCAGCACACCGATGATCGCGAGGTAGTACAGGCGGTAGTAGTACACCGCAGGTTGGATGAGGGCCGGATGTTCGGTCAGCCACCGGTTCGCCTTCAGCTCGATGTCCAGGTGGAGAGCCCGCTCCATGGATTGCAGGGTCAGAGCGTTGGCGGTGGCGGCTGCGACGTCTTTCCCGGCGGCGGCATGAAGCCGTGAAAAGAGCAGGATCACGAGCAGCAGGCCGGCCACTTCGACGAGTGGTGCGGGGCGCCCGCCTGCCCTCCCGACAAATGCGGCTGAGCGGGCACGCGCGCCCAGACGTGATAATCGGCCGGCGGCCACCTCACGTAGGCTCACGCCGGTCACCCTAATTCACTCCGCTTTGGCGTGGATCATGTCAGCCGATGGACATGTGGCGGGCCGAAGACCGGCTGTTCCGGCACGAGAATCAGGCGGATGACCGCGTACAGCTTGATATTCGGCAGGCCTCACGGCGCCGGCCGTTCTCCCCGCGGTCGCCCCTTCTCGCGATCGCCCTTCTCGCGGTCGTCGGCAGGAGCGGGACGGTACGGATCGGCGCCGCCGCCCTGCAACCTTTCGCCCGGCGGGTCGCGTTGGGAACGGGCGAGAGGAGATCACATTGGATCGTCACGACGGCTTCCGCGAGTTCGTGCTCGCCCGCCAGCAGGCGCTGATGCGGACCGCGTACCTGCTCACGGGAGACGCCCACCTCGCCGAGGACCTGCTGCAGAGCGTACTGATCAACGTCGTGGGGCAGTGGCCCAAGCTGTCCGCGGACGGCAACCCCGAGGCGTACACGCGCAAGGCGCTGGTGAACCAGTACATCTCGTGGAGGCGCCGGCTGCAGTGGGAGTGGCCGAGCGCCTGTCCGCCCGAGCACGGTGCCTCCTACGACGAGGAGGCGGTCGACCGGATCATGCTGCGCCAGGCGCTGGCCAAGCTGACGCGCAAGCAACGTGCCGTGATCGTGCTGCGTTTCTGGGAGGACCTCACCAAGACGCAGACGGCCGAGGCGCTCGGCTGCTCGGTCGGCAACGTCAAGAGCCAGACCCACCGCGCGCTGGCCCGCTTACGCACGCTCGCACCCGAGTTGGCCGACCCGCGTTCCCTTTCCGACTTCCAGGAGGTGACACCATGACGAGGCTGCGCAGAGCTCTGGGAGGCATCGCCGAGGAGGCACCCGCAGTGGACCTGGCCGACCTGGTCGACCTGGCCCTGGCGGGCCACCGGCGCAAACGGCGCGCGACCGCCATACTGGCCGCCGCCGCCACGGTCGCCACGGTGGCGGCGACGGGTGCGGTGACGAGTGCGGTGACGGCCGCCTTGGTGCCGTCCCGGTCCCACGAAGCGGCCGCGCCGCGACAGGCGGAGGCGGTACCCGACCTGCCCGAGGGCGATGTGGGTCCGCTCGGCTACGCGTATGAGACGCCCTGCGAGGTCGACAAGGAGCAGCGGGACGTCGACTGCGGTGCCGTGGAGTGGCGAGTGGTCACCCGCGCCGGCAGGACCTACCGGCTGCCGCAGGCGCTCGCCATGACCGCCCAGGACCGTCGTGTGCCCATCGCGATCAGCCGGGACGGGCGCATGCTCGCCTACTACAGCCGGCAGGCCCAGGCGCACGTGGTGCGCGATCTTGTGAGCGGTTCGCAGGTGACGTCTCCTGTCACGCTGAAGGAGGCACGCATCGGCGTGGGCTCCATGCTCGTGCTCTCCGACGACGGCCGCTACGTGGTGTTCGACCCGCGCGAGGGGAGCAAGGAGCCCGGACTGCTGATCGACGTGCGCACCGGCAAGACGGTGCGGATACCCGGCGAATACGAAGCGATCAGTGTGCGGAACGGCGTCGCCGAGCTCGTCCGGTACCTCAAGACCGACCTGTGGCTGATGCCCGTCGCCGGCGGAGGCAGGCCGGTGCGCTTCGACGGCGCGTTGATGGGTTTCAGCGAACTCGCCCCGGACGGCCGCACGGTCGCCGCCTTCGAGAGACGCGACTCCAGGAAGGAGGTCCAAGAGATGCGCACGCTCACCCTGCTCGACGCCGACACCGGGCGCAAGCTGCGCAAGGTGCCCATCCGCAACCTCCCGGAGGGCCAACCCGTCTTCGTCACCGGCCTCTGGCGGAGTGGATCGGAGCTCACGGTCATGTTGACAGAGGGGAAGCACATGCGTGCCTACGGGGTCGACACCGGCACCGGGAAGGCCCACCGGCTGGCCGACTACCCGAACACGCCGGATCTGGTGCTGCCGGGGATCGCGAGTGACTGAGCGGAGATCGCCGGAGAGGAGCGGGTCCAGCGGTTCGAGGCGCCGTCTGCGACGCCGTGGCGCCCTCCTCACTCGGAGTGGCAACGCCGTACTCCCACCGCAACCAGATCAGCGGTGCTCGGACTCGTCAACATCGCGTGGAAGGCGGCCCGGCTGCCGGCGCTGACTCCCGCCCCCTCCCCTCCACCAAGACGGGAGACCCGGTTCCAGTGTCGGCGGATTCGGGCCTCTCGTTGTTCGGGGCCATGCGGCCGGTCTCTCTCCGGAGGAGAGCCGTACGGCCTCCGCATGTGGAAGGCCGGTTCTCCCTAACGCAGGTGTTCGGGCAGTCTCAGCCACATGTCGGCCCGGCCATTGATCGATCGGCTGTCGGCCGGCCGCAGGCCCACTCCGGCATAGCAGTAGGCCTCGGCCTCGCCGTGGTAGAGGTAGGCGGCGAGGATCTCCTCCGCGGGCTCTTCGTAATAGACGCTGCCGCCGCCGGGGTGGGTGTCCCATTCCTCGATGACACCGTCGCGGGCGACGGCTCCCTGGTTACCGCTCTTGGGATTGGCGAACAACCCGTAGCAGACGGTGCCCACCGACAGGCGCTCCATGACACCGGGGTTGGACGCGGCGTATCCGCACGGCTGAACGACGGCACATCCGCCGGGCACGTCCGTGATGCCGACGACCGCCAGGCTGGCGTCGAAATCCTCCCAGGGGTCCTCCATGATCTTTTCAACCTCGGCGTCATCGGCCGGTACGGCCTCCAGGCGCCGTACCGCCTCGGCGGCGGTGATGCCGGCCACGCAGGCGATGCTGTAGCCGTCGTCCTCGAAGGACCCCAGTGCGGCGATCAGACGTCCGGCCTCCGCCACGGCGGCGGTCTCCGCGGTGGACAGGCCTGCCTCGCCATCGGGGAGAGTGAACAGGTCAGGGGTGGGAGTGGCCAGGCTGAGCCGTCCGGGGGACCAGCCGTTCATCATCGGTCGCCACGGGTCCGCACCGGCGGCGACCAGGGCGCGGGCGTTGCCGGGGCGGTTGGCGAAGACGGCGTCCCAGAGCGCGGTACGACCTTCGTGCTCCGCGTCGACGTCGTCGACGCGCCGGGCCAGTTCCGCGACCACCTCGGGCGACCCGCGCTCGGCCGCCGCGTGAAGCGGTCGTCCGTGGAAGAACACCCCTGAATTCGGGTCGGCGCCCGCGTCGAGCCGGGCGCGGATCAGGCCGAGGTTCGTCCAGTCGTTCCACCCGATACCGGACCACCCGGATTCATCGTTGACGACCATGGTTCTCCTTGAGGGGACGTACGAGATATATGACCGCCGATCATGGCGTACGAGGCCGACAGATTCGGGCCGCGGGAGGGATGCCCCCTCCATGGTCATGGATACCGGCCGGCGAGAGGCCAGGCGGAGCCGGCGCAAAGTCAGGGAACCCTCGTCGAGGGCGCTCCCGGCGATGAAGGCGATCGCCTCCCCGGAGATCCTTCCTCCTTTGACCTGAGTGCCGGCATTCGGACGAAGTCGGTGACGCTCAAAGCGGTCGCCTGCTCGTCGAACACAAGGGGGGTGCCGTGAGCAGACCCGGCTCGGCCGTGAAGGGGTCAGAGCCGTGCGCCGCGGCGCGTGATCACTTGACCTCGACTTTGATTGAGGTTGAAGACTTCTCTGTGCCGGTGCCGGTGCCGGTGCCGGGGCTGGGGCTGGGGCTGGACAGGCTGAGCGCAGGGGAGCGATTGACGTGCGAGTGGTGCAGGTGACGCGTTTCGGGGGTCCTGAGGTGCTGGTTCCGAGCGAGGCACCGGACCCGGTTCCCGGACCGGAGCGGGTGGTGGTCGACGTATCTGTTGCAGGCATGACGTTCGTCGAGACGCAGATCCGGCGTGGTGTCGACAAGTGGCACAGCAGGCCCGCATTGCCGTACGTGCCGGGCGGTACGGTGGCCGGCCGGGTGAGTTCGGTCGGGGAGGGTGTGGATCCGAGCTGGTCCGGACGACGCGTCATCGCCGACATCGGGGAGACCGGCGGCTTCGCCGAGCGTGCGGTGGCCACCGTGGAGAATCTGATCCCGGTGCCGGAAGGGCTGGGGCTGCCTGAGGCCACCGCACTGCACACCGACGGCAGCACCGCGCTGGGGCTGGTCGAGGGAGCCCGGATCCTTCCCGGGGAGTGGGTGCTGGTCGAGGCGGCGGGTGGAGGTGTCGGCACTCTGCTGGTGCAGTTGGCTCGGGCGGCCGGGGCCAAAGTCGTCGGAGCCGCGCGCGGCGCACGGAAACTGGATCTGGTTCGCGATCTGGGCGCGGATGCCGTGGTCGACTACTCCGATCCAGACTGGGCGAAGCAGGTACGCGAGGCGACCGATGGCGCGGGTCCCGACGTGGTGTTCGACGGGGTCGGTGGAGAGATCGGCCGGACCGCGTTCGAGGTGACGGCGGACGGCGGCCGCTTCTCCGTCCACGGTGCTTCCAGCGGCGAGGTCACAGCGATCGACCCCGCTCAGGCTCGACGGCGCGGAGTCACGGTGATCGGAATCGAGCAGCTCTTCGGCTTCGGGCCACAGATGCGGAACTGGGCCGAGCGAGTGATGGCGGCGGCGGTGGCGGGCCGGATCAGGCCGATCATCGGGCAGGTTTTCCCCCTGGAGCGCGCTGCGGACGCACACGCCGCGATCGAGTCACGCAGCGCCCTGGGCAAGACCCTGCTCCTGATCTGACGGCGTTCCAAGGCGTCACTCCCCTGGGTTTTACAAACATGACCCGGGAAAACGTCTCAGGATCCATCCCGCGTATATCCCGCGCCCACCGGCCGAGAGCCGCTCAGAGTGACGTACGGCTGCGCGGAGCGAAAACGCTCAACGACGCCTACCGAGGGGAAACCCCTGGTCAGGCGCCGTTTCGGGTGGTCGGCGGAGAGCGTGGGATTCGAATTCACGAGGACTGTCACCAGCCCCAGCGGTTTTCAAAAGACTGCTGTCGAGGTGCCACGGAGCGTGAGAAATCTCGGCGCCTCGCTTGTCGAAGGTCGAGACCATACGCGGCGATCCGCCGTGACGCGCGCGACGACATGTCCTCTCGGGCCCTGCGGAAAAAGCACGGTATGGGATTTCGCACGGTATGGGATTTCGCACGGCGCAAAAGGCGCCGGCCCCGCGAGGCGTTGGACCGCGTCGTCCAGCGCCAAGCCCCTCCTCCTTGTCAGACACGGTGTCGCATCATCCGGCCTGAGATTAGTACACGGCAGACGAGGTGCTCCGTGGTCCGCGGCACGTAACGTCGGCGGCCACAGTCGACGTCCGAGGACGGCCCCGTGTTCGAAAACGGAGTATGACGTGCAGGTTCTGGATCCCAGCGTTGTGAAGACCCCGGTACCGACGAGGAGGCCATCGAGTTGGCCGACGAGTTGGCCGGCGACACCGCGTACGGACTGTCCTCGGCCGTCCACACCGGGTCCATGGCGCGGGGAACTCGAGCCGGCCGCCGGGTTGCGCACCGCCATGGTGCGCGCCAACGGGCAAACCAGCAACGACACGGCGCGCAGCCGGCGGCAACTGGCGCGCTAGCACGATCGCTCGTGCCCTTTCCGCGGATCAGAGGCGGCATCGGTGCCGCTGTCGAAGGAAGTGGTCTCATGACGAAATTCCCCATATCCTCCTGCTGCGCGACGTCCGAATCGGGCAGTTCACGGCGCAGCGTGCTCAAGGGCATCGGTGCGCTCGGCGGGGCGAGTGTGGCCGGTTTGGCCGGTGCCGTGTTCACCCCCGCCGCGGCGAATGCGGAATCGGCCAAGTCAGGGCCGGGCAAGCAGGATTGGGCCGGTACGAGCGTGGTGCTGCTGGGCACCGGCGGTGGCCCGGTACCCATGACGGACCGGCAGATGACCTCCCAGGTCGTGGTGGTCGACGGTGCGGCGTACGTGGTCGATTGCGGTAGCGGCGTGGTCCGGCAAATGTACGCGGCCGGGGTGACCCATGCGATGCTGCGGGCGTTGTTCGTGACCCACTTCCACGCCGACCACTTCTCCGACTACCTCCCGCTGATCCTGTTCGGACGGTCACTGCCCGGACACGACTACGGCTATCCCGGGCAACTGCACGTCTACGGTCCGCCGTCGCTGGGCCTGCCGCCCGGGGTGCCGATGCCGGGGGTGGAGCTGATCCAACCGAACAATCCGCACCCGGGCATGACCGATGTCCATAACGGAGTGCTGGCCGGATTCGCCACCACGACGAACAGCCAGGGAATCCGGGCCCGGCTCGGACCGGATATCCGGGACATCGTCGTGCCACACGACCTTCGGGTGAACGCGTCGGCCGATCTTCCGGCGCCGCCCCGGATGCGTCCTTTCACCGTGTACGAGGACGATCGCGTGCGAGTGAGTGCCACCCTGGTCAACCACTACTGGCCCTTCCCGGCGTTCGGCTTCCGGTTCGACACCGACCACGGCAGCGTCACATTCTCGGGCGACACCACGCCGAGCGACAACCTCGTGGAGCTGGCCCGGAACACCGACGTGCTGGTGCACGAGATCATGGACGGCCAGAGCATGCTGGACCACGGCATGGCGGAATTCATGGTGACCGGTTTGCGTGGCTGTCACACCAACATCACCGAGGTAGGCGGTATTGCCGCGAGGGCCGGAGCGCGCACCCTCGCCCTGTCGCACATCGTGCCGCTCTCGATCACCTCGCCTACGCCGCCGAAGATCCCGGTCGGGCACTGGCGGTCGACGATCAGGCGGGACTACGACGGCACCGTCGTGATCGGAGAGGATCTGCAGCGCGTGCGAGTGGGCCGGTCATCCGGACGCTGAAGTCCCGATCGCCTGTCCGACACGCTCACAGCCATTGCCGATGCCCTTCGGAGCCGGTGGCCGTCCTGCGAGAGCACTTCGACGAGTTCGGGGCTCACGAGGACGGCCGGCTGTTCCGGACCTCGCGCGGCGGAGTGATCTCCATCGGGACGTACTGCGAGGCGTGCAAGGCGGCCCGGCTCCCGGCGCTGACTCCCGAACAGCAGGTCTCCCCGCTGGCGGCCCGGCCGTACGACCTGCGCCACGCGGCCGTGTCCCTCTGGCTCAACGCCGGGGTGGCGGCCCCCGAGGTGGCCGAGCGGACCGGGCACGGGGTGGACGTGCTGCTCAAGGTCTACGCCAAGTGCATCAACGGGGGCGCGGAGATCGCCAACCAGCGGATAGACGACGCGCTCGCAGCATGATCGCCCCTGTCCGTTCTGTACGGCCTTGCCAACGTCCAGAGTGCTGACCTGCGAGAGACAGAAGAAGCCCCGAAGACGGTCGGCCGGGGCCGCCCAGAGTCACCGTGCTGCTTCGGACTGGGAGCGTGTGGGGTCCGGTCACGCGGGATCGAGCGCGCACCAGTCGTCGGTGATGCAGCCCTCTTCGTAGTCCCACCGACTGTCCTGCCCCTCCCGGAGGAGCCGCCTCACTCCGGCGAGGTCCGCTGTCGGCGGGACATTCAGCGCCACCAAGCCGAACTGCTCAAGCCCTTCCCCCTCGACGCCCAGGGGCGCGAAGAGATCGAGAACGGCCCCCAGATCGCCTTCGAGGTCACCGTCGCGGTATGGGATGACCCGGATCGTGCAGTTACCGGAGAACTCCACGACCTCCTTCGCCCACACGACACCTTCGGCGTCCGTTTCGAGGTGCACCACATCGCCAGAGGCGACCCCGCGGACGAAGAAGGGGATGTTGTCCAGCCGAGCACGATCCGGTCCCAGGGGAATCGCCCACATGCCCTCGGAGCCGACCGGTGGCCAGCCGTCGTCGTCCTGCTGGAGCTCGAACAGCACACGCACGTGGTCGGCTGGAGCGCTCTGCGTCACAGAAGAAGGATGCCCTACGGGGCCAGATCGCTCCTCCGGGGAATCGGATCACGCAACCTCCGGCCAGAACGTTGACGGCGTGCTCCCAGGAGTCCCGTTCACCACGGAACCCTTCGTTCACACCGAAGAGGTCAGGGGTTCGAATCCCCTCATCTCCACCAGGGGTCGTTCTTGAGTTAGCTCAAGAACGGTTGACGAGATCCCGTCTGATCGCTTGATCGGGCGGGATTTCATCGTTTCCGAGGTCCTGTGGCCGCTGGGTGGGCTGATTGTGGCTCGTGTGGTGGCTGCGGTGGAAGGCGTTGGTGGTGTTGGCTCGCTGTGAGCGCGTGCGAGGCGTCCTACAGGATGCCTTCGGCATAGGACGCCGCCCCGTCCCGGCACACCATCTTCCTGGGCGTGAACGACATGATGAACGGCGGTGTACTGTCCACGTCGACGTGTGACCCTAGGTGAGCACCCGAAGTTCCTCGGTGCGGGCTCCGAGGAGCATGACGCCGGTTCTACGACCACCTCTCGGCAGAGGGGCAATCCACGGTCTCGAGTATGGCGACGGTGTGGAGATATGGGGCAGGTAGCGTGCAAACCAGCGTATGGATGAGGCATCGCCCCTACCGTCGCAAGGTATGCAGACAGTGGATGTACTAGTCGTGGGTGCGGGCCTGGCCGGCCTGCGCACAGCCCGCCTGCTCGCGCGACGGGAACTGAACGTGATGGTGGTCGACCGTCGCAGGTCGCTGTCGACGGGCATCCGCACGACAGGGATCTTCGTGCGCCGCACCCTCGACGACTTCGACGTGCCGGATCACCTGCTCGGGCCAGGTATCCGGGACGTGCTGCTGTATCCGCCGTCGCGGCGGGCACCGATCCGGCTCACCAGCGACCGGGACGAGTACCGCGTGGCCGACATGGCGGCCGTCTACGAGCACGCGCACCGCGCGGCGGAGTCGGCTGGGGCACGAGTGCTTTTGGGCATACGGTATGTCAACGCGTCGATGGGTTTTGTGCGGTTCGCGGGTGCGGAACCGGTGACGGCCCGGTTCATCGTCGGCGCGGACGGCGCCCGCTCCCGGGTGGCCCGTGATCTCGGTCTTGATGTCAACCGGCGCTTCCTCGTCGGTGCCGAGATCGTCCACCCGATCGCGTCAGGCACGACCACCCCGGCGTTCCACTGCGTGCTAGACCCCCGGATCGCCCCGGGGTACCTGGGATGGGTCATCGACGACGGCCGGCATGCGCATGTTGGCGTCGCGGGATATCCGAACGCGATGCGCACCGGCATCCGCCACTTGCTGGACGCCTTCGCCGCAGATGCGCCCGGCACTGCACCGCCGGCCGGGCCGGTTGAGCGCCGAGGTGGTCCGATCCCGGTCGGCGGTGTGCTGCGACGGTTGGCGTGCCCCGCCGGGCTGCTCGTCGGAGACGCGGCGGGCGCGGTGTCGCCGCTGACGGCCGGCGGGCTGGACCCTTGCCTCCGCATGTCCGAACTGGCCGCGGCGGTCACCGCCGGGTACCTGCGTACTGGCGACCAACGTGTGCTGAGCCGGTACGACGGGGACGCGTTGCGGACCCGGTTCCGAGGCCGACTGTTGCTGCGCCGCGTGTTCGCCGGCATCCGATCCCCTGCTGCGGCAGAGGCGGCGGTGACCGTGCTACGCGGTCGTGCCGGCCGCGCCTTGGTGGCACGGATCCTGTTCGGCGACGGCTCGTTTCCCGAAGTCGACCCACGGCTCGCGGACCTGGCGATCGGCCGCCCTTAAGCGCCCCCTCCATCCCAGGTCAGACCTACTCGTGAACACCCCACCAGAGCACAAGACCCGGCGCCAGAACATGGAGCCAGGCCTCCTCACTGTTCAGGGCTATGTCTCGGCTCCTCCTTGTGGGAGGGGCATATGGCGATGGTGCTGACGGTGCCGTCGCCCCAGACGGTGGTGTTCATCATCGTCCGCCCGTCCAGGGACGCCACCGTGAACTCCGGTACGAAGCGCGTCGTGAGCAGCCCCGCCATCGAGCTCCGCAGCCGGTCTACTTCGCTCGCGACGAAGTCCCAGCCATCGAGGAGCCGTACCTGGACCCAGGCGATGTGATCTTCCCCGTCGTACGTTTCGTCGTACTCCGTGTAGTTGGCCGCCAGCAGGAACTCACGGTCTTCGTTGAAGAGCCCGTACTCCGTCGCCATCCGGAACCAGCTCGCATTGACCTTGTCTGGCATGTCCGGGTCGTCGACATCGGCTATCTCGTCCGGGTGAGAATCGAACCGGCCGTGCTCAGGGCCTGTACTTGCGGCTGAGTGTCCCGGTGGCAGTGAAGGCAACTGGACTTCGTCCTGATTTCGCCGCTCTATAAAGCGGAGCCCGGCCGGCGCGAGCATAGCGGCCATCTCGGCATCAGTGATCGTCACAGACGCACGATAACCGTCGAGCAAGGGGCCGATCGCCACGATCGACAAGCGTCATCGTCGCGACACCGGTCGGGATCCGGTGAGCGGAACCGGCACATCCCGTCGGAGTTTTGCAGGTGTGACCTGGGGAAACATGACCAACATCATTCCGCGTATATTCCGCGAGCACCAGCCGAGGGCCGCTCTCGGTGGCGTACGGCTGCGCAGCCCTGAAACGATCAGCGGCGCCTCACCGGGCCGTAAGCCCTGGTCAGGCGCCGTTTCGTGTGGTCGGCGGAGAGCGTGGGATTCGAACCCACGAGGACTGTCACCAGCCCTAGCGGTTTTCAAGAGGGCCGTGTTCCCGGCGGCGACACGCCCTCTCAACAGGGCGAAAGCACTCTCCCCCTCCTCTACCGCATAAGATCATCCCGCATATATCCCACGGGCGGTATGACTCCCACGATGCGCGCCGTTCCGGTGGGTGGCCGCATCTCATGCATGGTGATCACATCGCCCGCCTTGAGGTTTCGCCAGTGTTCAGGGGTGAGGGGAAGCAGTCGTACTGGTGCGCACCCTCCCGGCTTCAAGGAGTCGTGGCCCTCAATCCATAGGCCGGCGATGCTGAGCAGAGGCTCTCCCCCAGAGGTGCGGTGGCCGAGGTCCCACATGGGCCGGAGCAATCCACCGGGAGGTATGGGCGTTGTACGGCTTCCCTCCCCGGCGGGCAACAGGTGAAGTTCAACCAGGAAGGCACCTGTACGGGCCTCGCTGCGCCGCCATTCATACCAGGCAGCATCCGACTTGAGCCACACCAGGCGAGCGGCGTCGGCTAACAGACCCCAGAACTCCGGCGATTGGGGATGCGCGTCACCGAGCTCTTCGAGAAGGAGAAGCGCCATCTCCCACTCGTCGTGCTTCAGGTACTCCAGCACATCGGCCACGCCAACGCCGGATCCGGTCCGAACGTCAGCGGGACAGAGACGGGCCGCCTTCAGAAGGGAAGAGCCCTGGGAGGTCACAACCCGATTGTGCCTGGTGAAAGCTCAGACGCGGGCTGACGCTTCCATAACCGCACCTTCTGACCCGTACAACCCGAGCTGCACCCGGGTTCCCTGCCAAGGTCAAGATTCCGCGGCCCAAACGTCGGCAACGGCTGCTGCGGGAATCTTGGCGATGATCGCTTCCGTCCGCTGGGGGCCGTAGCGAACTTGCCACAGACGTTCGAGATCGTCTTTCTCCTCGGTTGTGGCATTGACCAGGACGCCGAAGATCAGATACCCATCGGCTTCCGTGTAGCCATCGGCGCCCAGCTCGATGGTCTCGCCCGAGTGGAACCTGACCACCCACCGGCTTGGGACACCGACCGCGCACTCCATGGATGGAGGCTATCTAGCATGGTCGCCCGCGCGTGACCTGGGTTGAGCACGCCTGCGCGACCTGGGGAAACGCTCCATGATCCATCCCGCGCATATCTCACGAACGGTGACATGCGGCTGCTTCTGGTTGCGTTCGGCTGCATGGCACGGAACAGCAAAAGAGGCCCCGTAGCACTTCTAAGCTGCCGTTTGGCTGCTGGCTGCTGGCAAGTGCAGAACTTGAACCTGCGTAGGCTGAGCCGACGGTTTTACAGCTCGTGACCGTTCCTACGGTGATACGGCCGCTGACCTGGTGCGCAGCACGTTCACGACTTCCCTGCCGCCATGATCATTGCACGCATATTGCACGTCACGGCAGAAGCGGCCAAAGGTCCATTCCACGACTGATCACACTCTCGCCCGTCCCTGCACCAGTAGAGCAGACGGACAAATGGTCGCATGAGACGATTTTTACCCCTTGTCGGGAGACGATCATGCAGGTACTCTTACTGTGCATATCACGACAAGTCAGAAGCCTTCCGACAACCCCCTTCTGGAGGAGCTTATGGGTACCAACCATGCTGTAAAGAGAATCCTCAAAGGAACTGTGATCGCTGCCGCAGGTATAGTCCTGATTGGCGGTCCGGCTTATGCCGTTGTCGAGAACGTGGGAGGAGGCAGTTGGGACCACGGCTTTAACTACCCTGCGTCCGAGGTGTACTCCAACTACTACCACGGCTCCTACTGCCACGGCTCCACGGCGGTTGGCGTATACACTGACAGGTCACCGGCGACGAAGAAGGGCTCGTGGTCTGAGGCAAGTGCGCCCATCGCAAGCTTCAACAACGAGACCTACTGGCGGCACGAGGCCGAATCTCACTGCAGCTAGCTGAGTTCGCAGTGAAAAACAAGCTGGCTCCTGATCGGCGCATCCCTCTGGACACACCGGTCACGAGCCAGCTTCCTTAATTTTCGACCAAGCATAGTACCCATTGGAAGTTGCATTGATCCACAGAGGACTGAAGGCCGCTCTAGTCGTTATCCTGCTGTCTTCCTGTGTTATAGCGTTTTCAGTACTGCATAGGGTCGATGGCGACATAATTATGGGCTCGGATTACGCACTCCGCGTCACCGATAAGCAGGGTCAATCGAACAGCGACCAAGCGGTAAGGGAAATCGCAGCGTTCGCCAGCAGAAACCGGGTTAATATTGCTCGGTTTGTACCCGATCTTCATGATGCTCGCAAGCGTTACCTATACCTTGCCTCCGGAGACCCCGAGGCAGTATCGACCCGTTGGAAATCTAGCGGTTATCCCTCTTTTAACCAGGACACCGTCACAGAAGTGCGGGATATCGTTGAATCAAGCAATATAGATCCCCGGGGTTACTACTATGTCTTCGGAAGCTCCGATATAATTGGAGCTCTCCAAGTTCAGTTTGCCGAGCTCGGCTTGCGCACCACCCTGGTTCCACTCCTCAACGTCACGACTGTACTTCGCCTCTTCTTCAATCAAGCCCTGCAATGGCTGTTCCTTATCATATGTGCCGCAATAATATCCATTACCGGCCTGAGCGCTATTTTCAATTCAAAGTTTTACGGGATTCAGCGCTTGCACGGTAGGTCATTTGGCCAGATAATCCTTGCAGACCTCACTCAAATTGCTATCTTTTACGTTAGGGCAACGCCACTCGCGGCACTGATAACCACTGTCTTTCTGTACGCATACAACAAGCTGAATCAGGTTGGGGTCTACGCCGGTCTAGCGGTAATCTTCGTGGCCCTGCTGCTGACACTGTCCTTTATAATTCATGTTATCGCGGTAGCGCTGACTTTTCGTATTTCCATAACAGGTGCCATAAAAGGGGAAATTGCGGCCATCTGGGCCATTTTGAGTTCCTATACGGTTCGGATATTGGCTATTGTTATTACCTTCACTGTAGCCGTCGATGTTCTCGCTTCCTGGCAGCGGCTTGACAGTCAGGAGAAGAGTCAGTCGCAGTGGACATCGGCGGGTGGTGCGGTTCGAATTCTACTGAACGGCGCACTGGACAAAGAGAGTGATCAACAGCTAACAACAGTTGGTCGTTGGATACGCCAGGAGGATAACAAAGGAAGAGTGGTCCTTGCAGTACGCAGGAAGCTTCGGGAGTTTTTGCAGAACGCCCCCGTCGCCGATGTTCTCCTAATCAATAACACCTATCTCGCAAAGCAAAATGTGCTACTCGAGTCGGGTGAACGAGTTAGTGCTTTGGGTGACGAGAAAAAGATTCGAGTGCTGATTCCGCCGGCACATGATCGGAACAGGGCAAGAATTGTTGACGGCCTTTCTGAGTGGGTCTCCTTTATGGCGGATCTCAGTGGGGCAAAAAAACACGATGTTGTCGGTCTAAAAATGAGAGCGGGACAATCGCTGTTCACCTATGGATCGGGTTCCGCATCTATTCGAAACCCGATCGTGAGCGATCCAATTGTCATCGCGATCCCATCAGGATCGAATCTGCTTCCCGACAAGGAGTATGCGGCGTACGCTACTATGGCGTCTGTGGTATTCCTTGATCCGAACGATGTTTACAGAGCTAGGGTAGATAAGCGGATGGCGGCGTACATTAATGGCGTCCAGCCTATTTCTCAGCGTGCTGCATATGAATATCAGAACAGCGTTCGGGAACTGAACTTCCAGTTCGGAAATCTGCTTATAACTATAGTTGTCATCCTGGTCACCGCTCTGGGTATCTGCCTGGCCTACTGTCGCAGGAACGCGCAGATGATATTTGTTCGATTCATCCATGGCTGGTCATTCTTTTCAACGTATAAGAAGCTGTTTATCTTTGAAGTTGTCCTAGCGATTGGCGCAGTCGCTTGGGTCGCTCAGGATACAGCGTTCCGCATGAGTTTTCGAGAAAATGGGACGCCACAAAACATGCCGCCCTCGGTCGCGGAGGCTCTAACCTCCGTTACCGGCTGGGAACCCACTGTGGTGGGAGTAACAGTTTCTGTCGGAGTTTTCCTCATGCTCGCGGTTCTAGCGATTTTGAACAAGCGCCTGATCAGGGAGATATCCATTGATACCTAACCGCACTGTGCAGAACGTGGGTGAGGAAGCGGGGCGGGAGTCACGCCCGCTGGTGTCGGTCAAAAGGATCTCGAAATCGTTTGGGGCACGATCACTCTGGGAAAATATTTCTCTCGATGTGGAGAGGGGGCAGCTTCTTGCACTGACGGGCCGTAGCGGTGCAGGAAAGACTACGTTGTTGAACTGTATCGGATTGCTCGAATCGGTCGACAGCGGAGAGATTTGCATTGGCGACAAGGACATCACCAAGCTCGGCTCTCGCGGTACACGCAGATTTCGCAGGGATCAGTTGGGGTACCTCTTTCAGAATTATGCCCTGATAGAGAATGCCACTTTGCGGGATAATCTTGATGTTGCGCTGGTAGGGCGGCGAAAGCGGAGTGAGCGTAAATCTTACGACGCTATCCTAGAGCGGGTGGGTTTGGGTGGCCGCGCCAAGGACAAAATCTATCTCCTTAGCGGTGGTGAGCAACAGCGCGTCGCCCTTGCCCGTCTGCTGGTAAAGCAACCTTCTGTGGTGCTAGCAGACGAGCCTACCGGTGCACTCGATCGTGAGAATGCTGACCTTGTGATCGAAGTGCTGCGCGATATGGCTAGCGCTGGCTGCGCAGTGATCATCGCAACCCATAATCAACACGTCGAAGATGCCTGCGACGTGGTTTTCAAGATTTGAGGGCATGGAGACCTGACATGGCTTGAATGTCGGACCTACTTTCTGCCGAGAGTGTGGAAACTGCTTACGTGGTACGGCTGGTCGTGCCAGCGGTCGGTGCGCCAGACGATCGAACGGGACAAGGAAGCGATCACGGTGGGGAAGACGCAAGGTGTGGCCCATGGTGGAAAGACTGCGGCGGACCTGAATGCCTAGGCCTGCCTCGAAGACGAGTGCGGTCGGACCCTGAAAGCTCCAGTGGCCCGCACGCGCTGTCAGCGGCTAAGTGCGTGTCGCCGCTGGTGGCCGCGCCGGGTCAGCGCGATGGCAGGAGAGAAAGAAGGTCTCGGTCGCC
Source organism: Streptosporangium sp. NPDC051022 (assembly GCF_040683035.1). Taxonomy (NCBI): domain Bacteria; kingdom Bacillati; phylum Actinomycetota; class Actinomycetes; order Streptosporangiales; family Streptosporangiaceae; genus Streptosporangium; species Streptosporangium sp. NPDC051022. Next base: position 767 of record NZ_JBFBCF010000032.1, on the reverse strand, counting down.
GCCGTGGCCTACGGCCGGTCCGGATGGCGATCCCGGTTGATTTACCGGCTGCATCGCTACCGACGGTGCGAGAGGAAGATGGCGAGCTTTACCTGACGCGATTGCCGCGGCCTGATCATTATGGCGCACCTACAGCTGGATGTTCCGAAGTCTGAGCTTACTTCTATCACCGCTCCCCCTTCGACCTGCCGCCTGCGAGCAGTCGGCCGCTACCCATCGGTGCGCATTCCGGTAATATCAAGGATCACAAAGAAGCTTGATTTAAGTTCAATGGTCCTCATCGCCCCTGTGAAGGGTCGCAACGCGCGCTGCTGGCGGATGAACTCGGCGAGTTCCTCATCCTCATCGGCCCCTGCGAGGGGTCGCAATGTGTACTCCGGTCGCGGCATGCGCGCGATCAGCGAGGTCCTCATCGTCCCTGTGAGGGGTCGCAACACCACTTTCGCGCCCGTACCGGGGGAGTCGTCGAGTCCTCATCACCCCTGGGGGGTCGCAATGTGTGAGCGAGCTGGCCGTGCAGGTATTCGGCGGTCCTCATCACCCTTGTGAAGGGCGGCGGTGCGGCCCCGGTGCGGCGGCTGAGGGGTGAGTGCGGCGGGCGGGTGGTGCGGTGGGCGGCCCGTGGTCCCGCCGCCGGCCGAGACCGGCGCCCACGCCGCACGCTCGGGCGGCGTTCGGGCGGCGGGCCGTGGGGGGGGGGGGGGGCCCCCCCCCCCCCGCCCCCCCCCCCCAACAAAAAGGGCGGGGGGGGGGTGCTGGTGGTGGTG
>NZ_JBFBCF010000031.1:0-112960 GCF_040683035.1 Streptosporangium sp. NPDC051022 | reverse complement strand
AACTACGTCCAGATCATCCAGTGGGGCGCCCAGCCCGAGGCGCACAAAGACTGAACCACCCCCCCGCGCGTCCTTTGGAGGCAACGCGATGAACATTTCGGCACGGACCGTCCTGACGATCGCGGTCGCTCCGGCGCTGCTGCTCACCGCCTGCGGTGACGGCGGCTCCGCGGCGCCGCAGGAAAAGGCGGGCGGCTCCTCCACCACCACCGCAGCCAAAGGGCAGCCGGACGTCAACGGGGATGGGAAGGTCGTCATCGGGGTCATGAGCCCCGGCGACACCCATGACAACGGCTACTACCAGAGCTTCGTCGACGACGCGAACGGCATCGCCAAGACCAACGGCTGGGAGGTGCGCACGCTCGACAAGATCAACCCGGCGGACGCGGTCAACCAGGCGCGCAACCTGTGCAGGCAGCGCGTCGACCTGATCGCCATCGCCGCCAGCGAGCTCAAGGACGCCCTCACCGCCGCTCCCGAGCCCCAGTGCAAGGGGGTCAACTGGTACGTCAACGGCGGTGGCGGCGTTCAGCAGAACGAGTACTTCACCCAGTCCCAGGACACCGTCAACCAGTCTCTCTACGCGGCCGGCTACGCGGCCGGACTGCTGCTGGAGAAGTCGGGAGGGGACAAGGCCGGCTACATCACCGGGCCCGAGCTGGACTTCGCCAAGCAGGCGGCCAAGGCGTTCAAGGCCGGCATGCGGGCCGTCGTCCCGAAGGCCGAGCTGGTCACCACCTTCACCGGCGACTTCGACGACTCGGCCAAGGCCAAGGAGGCGTTCGAGGCGCAGAAGGCACAGGGCATCAAGGTCGTCTACCCCTACCTGGGAGGCGCGACCGACGCGGTCACCCAGCAGGCCAACGCCGCCGGCGTGCCCGCGCTGACCCCCGGCACCGACCGGTGCGCCGACACCACCACCAAGTACGCCGTCTCGGTCGTCTTCAGTCCGGGGGCCTACTTCGCCGCCGCCCTGGAGGACTTCCAGAAGGGCACGCTGAAGATGGGCACGGCACGGGTGTGGAAGATGGGCGTCGACCCGGTGCCGACCGTCAAGATCTGCGCCGCGGAAGGCGACCAGCAGGCCCGCATGGACCAGGTCATGAAGGACATGGGAACCGGAAAGCTCGATGTCGATGCGGCCGTCGACGGAGCGCGGTAAGCGGCGAGGGACCGCGGCGGACCCCGTCGCGGTCCCGGCGCAGATGAACGCCGACGACCGGATCCCGCACCGGGAGCCACAGGTCCCCGAAGCCGTCGAGGTCGCCGGGGCCGCCGAGGTCGCGAACCCCGGCGTCCCGGCCCCGGCCCCCGCCCTCGACGCCCGGATCCCGGACCCCGGGACCCCGGACCCCGGGACCCCGGACTCCGGGACCCCGGCTCCCGGCCCCGGCTCCGCGACTCGGCAGGACGCGGCCCCGGCGGTCGAGCTGCGCGGCGTCTCCAAGCGGTTCGGCTCCGTCGTGGCCTGCGACGACGTCTGCCTGAGCGTGCGCCGTGGCGAGATCCACGGCCTCCTCGGCCAGAACGGCGCCGGCAAGAGCACGCTCATGAAGATCCTGACCGGCCTGGTCGTGCCGGACTCCGGGCAGATCGTCATGGACGGCAGAGAGGTGGACATCGGCGACCCGCTGGCCGCCGCCGGACTCGGCATCTCCATGGTGCACCAGCACTTCAGCCTCATCGGCCAGATGCGGGTGTGGGAGAACGTGACCCTGGGCGAGCGCGGCCGGGTCGACCGCGACCAGGCGCGGCGCGCGGTCCGGGAGGTCGCCGAACGCTACGGTCTGGTCGTCGACCCCGACGCCTACGTCGAGGACCTGTCCACCGGAGAACGCCAGCGGGTCGAACTCGTCAAGTGCCTGCGCCGCGACCCCGACCTGCTGATCCTGGACGAGCCCACCTCGGTGCTGACCCTCGCCGAGTCCCGGGAGCTGTTCTCGGTGCTGCGCAGGGTCACCCGCGACGAGCACAAGACCGTCATCCTGATCAGCCACAAACTCGACGAGATCCTGCACGCCACCGACCGGGTGACGATCATGCGCTCCGGCGCGGTGGTCGCGCGCCGGGAGACCGCCGAGACCGACGTGCGCGAGCTGGCCCGGGAGATGGTCGGGCGCGAGCTGTCCAAGTGGACCGCCGCGTCCGCCGTCGGGACCATGGACGCGCTGGTCGAACCCACCGCGGCCGCGGCCGCGGACCCCCGGGGAGAGGTACGGCTGCGCGTCCGCGACGCCCACGCCACCGCCCGCGACGGACGCCCGCTGCTGCGCGGGCTGTCGCTGGAGGTCCGCGCCGGGGAGATCCTCGGCATCGCCGGGGTCGAGGGCAACGGCCAGACGGCCCTCGGGGACCTGCTGTCCAGCCTGCTCGAACTCGACGCCGGATCGGTCGAGGTGTGCGGCTCCGCCGTGCCGGCGGGAAGACCGGGGGCGATGCACGGCGCCGGGATCGGCGTGGTGCCCGAGGACAGGCACGTCTCCGGCTGCGTGCTGGACATGAGCGTGGCCGAGAACCTGGTCATGGCCGACATCGGGGAGGTGTCCCGCAGGGCCGTCGTCAGCCCGCGCCGCATGCGCGAGCGGGCCGCGAGGCTGATCGAGGAGTTCTCCATCGCCACCCCCTCGCCGGACACGCCCATGCGGCGGCTGTCCGGCGGCAACCAGCAGAAGGTCGTGCTCGCCCGCGAACTGGCCGCCGGCCCCAAGGTCCTCGTCGTCGCCCAGCCGACCCGGGGCCTGGACGTCGGGGCCATCGAGTACATGACCGAACGCGTCTACCGGGCGGCCCAGGCGGGCATCGCGGTGCTGCTCATGTCCACCGAGCTGGAGGAGATCCTCACGCTCGCGCACCGCGTCGCGGTCATCCACCGCGGCGCGATCGTCGGAGAGATGGCGCGGGCCGACGTCGATCTGGAACGGCTCGGCATGATGATGGGAGGTCAGGCGGCTTGAACGAGACAGCGAACAGGTCGCCGAAGGAGACGGAGGTCCCGGCCGCACTCGCGGCCGGGGCCGCCCCCCCGGCGGACCGTCCCGGCGGCGCGGGCCGCCCGGCGGCACCGGCCAGGGGCCTGCCGTGGCGGGCCGGGCTCCTGGCCGGTCTGCGGTCCGGAACACCGCTGCTCTACCTGGCCTCCTTCGGTGTCGCGCTCGCCGCGGCCACCGTCCTGGTGACGCTCGCGGGCCACTCCATGGCCGACACGGTCCTGGCCCTCTACCAGGGCAGCCTCGAAGGAGGCGCCTCGATCGGCCAGACGATCGACGAGGCGGCCCCGCTGCTGCTCGTCGCCGTCGGCGCGATCGTCTGCGCCCGCGCCGGCATCTTCAACATCGGGCAGGAGGGACAGCTCATCGTCGGCGCCATGGCGGGCGCGGCCGTCGCGCTGTTCCTGCCCGGGCCCGGCTGGCTGATCCTGCCGCTCACGCTGATCTGCGCCACCGCCGCCGGAGCCGTCTGGGCCGGAGTCCCGGCCGTGCTGTTCTACTGGCGTCGCGTGGACGTCGTGATCAGCACGCTGCTGATGGTCTTCGCGGCGATGCAGCTCGTCTCGTTCGCGGTGAACCGCGACTACCTGCTCCAGGAGACCGCGATCAAGGGGCAGATCCTCTCGCCCCAGTCCGACCTGCTCCCCGAGACGGCGCGGCTGCCGCGCCTCGGCGAGTATCCGGACTTCAACCTCGGCGGGGGCGTGCTCGTCGCCCTGCTGGTGACCGGCGTGATCGCGTTCCTGCTGAAGTACGGCAGATGGGGATTCCGGCTCCGCATGCTCGGCCTCAACCCGGTCGCGGCACGCAGGACCGGGGTACGGGCGGCGGCGCTCGGCGGCGGGGCGCTGCTGCTGTCCGGCGGGTTCGCCGGCCTGGCCGGGGGCGTCATGCTCACCGGCAACGTGTACCGGATCCAGGCCGGGTTCGCCGACAACGTCGGCTGGGAGGGGCTGCTCGTGGCCCTGGTCGCGCGCAACCACCCCCTGCTCGCGATCCCCGTGGCCGTCTTCTTCGGGGCGCTGCGCGCCGGAGGCGGATTCCTCGCCTCCACCGGCGTGCCCCGCTATCTCGTCTCGGTCGTGACGGCCCTGCTGGTGCTCGCCGCGGTCTTCCCCTCGGCCTACGCCGAGATCCGCTCCCGCCGCAGGCCGGCGGAGAGGTGAGGGTCATGGACAGCTTCGAACTCATCCTGGCCAGCGCCGTACGGCTCAGCGTGCCGATGGCGTTCGCCGCGCTCGGCGAGTGGATCGCCGAGCGGGCCGGAACCCTGAACATCTCGGTCGAGGCCATGATGCTCGGCGGCGCGTTCACCGCCGTCGCGGGAGCCTCGATCACCGGCTCCGCCGACCTCGGGCTGCTGTGCGGCGTCGCGGCCGGCCTGCTGGTCGCCTTCACGCACGCCTGCTTCAGCCACCGCCTCGCCGTCAACACCTACGTCGTCGGGCTCACGCTCAACGTGCTGGTGCTCGGCCTGACCAGCTTCCTGACGATCAGGACCGTCCCCCGGCAGGTGGACAAGCTGGAGATCCCGCTGCTGTCGGACCTGCCGCTGGTCGGTCCGGGCCTGTTCGCCCAGCGCTGGCCCGCCTACCTGCTGGTCGCGCTGGTCCCGCTGGCCTGGTGGCTGGTGCACCGCAGCCGCTGGGGACTGCAGGCGCGGGCCGCGGGGGAGAACCCGCAGTCGGCGGACGTCACCGGCATCGACGTCAACCGGCGCAGGCGCGAGGCGCTGATGATCTGCGGCATGCTCGCCGGTCTCGGCGGCGCCTACCTGGCCGTGGCCGAGGTGGGCACGTTCAACCAGAACATGACCGCCGGGCGCGGATACATGGTGATCGCGGCCGTCATCTTCGGCGGCTGGACCCTCAAGGGCACGCTCGCCGGCTGTCTGGTCTTCGGCGCCGCCGACGCGATGCGCCTGGCCCTGCCCGCCCTGGGCTACGAGCTCAACCCCCAGTTCCTCATCGCCTCGCCGTACCTGCTGGCCCTGGTCGCCATGACCTTCTTCGCCAAGCGTCAGCGTGGTCCCGCCGCGCTTGGCACCCCGTTCGTCCGGGGGATCACATGAGCGCCGTGCCCCCTCCGAGGGGGCACGGGGGAGTTCGGGAGACCAGCACGACACGGAGGAGCCCGTGAAGGCCGTCCAGCACGCCGCGCACGGTGGCCCCGAGGTGCTCGAAGCGGTCGAGCTGCCCGATCCGGTGGCCGGGCCCGGCGAGGTGCTGATCGCCGTCGAGGCGGTCGCGCTCAACCGCCTGGACGCGCTCCAGCGGCGCGGTCCCGGCCTGCTGCCCGGATTCGCGCTGCCGCACGTCCCCGGCATGGACGTCGCGGGCGTCGTGGTCGCCGTCGGCCCCGCCGCCCCCGGCTCCCCGCCGCCCGCGCGCGCCGTCGGCGACCGCGTCGTGGTCGACCCCGCGCTGCACTGCGGATCCTGTACGGCGTGCGCCGCCGGCGACTCGGTCTACTGCGGCGCGATGCGCGTCGTCGGCGGCTCCCGCCAGGGCGGCTACGCCGAACTGGTCGCGGTCCCGGCGACCCACACCCACCCGGTTCCCGCGCACGTCGGGCCGGAGGAGGCCGCGAGCCTGCCCACCGCCTACTCCATGGCCTGGCAGGCGCTGGTCGTCCGGGGCGGGCTGAGGGCGGGGGAGACCCTGCTGGTGCACGGCGCGGGCAGCGGCATCACGGTCGCGGCCGTGCAGATCGCCCGCGGGCTCGGCGCCCGGACGGTGGTGACCTCGGGCTCGGAGGAGAAACTCCGCCGGATGGCCAAGATCGGCGCCGACGCCGTGCTCGATCACCGGGTGACGGACGTCGCCGCCGCGACCCGGGAGCTGACCGGCGGGCACGGGGCCGACATCGTGCTCGACCACGTCGGCCCCGCCCTCTTCCAGACGTCGCTGGACGCGCTGCGCCGCCGGGGCCGCCTGGTCTTCTGCGGCAACACCAGCGGGATGACCGCGAGCTTCAACCTGGTCGACGCCTACCAGCGGGCCCTGACCATCATCGGCTCCGAGTCGTACGGCCATGCCACGTTCGGCGAGATGCTGCGGTGGTACTGGGCGTCCGGCTGCGAACCCGTGATCGACTCGGTGTTCCCGCTGGAGGCGGCGGCCGACGCGCACCGCCGCCTGGAGAGCGGCGACGCCTGCGGCAAGATCCTGCTCACCCCCTGACCGTCCGTCCCGCGGCGCGGCCACCCGCGCGCCGGGCCTCCGGGAACCGGGTTTCCCGCCTTCCGGTCCGGGGCGGATTCCCCGGGACCGGGTCTCCCGGCTTCCGGGGCCTCACGGGGCCTCACGGGGCCTCACGGGGCCTCACGGGGCCTCACGGGGCTTCTGACACGCTCGGGAGTCCACGGACCGGTCACCGGGTTCACCGGGAGCCGGACCTCACTCCTCCCCCTTCCCCCTGTCCCCCCTTCCGGGATCTGGCCTGGATCCCACCGGGATCACGTCGCCGGTCGCCGGTCGCCGTCGTAAGGAGCAACCCGATGTTCACCGGCCTGACGGTCGTCGAATCCCTCGCCGTGCTGCTCGCGGGCCTGGCCGCCGGCGTGGTGAACACCGTCGCCGGGTCGGGTTCGCTCATCACGTTCCCGACCCTGGTCGCGCTCGGTTTCCCTCCGGTCGTGGCCAACGTCTCCAACACCGTCGGCCTGGCCCCCGGCTCGATCAGCGGCACCCTGGCGTACCTGCCCGAGCTGCGGGCCCAGCGCGCCAGGCTGGTGCCGCTGGGCGTCGCCTCCGCGCTGGGGGCGGTCTGCGGCGGGATCCTGCTGCTCAGGCTGCCGCCCGCCGCCTTCGACGCGGTCGTGCCGGTCCTGGTGCTCCTGGCCGCGCTGCTCATGGCGGTCCAGCCGTGGCTGGCGGGGCGGGCGGCGGCCGTACGGTCCGGTGCCCTGGCCAGGGGCCTGCCGGTGGCGGTCTTCGCCGTCAGCGTCTACGGCGGCTACTTCGGCGCCGCCCAGGGCGTGCTGCTCATGGCCCTGCTCGCCTGCGTCCTCGACGAGGATCTCCAGCGCCTCAACGGCCTGAAGAACCTCCTGCAGGCGCTGGTCAACGTCGTCGCGGCCGTCTTCTACGCCCTGACGACCGAGGTGGCCTGGGGAGCGGCCCTGCTCGTCGCGGTCGGCTCGGTGATCGGCGGACAGCTCGGCGCCACGATCGCCCGCTGGCTGCCGCCCACGGTGCTCCGCTACGTCATCGTCGTGGTCGGCACCGTGGTCGGCGTCGCCCTCGCCCTCACCTGAGCCTCACCCGCCCGCCACAGCGGTTTCGGCGACCTGCTTGATGTACCGGTTCCGGATCCGAATCAACCTGGGCATGTAGTGGCGGAGCGCCAGCGTTTCGGCGACCCTCCCGAGAGGACCAAGAGGTGCGGCGAATTCGACGATGTCGCTCATCACGGTGCCGCCGTGGTCATCACGCCGAAAACGGTGAGCGTGGTACCAGCGCCTGAAAGGGCCCGACACCTGCTCGTCGACGAAATATCCGGGACGTTCGTAGGCGCTGATCGTGGAGGTCATCCGCCAGCGGATGCCGAAGTGCCGTGCCCGCCACGTAACGGTGTCGCCCAGCCTCAGGCCGCCGGCGGTCACGCCGGCGACCGCCTCCTCGGAGGAACCCGCCATCGAGGCCGAATGGACGTCCACGTCCAGCGAGATGTCGAAGACCCGTTCCGGTGGTGCCATGACATGCGTGACGATCTCGAAACCCGGCATGCGTCAAGCCTAAGGCGATGCGTTCCGGTGAAACGTTCGGGGAGTCCGGCAGCGGCACCGGCTCATGTCACTGGCCGGCCTGATCAGCCGAGTCCCGGCCCGCTCCCGGTCCCGCGTTCAGAACGGATTCGGATCAGAAGGGCTTGGTGGGCAGGTACTTGCCGTCGAGGGTGATGACGGCGCGCTCGCCGCCCTCGGGGTCGGCGACCTTCCGCACGTCGAGCCTGAAGTTGATCGCGCTGATGATGCCGTCGCCGAACTGCTCGTGGACGAGGGCCTTCAGCGTGGTGCCGTAGACCTGGAGTATCTCGTAGAAGCGGTAGATGGTCGGGTCGGTGGGGACCGCGCCGGCGATGGAGCCGCGGGTCGGGATGGTCTGCAGCAGCATCGCCGCGTCGTCGTCCAGGCCGAGCAGTTCGGCGACCGCCTTCGCCGCGCCCGCGGGCAGGGCGTGCTGGCCGAGCACGGCGGCGGTGACGAACGCGACCGACAGGCCAGCCGCGTCGGCGATCTGCTGCCAGGTCAGGTCCTTGCGGGTCTTGGCCTCGACCGCGACGATGGCAAGGGCCTGGCGGGCCGTGGGGTCGAACTGGGCGTGTGGCATGACAACGTTTCCTTTCTCATGTGCCGGTCCGGGATGGCGGAAACGGCAGGTTCCGGTGGTGCGTGTCGACGCCGAGCCGCCGGATGGCGGCGTGAAGATCAGATCGCGAGTGCGGAGGGGCGGCCGGTGGCGTCGAGTTCCGCCATGATGCCGGTGCCGATGTCGTAGATCCAGCCGTGCGGGCCGACCGACGCCCGTGCAGGACGTCGCCGGGCATCGGCTCGCACTCCTCAGCGGTGATTTCGCCACCCGAGGCCACATCGACTCCTACTTCAGACGATATCGCGTCAGCCCCCGCATCGTGGTGGAGGCCGATTCCATCCAGGCCCTCATCGAGATCGTCCAGCGCAGCTCCATCGCCACCGTCCTGCCCGACGCCGTCACCCAGGACCACCCGCACCTCAGCCCGACACCGCTCGAACCGGCTCTGCCCTCACGCACCGTCACCTTGCTGCGGCGCGAAAGCGCGTACCACAGCGCCGCCGCCCGCGCGTTCGGCATCACCCTCGCCGACCACGTTCGCACTCGCGGCTATGCCCCCGCCTGAGCGGCGGACGTGCACGGCCCCACCCCTGTGGGGGAGTTCACGGCGCCCCACCTGTGTCACCGGTGTGCGTCAGTGCGCTCCGGCGGCGCGGAGCAGGCCGGCCACCGCGGTCTGCCCCCTGGCGACGGCGTGGACGAGCGGGGTGACACCGTCGCGGTCGGCGAGGTCGACGTCGGCGCCCGCCGCGATGAGCAGACGGACGATCTCCTGGTGGGGCGGGCCGCCGTCGCCGAGGATGATCGCCTCCAGCAGACCGGTCCAGCCGAGGTCGTTGACATGATCGACCTTGATGCCGGTCTTCAGCACCTCGCGGACGTAGTCCACGTGCCCGCGCTCGCAGGCGGGGATGAGGGAGACACCTCCGTAACGGTTGCGCACGGTCAGGTCGGGCCTGCCCGGCAGGAGGGCCCTGAGCATCGCGACGCTTCCGGTGACACCCGTGACCAGCCAGGGAGTGTCGTGCCTGGAGTCCTGCGCGTTCGGGTCCGCGCCGGCTGCGATCAGCACCTCGGCGACCTCGACGTGGTCGGCCGCCGCGGCGAGCAGCAGGGCCGTGCGGCGGAGCCCGTCGCGGGCCTCGACATCGGCCCCGGACGTGAGCGCGTCCCGGACGCCCGCGGCGTCACCGCGTGCGGCGCGTGCCAGCAGTTCCTCGTTGAGCACCCTCTCTCCTCTCACCGTGCGGTCTCCGCAGGCCGCGATCAGCAGGCCGAGCCCGAAGGTCGGGATCGCCCGGCGCTTCATCCACGTCCTCCTTCCTCCATGCTCTCGCCACCCGGCGCGGCGGCGGGACACCGGCGTGGTTCAGCGCTTCGTCGGTGTCATGCTTGAGCCCTCCTCCCGCCGCCGCTCCTGTCGGGCTTCTCAGCGGAGCCGGCCGGCACCTCTTCCTTTCCTGTTCCCCTCCTGGCCCGCCCCGGGCGTGCTGCCTGTCGGCTCGCCGGGAGGCGGCGGGCGGCACCGCCGGAGCGTCAGAGGTCGCGCTCCTGCTCGTTGAGGATGGCGAGTGCGATCGTGACCGCGCCGGTCGCGTCGCCGGCCTCGATCGCCTCGTACAGGTCCTGGTGAGTGGAGTCGGAGCCGAGCGCGGCATGTTCCATGCAGTGATCGCGGTGGACCGTGTCGCGCACCGCCTCGCCCATGCCGCGATACAGGTCCAGCAACACGGGGTTGTGCGAGGCCGCGGCGACGGACAGGTGGAAGTCCACGTCGGCGTCGGCGAACGCGTCGAGATCCGCGGCCTGGTGAGCGGCGGTGCGCCGCTCCAGTGCCTTCCTCAGCTCGTCGAGGTCCGCCGGCTCGCGTCGTTCGGCGGCGAGCCGGGCCGCCACGAAGTCCAGGCCGCGCCGTACGTCGATGATGTCCATCGTGGCCGCGCGGTCCAGGCGGCGCTTGAGCGCCACCTCGCCTTCGTCGGTCGCGGTGACATAGGTTCCGTCGCCTTGACGGGTGGTGAGCAGGCCGGCGTGGACGAGCACGCGGACGGCCTCGCGTACCGACAGCCTGCTCACGCCCAGCGCCTCGGCCAGCCGGCTCTCTGTAGGGATCTTGGTGCCGACAGGCCAGACGCCGCTCGCGATCTCCTGGCGGAGTTCGTGGATGGCGGAGTCGACGAGGGAGGTCCGGCCCACATGCCGCATTCGTCCTCTTCTCTAATCATCTGATGTCTGATAACTCTATGCCATGTTGCCCTCAGATTAAGGGGATCAGCCGGTATGGCTCAGATTCTGTTCACCGACATTCGCCTCCACCGCGCGGATACTCGAGATCGCTCGCAGGGTGAAGTCCGGCGGTGTGCCGACCACGGGGTCGGCCACGCCTTCCGCCTGACCGGCCGCGAGGACCTCGCCGGGACACCGGCCGGGGCGGAACGGCGTGCCGCGCGTGGCGGCGGGACAGGGGGCTGACATGCGCATCCTGATCGTGAACGTGAACACCACCTCGTCGATGACCGACACGATCCGCGCCCAGGCCGCGGCGTACGCGTCGCCGGGCGTCGAGATCGTCGGCCTCACCCCGTCGTTCGGGCCTGAGTCGGTGGAGGGGAACTTCGAGAGCTACCTGGCGGCGGTCGCCGTGATGGACCGGGTCGTCCGATACGACGAGCCGTACGACGCGGTGATCCAGGCCGGGTACGGCGAGCACGGCCGCGAGGGGCTGCAGGAGTTGCTCGACGTCCCCGTGGTGGACATCACCGAGGCGGCCGCACAGGTCGCGATGCTGATCGGACGCACGTACTCGGTCGTCACCACGCTGGACCGTGCCGTACCGCAGATCGAGGACAGGCTGCGGCTCGCCGGGCTGGCCGGCCGGTGCGCGTCGATCCGGGCCGGCGGATTGTCGGTCCTCGAACTCGAGAGGGATCCCGGCCGGGCCGTCGACGCGATCGTCGCCCAGGCCCGCAAGGCCGTCGACGACGACCGGGCCGAGGTGATCTGCCTTGGGTGCGGCGGAATGGCCGGCCTCGACCGGGAGATCACCGCCGCCACCGGGGTACCCGTCGTCGACGGCGTCGCCGCCGCGGTCGCCCTCGCCGAAGGGCTCGTCCGGCTCGGCCTCACCACGAGCAAGGTACGCACCTACGGGACGCCGCGCCCCAAGACCGTGACCGGGTGGCCGATCACCGCCGGGATCGCAGCCGGCGTTCGACCGGTCCACGAGGGACGACGGGGCGATGGAGGTGCCGGCTGATGGCCGGGCTGGACCTGCTGTTCAGGGCCCGCCGAGTGGTCACCGCCGCCGGAGAGGTGGCACGCAGCATCGGCGTGCGGGACGGGACGGTCGCCGCGGTCGAGCCGCTGGACGCGGATCTCGAGGCCGCCGAGGTCATCGAGCTCGGTGACGACGAGGTGCTGCTGCCCGGCCTCGTGGACAGCCACGTGCACGTGAACGACCCCGGCCGGACCGAGTGGGAGGGATTCGGGACCGCCACCCGGGCGGCCGCGGCCGGCGGCGTCACGACGATCATCGACATGCCGCTGAACAGCGTCCCGCCCACCGTCGATGCGGCGGCGCTGCGGGTGAAACGGGAGACCGCCGAGGGGCAGGTGTGCGTCGACGTCGGTTTCTGGGGCGGTGCCGTACCGGGCAATCTGCGCGAGCTGCGCGGGCTCCACGACGCGGGCGTGTTCGGATTCAAGTGCTTCCTGCTGCACTCGGGCGTGGACGAGTTCCCCCACCTGGAGCCGGGTGAGCTGGCGGACGCGCTTCGGGCGATCCGGGTGTTCGACGCGCTGATGATCGTGCACGCCGAGGACCCGCACGTGATCGGCCATGCCCCGCCCGCGCACGGCGCGAGCTACCGGGACTTCCTGCGCTCCCGGCCGCGCGGCGCGGAGAACCTCGCGATCGCGCACGTCATCGAGCTGGCCCGCCGGACCGGCTGCCGGGTGCACATCCTGCACCTGTCCAGCTCGGACGCGCTGCCGATGATCCGCTCGGCCCGGCACGACGGCGTCCGGATCACCGTGGAGACCTGCCCGCACTACCTGACGTTCAGCGCTGAGGAGATCGCCGAGGGAGCCACCCAGTTCAAGTGCTGCCCGCCGATCCGCGAGGCGGCCAACCGCGAGTCGCTCTGGCGGGGACTCGCCGACGGCACGATCGACTGCGTGGTCTCCGACCACTCGCCGTGCACACCGGAGCTCAAGCGCTTCGACAGCGGTGACTTCGGCGCCGCCTGGGGCGGCATCGCGTCACTGCAACTCGGCCTGCCCGCGGTGTGGACCGAGGCCAGACGCCGCGGCCACACGCTGGCCGACGTGGTGCGCTGGATGGCCGAACGCCCCGCGGAGGTGGCGGGACTGTCCCGAAAGGGCAGGATCGCACCGGGCCACCAGGCCGACTTCTGCGTGTTCGCGCCCGACCGGGTGTTCACGGTCGACCAGGACCGGCTGCACCACCGCAACCCCGTGACGCCCTACCACGGCCGGAGGCTCACGGGCGTGGTCCGCGGCAGCTGGCTGCGCGGCGTACGGATCGACATCGACGGCCCGCCGCAGGGCCGGCTGCTCAACCGAGGAGAAGCATGACTTTCGCCCGCTTTCCGGACCTGGCCTCGCGCGCGCTGGCCGGCAGTGTCGTGTATGCCAACGACGAGTTGTTCGCCGAGCGGGAGAACCTGATCAAGGCCGGTCCCGCGGTGTTCTCGACGGAGGACTTCGGCCACAAGGGCAAGGTGTACGACGGCTGGGAGACTCGCCGCCGGCGCGAGCCCGGGAACGACTACGCGATCGTCCGGCTCGGCGTCCCCGGCGTGGTGCACGGTGTGGTGATCGACACCGCCTGGTTCAAGGGCAACTATCCGCCGTACGCCTCGGTGGAGGCGGCCAGCGTCGAGGGAGCGCCGTCACCGGACGAACTGGAGCGGGCGAGCTGGGAGACGATCGTCGGGAAGAGCGCGATCAGGGGCGACGCCGAGAACGCGTTCGAGGTGGCGGACCGGCGGCGCTGGACGCACGTCCGGCTGAGCATCTACCCCGACGGCGGAGTGGCCCGGTTCCGGGTGCACGGCGAGCCGGTGCCGGACCCGCGCTTCCTGGACGGCACGATCGACCTGGCCGCGCTGGAGCACGGGGGAGACGTGGTGGACTGCTCGAACACGTTCTACTCCTCGCCGGCGCAGCTGCTGCTGCCCGGCAGGGCCAGGATCATGGGCGACGGCTGGGAGAACGCCCGTCGCCGCGACGGCGGCAACGACCACGTGACGATCAGGCTGGCGGCCCGCGGGCGGGTCCGCCGGGTGGAGATCGACACGTCGTACTTCGTCGGCAACGCGCCAGGCTGGGCCTCGCTGAGCGGGACCGGCGCCGATCATCCGGACGAGGACGCGGAGTGGTTCGACCTGGTTCCGAAGACCCGGCTGCAGCCGGACACCCGCCACCTCCTCCGCTCGGTGTCGGCCACGCCTGTGACGCACGTCCGCCTCGACGTCTTCCCCGACGGCGGCCTGGCCAGGCTCAGGGTGCACGGTGAGCTGGTCGCCGACGCCCACCGGGCGGCCGTGCTCCGCTGGCTCGACCTGCTCCCCGCCGAACACGCCGTCCAGGTGCTTCGCGGGGCCGGTGTGTCCCCTCGATCCGCCGAGGAACTCCTTCGCCGACGGCCGTTCGCCGCCGGCGACGTACTGCCCCCGGCGGTTCTCTCCGCCTTCCTGGGAGGACTTCGGTAGGTTCGAGAGCTCCGGCTCCACGCACGAGAAGACAGCGGTTCCGGTCCCGCGGGCGGTATCGCCCGCAAGGCCGCCCCGGCGTCACTCGGTGCCGGGGCTTTCCGGATCCGCGCCATCAGGCCCGGCGCGGCCGGGCGCGCCGCGTGAGGCACATGCGCATCCGGTTCGCGGGCGCCCTCACATGCCCGGATGACCAAGGCGCGCCGACAGCCCGCGCAGTAGTCCCAGGGCGGCGTCGGTGATGACGGTGCCCGGCGGGAAGACCTCCGCCACCCCGGCGTCGCGCAGGGCGGGTACGTCGCCGGGCGGAATGACGCCGCCGACGACGATCATGACGTCGTCACACCCGAGTACGGCCAGCTCGTCGCGGAGCGCGGGCACCAGCGTGAGGTGCCCGGCGGCCTGGGAGGAGACGCCGACGATGTGCACGTCGGCCTCGACGGCCTGACGGGCGACCTCGGCCGGCGTCTGGAACAGCGGGCCGACGTCCACGTCGAAGCCGAGGTCGGCGAAGGCGGTGGCGATCACCTTCTGACCCCGGTCATGGCCGTCCTGGCCCATCTTCGCGACCAGGATGCGCGGGCGGCGTCCCTCGGCCGCGGCGAAGGCGTCGCAGGCGTCGCGGACCGCGTCGGCGCCGTCCCCCATCTCCTCACGGTAGACACCGGTGATGGTGCGGACGTCGGCCTGGTGACGGCCGAACACCTTCTCCAGCGCCTCGGAGATCTCCCCGACGGTGGCCCGCGCACGGGCCGCGTCCACGGCCAGGGCCAGCAGGTTGTCGTTCCCCGCCGCACCCCGGGTGAGCGCCTCCAGCGCGTCGCGTACGGCGGCGGCGTCACGCTCGGAGCGCAGGCGGCGCAGCCGTTCGACCTGCTTGGCGCGGACCGAGGTGTTGTCGACCTTCAGCACCTCGACCTCGCGTTCCGCGTCGACGCGGTACTGGTTGACCCCGATGACCGGCTGGACACCGGAGTCGATGCGAGCCTGGGCGCGGGCGGCCGCCTCCTCGATCCTGAGCTTGGGCAGCCCGGCTTCGATGGCCTTGGCCATGCCCCCGGCGTTCTCGACCTCGGTGATGTGCTCCCAGGCTCTGCGGGCGAGCCCGCTGGTGAGGGTTTCGACGTAGGAGGAGCCGCCCCAGGGGTCGATCACGCGGGTGGTGCCCGATTCGTGCTGCAGGACGAGCTGGGTGTTGCGTGCGATGCGGGCGGAGAAGTCGGTGGGCAGGGCGAGCGCCTCGTCCAGGGCGTTGGTGTGCAGGGACTGGGTGTGTCCCTGGGTGGCGGCCATCGCCTCGACACAGGTGCGGACCACGTTGTTGTAGACGTCCTGGGCGGTCAGGGACCAGCCCGAGGTCTGGCAGTGGGTGCGCAGCGCCAGTGAGCGCGGGTCCTTCGCGCCCGCCTCGCGCACGATGCGGGTCCACAGCAGCCGCGCGGCGCGCAGCTTGGCGACCTCCATGAAGAAGTTCATGCCGACGCACCAGAAGAACGAGAGGCGCGGGGCGAAGGCGTCGACGTCGAGCCCGGCGGCGGTACCCGCGCGGAGGTACTCCAGGCCGTCGGCCAGAGTGTAGGCGAGCTCCAGGTCGCAGGTGGCGCCGGCTTCCTGCAGGTGGTAGCCGGAGATGGAGATGGAGTTGAAGCGCGGCATGTTCGCCGAGGTGTAGGCGAAGATGTCGGAGATGATCCGCATGGACGGGCCCGGCGGGTAGATGTAGGTGTTGCGGACCATGAACTCCTTGAGGATGTCGTTCTGGATGGTCCCGGTGAGCCGCTCCGGCTTCACCCCCTGCTCCTCGGCGGCCACGATGTACAGGGCCAGGATGGGCAGGACGGCGCCGTTCATGGTCATCGACACCGACATCTCGTCGAGCGGGATGCCGTCGAACAGGACGCGCATGTCGGCGATGGAGTCGATCGCCACTCCCGCCATGCCCACGTCGCCCGCCACCCGGGGATGGTCGGAGTCGTAGCCACGGTGCGTGGCCAGGTCGAAGGCGACCGACAGGCCCTTCTGCCCGGCCGCGAGGTTGCGGCGGTAGAAGGCGTTGGAGTCCTCGGCGGTGGAGAAACCCGCGTACTGGCGGATGGTCCAGGGACGGGTCACGTACATGGTGGGGTACGGGCCGCGCACGTACGGCGGGATGCCCGGCCAGGTGTGCGGGTCGTAGTCCTCCGCCGCCAGGTCGGCGGGGGTGTAGACCGGTTTGATCGGGATGCCCTCCGGGCTCTGCCACGGGCCGCCGCCGGTCGCCGGCCGCGCGTTCCGGCTCACGCCGGTGAGACCGACGCCGCGAAAGTCGGGGATCATCTGGTCACCTCCAGGTCGGCGAGGGTGGTGCGGACCACCTCCAGTACGTCGCATCCCGCGTACAGGTTGGCGTCGACGCCGTCGTAGCGGTCGCGCCCGGCCAGCCAGATCCTGGTCGCACCGGCTTCACGAAGGGCGTCGGCGGCCTCCGACGCGTGCTCGGCGTACCGGCCGTCGCTCGAGCACAGGCAGGCCACCGTGGTGACGCGCGGGTCGAAATCCTCCGGGCCTCCGGTGACGGTCTCGATGCCGCCCGAGTGGAAGACACCGGCGGCGAACGAGGCCCGGGCGGCGTGCTCACCCGCCGGGCCGAGGGTGGCCAGGAACACCCGGGGACGAACCGGCCGGGCGTCGGCGAGATCCCTGAGGTCCTCGAAGTCCCGGGCGTAACGGATTCCCCGCAGGGCGCCCTCCGGCGGGCACGGGGCCGGATCGGGAGCGCGCGGCGGTTCGGACAGGTCGGGGTAGTGGCTGACGCCGACGATCGGGGCGCGCCCGCGGGAGATGTCGCGCGCCCTGCTCGCGCGGACGGCGGCGATCCGGTCGGCCACCAGGCCGGAGGCGAGCGCCGCGGCCATGCCGCCCGCCTCCTCGATCTCCTGGAACCATCGCCAGGCGTGGTCCGCCAGGTCGGCGGTGAGGCGTTCGACGTACCAGGATCCGCCCGCCGGATCGGTCACCCGGGCCACGTGCGCCTCCTCCGTGAGCAGCACGGAGGTGTTGCGGGCGATGCGGCGGGAGAAGGCGTCCGGCAGGCCGAGCGCGTCGTCGAACGGCCGGACGGTCACGGCGTCGGCTCCGGCCACACCCGCGGCGAAGCAGGCCAGGGTGGTGCGCAGCATGTTCGTGTGGGGGTCGCGGCGGGCCATCATGGCCGCGGAGGTCACCGCGTGCTGGAACTGGCCGGGCGGCCCGCCGCTCACCTCGGCCATCCGCGCCCACACGACGCGGGCCGCGCGGAGCTTGGCGATCGTGGCGAACTGGTCGGCGGTCGCGGCGTAGCGGAACTCCAGCTGTCCGAAGGCCTCGTCCACGGTGAGGCCGTGGTCGGTGAGGGCGCGCAGGTAGGCGAGGCCGGTCGCGATCGAGCAGCCGAGCTCCTGCGCGTCGCTGCCACCGGCTTCGTGGTACGGCGTGGCGTCGACGACCATGGCGCGCATGCCGGGCAGGCCGCCGGTGCAGCGGCGTGCCAGTTCGGCCGCCTGCGACAGGTCGGCCGGTGTGCCGGAGCGGAGCCGGTGGCCCAGGGGGTCGGCGCCGAGACAGCCCCGCAGGGACGCGAACGGCACGCCGCGCTCCTCGGCCAGCGTCAGCAGCGCCGTGGCCGCCTCAGGGGTGCGGGCGCCCGCGTCCAGCACGATCGAGATCATGTCCAGGTGCACGCCGCCGAGGGCCCGGGGCAGGTCCTCGGGGGCGACGGCGAGCCAGAGCGAGTCGGCGCCGTTCTCCAGGTCCGCCGCGACGGCGTCCGGGTCGGCGACCTCGTGCCGCTGCCGTACCTGCCACGGACCGCCCGGCGCGCGGCCGTCCTCCGCGCGCGGCAGCGGAGCGGGCGTGTCCGGCAGGTCCGTGGCGTCGTACAGCGGTGCGACGGTGATGCCGTCGTAGGTCGTGGTGGCGAGCGCCTGCTCCGGCGAGCCGGTGTCCCTGCCCGCTCTGCGCAGGACCTCCCCGGCCAGTTCCCGCCACCGCTCCCGGATCGCGGCCGGGCCGTCCGTCACGACCTGTCCTTGATCTCGCAGATGACCGCGCCCGCCGTCACCGTCGCTCCGACCTGAGCCGACAGGCCGACCACGACGCCGTCCCTGTGGGCGGTCAGCGGTTGCTCCATTTTCATGGCTTCCAGAACGACGATCGTGTCACCGGCGGTCACATCGTCGCCGTCAGCGGCCACCACTTTGACGATGGTGCCCTGCATGGGGCTGACCAGGGCGTTCCCGCTCGCCGCCGCCTTGGCCCGGCTCCCGCCGCGCCGGGGCGTGCTCCTGGCCGCGGTCCGCTTCCCGGCGGCGGTGACGGTGGCGGCGGTGGCGGGGAGCACGACCTCCAGGCGCTTGCCCGCGACCTCCACCGTGATCCGCTCCCGCTCCTCCGGTTCCGCGGCCTCGACCTGACCGGCGTAGGGGGTGAGGGAGTTGTCGAACTCGGTCTCGATCCAGCGGGTGTGCACGGTGAACGGCTCGCCGGTGAAGGCCGGGTCCGTCACGACGGCCCGGTGGAAGGGCAGCACGGTGGGCATGCCGTCGATCTCGAACTCGCCCAGGGCCCGGCGGGCGCGCCGCAGGGCCTGGGCGCGGGTGGCGCCGGTGACGACCAGCTTGGCGACCAGCGAGTCGAACGAGCCGGGCACGGTCTCGCCCTGCTCGTAGCCCGCGTCGAGGCGAACGCCCGGACCGGAGGGGGCGCGCCAGCGGGTGATCGTGCCGGGGGCGGGCAGGAAGCCGCGGCCCGGGTCCTCGGCGTTGATCCGGAACTCGACCGAGTGGCCGCGCGCCGGCGGATCGTCGTAGCCGAGGGGGTCGCCCGCCGCGATGCGGAACATCTCCTGTACCAGGTCGATGCCGGTGACCTCCTCGGTGACCGGGTGCTCGACCTGCAGCCGCGTGTTGACCTCGAGGAAGGAGACCGTGCCGTCCTGGCCGACCAGGAACTCGCACGTCCCCGCGCCCACGTACCCGGCCTCCCGCAGGATCGCCTTGGAGGACTCGCGCAGCAGCGCCTCCTGCTCCGCGGACAGGAACGGCGCGGGCGCCTCCTCGACCAGCTTCTGGTGGCGGCGCTGCAGCGAGCAGTCGCGGGTCGAGACCACCACGACGTTGCCGTGGGCGTCGGCCAGGCACTGCGTCTCGACGTGCCGGGGCCGGTCGAGGTAGCGCTCGACGAAGCACTCGCCCCGGCCGAACGCCGCGACCGCCTCCCGCACGGCGCTGCCGTACAGGTCGGGGATCTCCTCCAGCGTGCGGGCGACCTTCAGCCCGCGCCCGCCGCCGCCGAACGCCGCCTTGATGGCGACCGGCAGGCCGTGCTCCTCGGCGAACGCGACCACCTCCGCCACGTCCGCCACCGGATCCGGGGTTCCGGCGACCAGCGGGGCGCCGACCTTCTGGGCGATGTGCCGCGCCTGGACCTTGTCGCCGAGCGCGGTGATCGCGTGTGGGGGAGGGCCGATCCAGGTCAGCCCGGCGTCGATGACGCTCTGGGCGAAGGCGGCGTTCTCGGCCAGAAAGCCGTAGCCGGGGTGCACGGCGTCGGCACCCGACCGCGCCGCGACGTCGATGATCTTCTCGATCGACAGGTACGTCTCCCCGGGCGTGGCACCGCCGAGCGCGTACGCCTCGTCCGCCATGCGGGCGTGCAGCGCGTCACGATCGGGGTCGGCGTAGACCGCGACGCACCCGATCCCGGCGTCCCGGCAGGCCCTGATGACGCGGACGGCGATCTCACCGCGGTTGGCGACCAACACCTTGCGCAGGCTTGTACTCACAGGGATCTCCCTAGGTTCCATCTCGACTCCCGCCAGCCGTTGGGGCCGGTCACGAGAGGGCGGCGCAGCGCCCGCCGGGGACGGACGGCCGGGGGCGGCGGCGCGCCCGCCGCCTTCACGACGCGCAGGGCCACGACGAGGGCGGCGAGTTCCTCCGGCGTCGGATCGCCCGTGACGATGTTCACAGCGGGGTTCACAGCGGGGTTCGCAGCGTTCACAGCGGGATGTTCCCGTGCTTCTTGGGCGGCAGGGTGTCGCGCTTGCCGCGCAGCAGCCGCAGTGCCAGGGTGACCTCGCGACGGGTTTCGCTCGGCCGGATCACCGCGTCCACGTATCCGCGCTCGGCCGCCAGATAGGGGGTGGCCAGGGTTTCCTCGTACTCGCGGACCAGTTCGGCGTGCAGCGCGCCGGGGTCGTCGGCGACGGCCAGGCGCTTGCGGTGCAGGATGCCGACCGCGCCCTGGGCGCCCATCACCGCGATCTGCGCGGTCGACCAGGCCAGGTTGACGTCCGCGCCCAGGTGTTTGGAGCCCATCACGTCGTAGGCGCCGCCGTAGGCCTTGCGGGTGATGACGGTGACGAGCGGGACCGTGGCCTCGCCGTAGGCGTACAGGAGCTTGGCGCCGCGCCGGATGATGCCGTTCCACTCCTGGTCGGTGCCGGGCAGGAAGCCGGGCACGTCGACCAGCGTGAGCACCGGAACGCTGAACGCATCACAGGTGCGGACGAACCGGGCGGCCTTCTCCGAGGCGTCGATGTCCAGCACCCCGGCCATCCGCATCGGCTGGTTGGCCACGACACCGACGGGACGGCCCTCGATCCGGCCGAAACCGACCACGATGTTGGGCGCGAACAGCGCCTGCACCTCCAGGAAGTCGCCGTCGTCCAGCAGCGCGGCGATCACCTGGTGCATGTCGTAGGGCCGGTTCGGCGAGTCCGGAACCAGCTCGTCCAGCGCCAGGTCGTCGGCGGTCTGCTCCAGGTCCGCCTCGAAGACCGGATGCGGCGGTTCGTCGAGATTGTTGTCCGGCAGATACGACAGCAGCGCCCGCGCGTACTCCAGCGCGTCGTCCTCGTCGCCGGCCAGGTAGTGGGCGACGCCGCTGCGGCTGTTGTGCACCCGGCCGCCGCCCAGATCCTCGAAGGTGATGTCCTCGCCGGTCACGGTCTTGATCACGTCCGGGCCCGTGACGAACATGTGGGACGAGGAGTCCACCATGATCGTGAAGTCGGTGAGCGCCGGGGAGTAGACGTGGCCGCCCGCGCAGGCGCCCATGATGAGGGAGATCTGCGGGATCACGCCCGAGGCGCGGATGTTGCGGCGGAAGATCTCGCCGTACAGGCCGAGCGAGACCACGCCCTCCTGGATGCGCGCCCCCGCACCTTCGTTGATGCCGATGATCGGGCAGCCGTTGCGCAGGGCGACGTCCATGATCTTGCAGATCTTCTGCCCGTACACCTCGCCCAGGCTGCCGCCCGCGACCGTGAAGTCCTGCGAGAACACGCACACCCGGCGGCCGTGGATCGTTCCGTATCCGGTGACCACGCCGTCGCCGTAGCCGAGCGAGCCCTTGGCCAGCGCGTCCAGCTCGACGAACGAGCCCGCGTCCAGCAGCCGTTCGATGCGCTCGCGTGCGGTCAGCCTGCCCTTGGCGTGCTGCTTGTCCGCCGCGCGGGCCTCGGCGACGTGGATCGCCTCGTCGAGGCGCTCCTTCAGGCGGGCGAGGCTGTCCGCGGTGCCATGTGATTTCATCCGCCACCTCGATAAGACTGAGTTTCAATGTGACGGTACTCAGTATCATTGATGATGGCAACCCCGAAGGTCGGAGAGAATGGCCACGTGCCGAAACCGCCAATCCGCCAGCGCCTGGCCGAAGCCGCCGTGGCGCTGTTCGACGAGAACGGCTACGACGAGACGACGGTCGACGACATCGCGGTCCGCGCGGGCGTGAGCCGTAGCACGTTCTTCCGCTACTACCGCTCGAAGGAAGACGCGATCTTCCCCGACCACGACTCGCTGCTGGACAGGATCGACGCCCGGCTGCGAGCCTCGACCGCCGAGACCGCGATCGTGGCCATCAGCGACGCCGTGCGCATCGTGCTCGCCCACTACGTCGACGACGCCGAGGTCTCACTGCGCCGCTACCGCCTCGTCCGCAGGGTGCCGGCGCTGCGCGACCGGGAGATCGCCAGCGTGGCCCGCTACCAGCGGCTGTTCCGCGAGTTCGTCGGAGAATGGCTCGGCGACTCCCCTGATGCCGATCTGCGCGCCGAACTCATGGCCGCCTCCGTCGTGGCCGCACACAACCAGGTGCTGCGCGGCTGGCTGCGGTCCGGTGGCGCGTACGATCCGGCCGGACGGCTCGACCACGCGCTCGGCTACGTCATCGCCACCTTCCGTCACCTCGAACAGCCCCAGGAGAAGGGCGACCAGGTCGTCGTGGCCGTCTTCGGCCGCTCGGCGACCCCGCAGGTCGTGATGGCGGCCATCCAGCAGCACCTGGAATCCGGGGTCGGAGGAACCCCCTGATCACACCGGGCCGATTGAGCCGATGATCGCCCGTCGGGAAGGGGATCTCCAGACCGGTCCGTAGGACCGCCGAAAGCCGGGCCGGCAGCTGTGGGCCGATGCGGACTGGCCCTGCGCGCTGGTCGGGCTGCTCACGTCGAACGTCATCCTGGTCGAGGGCGGTTGCCATTGGATCGGCAAGTTCTGGCTGCTGAGCGGGCGCCGTACCGGGCGTGGTGATCCCAGGGCCCGGCTTCGTGCTCTTCAGGCCCTGTACGCCTTCAACGTCGTGCTTCTACTGGTGTTTCCCGTCACCTTGTCCGTCGGCATCGCGGTGCGTGGGATCGGGGCAGACCTGGCCGGTTCGGTGCTTGGCGCCGTGCTCTACGTGTTCGCGGCCGGCGAGTTCGTTCACTATTTCCTCATGATGAGTGGCCGCATTCCAGCGGTCCCAGAGTCGCCGCCATCTCCTCCCTCACTCCCAGGGGCCTGGCGGGTCCACGGCAAGGTCCTCGGGGTGAGGGAGCGGGGCGGGCTCGTCCTCGGTGGCGTAGACCTCCAGGCACGAGAGATGCCCGTCCTCGACGAAGAGGAGAACCCCGTCGCCGCGTGTTCGCACGTAGGCGGAGACGAGTACGCCATACCGTATGGGGGAGTCGAGAGCGGCGGGTCCCGTTCCTGGGCGAAGGTTCACGGTCGCGCACCCGCATCTGCAGCCTCCGGTGACGACTGCCGAAGGGACCTGGGCTCGAAACTCGTCCGCGCCGGGGAAGTCCTGCGCGAGCAGTGCCAGAATGACGGCCTGCTCTTCGGGGGACAGACGACGCTCACCGGTCGGCATGTCACCAAGATACCGGTCGGGGCCGCGGTGCCGTCGAGAATGTGGCCGTCCACGCGGGTCTGGAGGTGCGCATCGAGATCACCCTGCGCCCCGCTCCCGGACTGATCGCCGCCGACCGCGCCGTCGTCCTGCGCGAACCGGTGCGCGACGTCGCCCGCGGCCATGGCTGATCGCATCGGCTCGGGGGTCACCCCAAATGTCATACCGGGCGGATCTGGCCGTTCTTTCGGGCGCACCATACGGTCACCCAAACGAATCGCCGATACGTACAGAAGAACCTGGAGTGTCCCATGCCGACCCTTGCCATCAGAAACGTGATGCTCCTGGACGGGACCGGTGACACTGCCCGCGCCGGCTCGTCGGTGCACGTGACCGACGGGCGGATCGGCTGGGTCGGCGACGCGTCCGCGGAGCCGCAGGACGTGACGGTCGACCGGGTCATCGACGGCACCGGCCGAACCCTGCTTCCCGGCTTCATCGACAGCCACGTCCACCTGTGCGCCGACCCGGAGCGCCCGGGGCGTTACGACCCCCTGAGAGTCAGCACCGAGCGCCTCGCCATGGAGGTCCTCAGCCATGCGCAGGACGCCCTGCGCGCCGGGGTCACGACGCTCGCCGACTGCGGTGGCCGCGACTACGTCACCCTCGACGTACGCGACGCGATTCTCGCCGGTTCGGTCCTCGGCCCGCGGATCATGACGACCGGCCTCGGCATCTCGATCACCGGCGGGCACTTCCACTGGTATTCGATCGAGGCCGACGACGTCGCCGAACTGCGCAAGGCGACCCGCACGCTCGTCAAACGCGGTGTCGACTTCATCAAGCTCTTCGGCACCGGCGGCGGGTCGACGATGGGCTCGAACCCGGCCCTCGCGCAGTACACCGTCGAGGAGTTCCGCACCGTCATCGAGGAGGCCGAGCGCGGCGGGATCCGGGTCACGACCCACGTCCACGGCACCCCCGGCATCCGCAACGCCGTCGAGGCCGGCATTCACCGCCTTGAGCACGTCCAGTTCTTCGACGCCGAGGGTGACATTCGCTTCGACGCCGAGCTGGCCCGGCAGATCCTCGACGCCGGCATCCCGATCAGCCTCGGCATGGCCAAGCGGTGGCGCACCGAGCAGGCCATCGAGGGGTTCCTCACCCCGCGTCAGCTCCAGCAGCGAGACCTGCGCGACAAGCGCATCCAGGTGCTGCGTAACTTCCGCGAGGCGGGCGTCAAGCTCGTCGCGAGCACCGACGCCGGTATGACGATGACGCCCTTTGACGACTTGCCGTACCTGATGTCGTTCCTGACCTCCGAGATCTCGATGACGATCCCCGAGGTGGTCCACTCGGTCACCGGCCGGGCCGCCACGGCTCTCGGGATCGACGCGGACCACGGGACGATCGAGGTCGGCAAGCTCGCCGACCTGGTTCTGGCCGACGGCGACGTCTCCGCCGGCCTCGATCCGCTCTTCGGTGAACTCGACGTCTTCCGGGCCGGGCGGCGGCTCGTCCACCGCGGCCGGCTCACCGGACCGGCCACGCGCCACGCGACGAACGCCACAGACCGGGAGGCACCCTGATGACCAAGCTTCCCCATATCCTCAGCCTGCTGCTGGTCGCGCTCGCCGGATCGACGCTCGTCGGCTCGCTGCAGCGTGACGTCTGGACCGACCTCGGTCCCGGCCCGGGTTTCTTCCCCCTCGTCGTCGGCGGTCTCCTGCTGGCCCTGTCGGTGGCGCTGACCGTCGAACTGGTGCGCGAACCCGACGACAAGGGTGAACCCGCGACGGACGGCCCGGCCCTCGACACCGACGGCTCCCACGAACTCTCCGCGGACGGACAGCCCTCCGCGCCGGTCCGCGGCGACACTGCGGGCGAACTCTCCGCAGACCTCGACTCGGGTGCCACCCGCGCCGCGAGCCACGAGGCGCCGGGGAAGCCGCGCACCCTTCTCGGGGGTGTTCCCGGTCCCGTCCTCGTCGTCTCGGCGCTCGTCGTGTCGCTCATGTTCATGAACGTCCTCGGCTTCCGGATCTCGATCGGCCTGCTCGTGTTCTTCGTACTGGCCGTCGTCGAGCGGATACCTGTCCACTATGCCCTGGCGCTGGCGCTGGCGATCAGCCTCGGCTCGTTCCACCTCTTCTCCGACCTGCTGGACGTCCAGCTTTAGACCAGCAGTTGGAGCTGTGATCCATGGACTCTCTCGGTTACCTCATCGACGGCCTCGGCACCGCGCTGCAGCCGTACAACCTGCTCTTCGCTCTGATCGGCTGTCTCATCGGCACCGCGGTGGGCGTTCTGCCGGGCGTCGGGCCGACGGCCGCCACGGCGATGCTCATTCCGATGACCATCGCGCTCGACCCGATCGCCGCGATCATCATGCTCTCCGCGATCTACTACGGTGCCCAGTACGGCGGCACGATCACCTCGGTGCTCATCAACACCCCGGGCGAGGTCGCCTCCGCGGTGACCTGCATCGACGGCTACCAGATGGCCAAGAAGGGCCGCGCCGCCACCGCGCTCGCCGTCTCGGCGGTCGGCTCGTTCATCGGCGGCACCATCGCCAGCTTCGGCCTCGTGCTGCTCGCCATCCCCCTGACGAGCATGGCCCTGAAGTTCGGTCCGCCGGAGTTCTGCGCACTGATGGTCTTTGGGCTCACCCTTGTCGTCGGGCTCGGCGGCAAGTCCCTCAAACGCGCGATGATCGCGGCCTGCCTCGGTCTGCTCATCGGCCTGGTCGGCATCGACCCGGTCGCAGGTGAGCCCCGTTTCACCTTCGGCCTGCCCGAACTGCTCGACGGCCTCGACTTCGTGCCGGTCCTGATGGGCCTGTTCGGCGTCAGCGAGATCCTGCTCAACCTCAGCGGTGGCGACGGCGCGCGGGGACCGCAGCGGGTCTCGAAGCGCACGGAATGGCGCGTCATCGGCAAGTCGATGCCGGCCATCGGCCGCGGCACCGGTCTGGGCTTCCTCCTCGGGCTTATCCCCGGGATCGGCGCCGCGGTCCCCACCTACCTGTCGTACGCGCTGGAGCGCAAGGTTTCCAAGCACCCCGAGCGCTTCGGCAAGGGGGCCGTGGAAGGCGTCGCCGGCCCCGAGACCGCCAACAACTCCTATGCCAGCGCCTCGATGATCCCGCTGTTCACGCTCGGCATCCCCGGCTCGGCCACCCTCGCGGTGCTGATGGGCGCCTTCCTGATGAACGGCCTGAGCCCGGGCCCGCTGCTGTTCAGCGAGCACCCGGACTTCGCCTGGGCGGTCATCGCGAGCTTCTACGTCGGCAACGTCATCCTGATCATCTTGAACCTGCCGCTGATCCCGATGTGGGTGCAGATCCTCAAGGTGCCCTACAAGGTGCTCTACCCGCTCATCCTGGTCATGGCCATCGTCGGCTCGATCGCCCTGCGCGGCGAAGTCTTCGACGCCGGTGTCATGCTCTTCTTCGGCCTCGTCGGCGTCGCCTGCCGCAAGCTCGACATCCCGCTCGCGCCGATGTCGCTCACGCTGATCCTCGGCCCGATGATCGAAAAGAGCCTCCGGCAGAGCCTGTCCCTGTCCCAGGGTGACTTCTCCATCTTCTTCAGCCGCCCGATCTCACTGACCTTGATGGTCCTCAGCGTCGTCGTGATCGGCGTCTTCGCCCTGAACCTGGTGCGCGGCGACAGCCGCGTCGAGAGTGAGGCCTGAACCAATGACTGAGTTGGCGGCATTGTCGCTGGCCCGGGTGGGGGAATTGATCCGTGATCGGGAGGTTTCCCCGGTCGAGGTCACCACCGGTGTTCTGGAGCGTATCGATCGGCTCGACGGGGTGGTCGGCGCGTTCGTCACCGTGCTGGCCGATCGTGCCCTGCGGGCGGCGCGTACCGCCGAGCGTGAGATCGCGGCCGGTGCCTATCGCGGGCCGCTGCACGGGGTCCCGGTCTCCCTCAAGGATCTGATCAGCACCCGGGGTATCCGCTCCACCGCCGGATCCGCCTCCATGGCCGACCGGGTCCCCGACCACGACGCCGCCGTCGTCGAACGGCTCGACGACGCCGGCGCCGTCGTGGTCGGCAAGGCCCAGACCTACGAGTTCGCCATGGGGCCGGGCACCGTCTATCCCTTCGGGCGTACCCGCAATCCGTGGGATCTCGACCGCGTCACCATCGGTTCCAGTTCCGGCAGTGCCGCCGGTGTGTGCGCCCTGATGAGCTACGCCTCCATCGGCACCGACACCGGCGGTTCCATTCGCGGTCCGGCCTCCGGCTGCGGCGTTGTCGGGTTCAAGCCCACTTACGGGCGCGTCAGCCGTTACGGTGTTCTGCCTTTGAGCTGGACTCTTGATCACGTCGGCCCCCTGACCCGTGACGTCCTGGACGCCGCCCTGGTCACCCGGGCCATCGAGGGGCCCGACCCGCGGGATCGCGGCACCGCCCCGATGGTTCCTTTGGACGTCGCCGCCATCGCCGCCGCCGATCTCACCGGCCGGCGTGTCGGTGTCCCCGACGCCTTCTTCTTCGACGGTGTCGATCCCGAGTTCCACGCGGCCTTCAGCGTCGTGGTCGAGCAGTTCACCGCCGCCGGCGCCACCGTCGTCCCCATCACGATGCCGCCGATCGGAGACTTCCAGACGGTCCACTCGGTGATCCTGCTCGCGGAGTCGTACTCGATCCATGAGGAGCACGTCCGCGCTCACCGGGACACCGTCGGCCCCGGGGTGCGCGATCGCATGGCCCTGGCCGCTTCCGTGACCGCCCGCGACTACCTGCGCGCCCAGCGCGTCCGCGCCGTCTTCGCCGAACGGTTCCACCACGCCCTGGCCGGCGTCGACGTCATCGCCACCCTCACCTCACCGACCGTCCCCCACCTGTTCGACCAGCCCCCGCCGAGCGATCACGGCGCGGAGTCCCGCTTCGGGGCGCAGAACCGCTTCCGCCGGATCTTCAGTCTCACGGGGGCGCCGGCGATCTCGCTGCCCTGCGGTTTCACCGGCGCGGGGCTGCCCATCGGGCTCCAACTCGTCGGGCGCCCCCACCGGGACCAGGCCGTCCTCGAAATCGCCAACGCCTACCAGCACATCACCGACTGGCACCTGCGCCGGCCGTCCATCCCCCAGACAGGAGCTCACCCCTCCACCCCCGCAGAAGGAAACTGACTTGACCTCAAACCGGCGATTCCGGGGCTTCGCCCTCGCCATCTCGATCCCCCTCGTGGTCGGCATCACCGCCGCGTGCGGCAGCGCGACCACACAGGAGTCCGGCTTCCCCAAGAAGGGCAAGGCCGTGACGCTCATCGTCCCGTTTGCGCCGGGCGGGCTCACCGACCTCGCCGGCCGCCTGCTCGGCCCGGCCCTGGAGAACCAACTCGGCACGCCCGTCGAGATCCTCAACAAGCCGGGCGCGAGCTCGCAGATCGGTCTGACGGCACTGGCCCAGGCGAAGGCGGACGGCTACACGCTCGGCTACACGCTGCTGCCGACGACGCCCAGCGCCTACCTCGATCCGGCCCGTAAGGCCGCGTTCAGCCGCGATTCGTTCAAGCCGGTCGCGAACCACTTCGTCATCCCGGTTGTCGCGGTCGTCTCCAAGGACAGCAAGATCCAAAACCTGAAGGATTTGATGGCCGAGGCCAAGGCCAAGCCCCGTCAGGTCAAGGCCGGCACCGGTGCCCTCGGCGGTCCTGCGGACATGGGGCGTGTGCTGACCGAGAAGGCGGGCCAGGTGGAGTTCGCGAACGTGCAGTTCGACGGTGGGGGACCGGCCATGGTCGCCCTGCTCGGCGGTCACACCGACGTCACCTTCGGCACCATCCCCGAGGTCCTGCAGTACATCAAGAGCGGGCAGGTTCGCGCCGTCGGAGTCATGGCCGAGGCCGAGACCGACCTGCTGCCCGGCACGCCGACCTTCAAGGCGCAGGGCATGGATCTCGTCATGCTCTCCGAGGGCGTGCTCTCGGTGTCGGCGGCCACCCCGCCCGCCGTCGTGGAGAAGCTGCAGTCGGCGATCGACAAGGCCCTCAAGTCCGAGGGCATCGAGCAGAAGAGCCGTGAGCTGGGAATCATCAACCAGTTCATGACCGGCGACGAGGCGGCCAAGCGCTGGACTCTCAGCGAGGAGACCTACGCCAAGGTCACCGGCTGAGCACGACCCGGATCATCACCCGCGGGGTGGCGCGCGCCGGCGCCCGCCACCCCGCACAACCATGGAGGCAGCACCCGTGAGCACACCAGGAGTCGCCGAGGAGTACGAGTTCCTCGGCATCGACCCGGATCTTCTCTCCCCACGCCTGCGCCCGCAGCTCGAGTCCCTGCGCGCGGCGCTGGCGGCCATGTCGGCCATCGACGTCGACAGCGTGGAGCCGCTGTTCGTCTCGCCCCTCGACCAGAGGAAGGACGATGACTGAGTTGGCGGCATTGTCGCTGGCCCGGGTGGGGGAGCTGATCCGTGATCGGGAGGTTTCCCCGGTCGAGGTCACCACCGGTGTTCTGGAGCGTATCGATCGGCTCGACGGGGTGGTTGGCGCGTTCGTCACCGTGCTGGCCGATCGTGCCCTGCGGGCGGCGCGTACCGCCGAGCGTGAGATCGCGGCCGGTGCCTATCGCGGGCCGCTGCACGGGGTCCCGGTCTCCCTCAAGGATCTGATCAGTACCCGGGGTATCCGCTCCACCGCCGGATCCGCCTCCATGGCCGACCGGGTCCCCGACCACGACGCCGTCGTCGTCGAACGGCTCGACGACGCCGGCGCCGTCGTCGTGGGCAAGGCCCAGACCTACGAGTTCGCCATGGGGCCGGGCACCGTCTATCCCTTCGGGCGTACCCGCAATCCGTGGGATCTCGACCGCGTCACCATCGGTTCCAGTTCCGGCAGTGCCGCCGGTGTGTGCGCCCTGATGAGCTACGCCTCCATCGGCACCGACACCGGCGGTTCCATTCGCGGTCCGGCCTCCGGCTGCGGCGTTGTCGGGTTCAAGCCCACTTACGGGCGCGTCAGCCGTTACGGCGTTCTGCCTTTGAGCTGGACTCTTGATCACGTCGGTCCCCTGACCCGTGACGTCCTGGACGCCGCCCTGGTCACCCGGGCCATCGAGGGGCCCGACCCGCGGGATCGCGGCACCGCCCCGATGGCTCCCTTGGACGTCGCCGCCATCGCCGCCGCCGATCTCACCGGCCGGCGCGTGGGTGTCCCCGACGCCTTCTTCTTCGACGGTGTCGATCCCGAGTTCCACGCGGCCTTCACCGTCGTGGTCGAGCAGTTCACCGCCGCCGGCGCCACCGTCGTCCCCATCACGATGCCGCCGTTGGAGGGACCGCTCGCGGCGCATTCCGCGATCGTCCTCGGCGAGTCGTACTCGATCCATGAGGAGCACGTCCGCGCTCACCGGGACACCGTCGGCCCCGGGGTACGCGATCGCATGGCCCTGGCCGCTTCCGTCACCGCCCGCGACTACCTGCGCGCCCAGCGCGTCCGCGCCGTCTTCGCCGAACGGTTCCACCACGCCCTGGCCGGCGTCGACGTCATCGCCACCCTCACCTCCCCGACCGTCCCCCACCTGTTCGACCAGTTCGCACCGGAGGCCCACGGGCCGCAGCGCAAGCTCGCGGCGCACAACCGGTTCACCCGGCTGCCGAACCTGCTCGGGGCGCCGGCGATCTCGCTGCCCTGCGGTTTCACCGGCGCGGGGCTGCCCATCGGGCTCCAACTCGTCGGGCGCCCCCACCGGGACCAGGCCGTCCTCGAAATCGCCAACGCCTACCAGCACATCACCGACTGGCACCTGAAGTCCCCTGCGGGGGTGTTGCCCTAGACGCCGACACCTCCCGAGCGGGTCCCACACCGCGCCGGTCCGGGAACGTGCCTCACGCCGCCGGACCGTCCGGCCGGGGCTTCGGTATCGTCCAGAGGTCAGAGGCGGGAAAAGTCGGACATATAGGATTCGAGGGTTCGCATGACGTCGATATCAGGGGTGATCGAGCGCAGCCGGCTCGTCGGCCGCCTGCTGTCGCCGGAGGCCCGGCCGCTGACGATCATCCATGCCGGTCCCGGCTATGGGAAGACGACCTTGCTGACCCAGTATGCGGAGGCCCGGGCCGCGAGCACGGCGGTGTTGCGCCTGTTCGCCGCCGATGCCCGCTCGCTGCCGACCCGGCTCGACCGACTCCTCGCCAGGCACCGCGAGGAGCGAGGCCCGGACAAGCGCGCCGCGATCGTCATCGACGACTTCGACCGCGCCGACGACGCGGGAAGCGCCGTGGACCTGCTCAACTGGCTCGAACGCCAGTCGGGGGTGACCGTCGTTCTCGCCACGGGCCGCCATCCCCATGTCCCCATCGGTCGGCTCAAGGCCAACCGGGCCATCGACGTGATCACCTCCGCCGACCTCGCCTTCAGCCCGGCCGAGGTCCGGCTCTTCCTGCGGCAGCAGGGATACGACGTGCGCAACGAGGTCGTGAGCGAGGTGATGCGACGCTCCCAGGGTTGGCCGGCCGGACTGGTCCTGGCCATGAGCATCCCCGAGCTGGCGCCCAACGAACTGGTGACCCACCTGTCGGGCAGCCAGTGGGACTTCATCGAGTACTTCACCGACGCCCTCGCGCACTACGGCCTGGTGGACATCGACCGGCTCAGCCGCCTGGCGGTGCTCGAGACGCTCTCCGCGGAGATCTGCCGCGCGATCGACGGACCGCGCAGCGAGTGGAACACGATCTCGCAGATGGCACGGGACGACTTCTTCACCCGGCCCGTCCCACGGCGCGGGCATCGGGTGCGCTTCCATCCGTTGTTCCGGGAGTTCCTCCTCTACCGGCTGCACAGCGAGAACTCCGCAGAGGAAGTGGTCCGGCTCCAGGGGCGGGCGGCCGAGGCCCTCGTCTCCTGCGGCGAACCAGGCCAGGCCGTCGGGCACTTCGTCAAGGCCGGTCGCCCGGCCGAGGCGGCCCGGCTGCTCAGCTCGATCGGGTTCGGTGCCATCGACCAGGTCGAGACGGCCGACCAGGAGAGCTGGACGCTCGCCCTGTCCGGAAGCCAGGTGTACGAGTACCCGTGGCTCTCCGCCCTCGAGGGACGGCTACGTCGGCTGCGCCTCGATTTCGACGGGGCGTTGGTGGCCCTGAGCCAGGCCCGGTTCCGCTTCGAATCGGTCGGTGACGTCGACGGAGTCGCCTGGACGACGAGCGAGATCCACCAGGTCGGCTACGCCGACTTCTCCTACGCCGAGTCGATCCGGGCGACCGAGAAGGCCGTACGGGACGTCGGCTACTCCGCGGCCGCGCGCACGAGCCTCGCCGCCCACCTGTGCTGGATGCGCTGCGCGGCCGGGCCCGCCGACGCCGCGATCGCCGCCGGGGAGCAGGCCCTTGCCGCAGTCCATCACATCGAGGGCGCCGACCTGCGCCGCAGCCTGCACGCTCGCGCCAAGCGCAATCTCGCCCTGGCCCGGCTGCTGCGCGGTCACCCCCAGAGCGCCGCCCGGCTACTCGACGAGAGTGAGATCGCGACGCTCGGTGAGGACAACAGGTGGGCCGGGATCATCCAGGGGATGGCCCTGCACTTGACCGGCAACGACTACGGCGCGTGGACCGCCTTCGACACGGTGCTCAAGGCCGGGGGCCACCACAACTCGATCCAGCGTCAGTGGGCCCATCAGTGGCGCGGCAACATGCTGCGTTCGCGGGGCGACCTCAACGGGGCGATCGAGGACTACGGCAAGGCCGGCCGGATCGCGATGGTCGACCACATCGTCACGGTGCTGCAGTCCGGCCACGGGGCGCAGGCGCTCGACGAGACGGCACCGGAGCGGCTCGAGGCGAGCGATCTGATCATCGATCGCGGCGGGGCCGAGCTGGTCCGGGGACTGCTCCTGCTCGGCCGCGAGCCCGAGACCGCGCAGCGGGCACTACGCCGGGCCGAAAACATCTTCGACGACGCCGGATTCACCCACCACGCCCGTTCCGTGACCGCCTACCGTGCCATGGCCCTGGAGCGTTCCGGTGCGACCAAGGAGGCCGAGATCCTACGGTCGTGGGTGACCGGGTGGCTCATCCACTCCGGGATGACGCGGCTCTACTGGCAGGGCTCCGGGACGGCCGGCCCGTCGGCGCGCGACATGCGGTCGCGGGCTGCGAGGACCGGTGCGGAGGCCGGGGCCGGAGAAGGCAGCCTGCTGCTGACCTGCTCCAACCCGGAGATCCGCGAACGCGTCGAGAGGGCCCTGGCCGTGGGGACACCGATCCGGTCGGTCGAGACGCTGCTCAACGGCTACGGGCTCACCTGGCGTGAGATCGACGTCTTCTTGGCGTACTTCCTGAGGATCGTCACCGAGATGCCCGAGGGCTCGACCTTCCGGGACCGGTGCGCGCGCTACCTCGCCATCTCCGAGCACACCCTCAAGACGCACATCTCGCGGATCCGCAAGAAGCTCGGCATCGAGGACGAGGTCTCACCGCAGGCCCTGAGCGCATGGCTGAGTGGCATCGAGGGCTGACGGGGCCGCGGCCCGGAGGCCGACGGCCCGCTCGGACCCGCGAGGTACGGTATCCGGCCGAGGTCAGGAGTGGATCTGGACGTTGACCGCCTTCAGGCGGGTGTAGGCGTCGATGCCGGTGCGGGCGTGGCCGCTGGCGCGGCGGGGTTCGCCGCGGCCGCCGTTCATGTCGGGGGCGAAGTGGCAGTTGACGTTGACCTCGCCGCAGTCGAGGGCGTCGGCGGCGCGGAAGGCGCGCTCGAGGTCGCGGGTGAAGACCGTGGCGTTGAGGCCGTAGGAGGTGCCGTTGGCCAGGGCCAGGGCCTCGGCCTCGGTGGAGAACGGCATGGCGGCCAGCACCGGGCCGAAGACCTCCCGCTGCTCGACCTCGCTGCCCGCCCGCACCCCGCCCAGCACCGTCGGCGGCACGAACGCCGCCCCGGCGCCGTCCGGCAGGGACGGCGAGCCCAGTACGGAGGCGTCACCGCCGTCGACGGCGCGTGAGACGAAGCCGCGGACCCGGTCGGCGTGCTCCTCGCTGATCAGCGGTCCGATGAAGGTGTCCTCGGCGAGAGCGTCACCGATCGGGAGGGTGGCCGCGGCGGCGGCCACGCCCTTGACCACGTCGTCGTAGACCGACTCCTCGACGAGCAGGCGGCTGCCCGCGACGCAGACCTCGCCCATGTTGACGAACGCCGCCATCATCGCCCATCCCACCGCCTGGTCCAGGTCGGCGTCGGCGAAGACGATGACCGGGGACTTGCCGCCGAGCTCCAGGTGGGTCGGGGTGAGGTTCCGCGAGGCCAGCTCCATCACCCGGCGGCCCGTCTCGGTGCCTCCGGTCAGGCTGATCAGGTCCACCCGGGGGTCGGTGACGAGTCGCTCGCCCACGGTCTCCCCGGGGCCCAGCAGGATGTTCAGCACCCCGGCGGGCAGCCCGGCGCGGGTGAGGATGCGGCCCAGCTCGACGAGGGTGACCACGGCCTCCTCCGGAGCCTTGGCCACGATCGAGCAGCCCGCGGCCAGGGCCGTCGCGATGCGCTGGCTGCCGGTCATCAGCGGCCCGTTCCAGGGCAGCAGCTCGGCCACCACCCCCGCGGGTTCGGGCGTCCGCATGGTCATCAGGCCGGGACCGCCGCCGGGCAGCAGCTCCGGCGGGTAGGAGCTGCGCCGTACGTCGCCGTGCAGGGTCCGGGCGACGGCCGCGGCGTAGGAGAAGGCGTTGGCGGCCTCGTAGACGTCGTTGGTCAGCGCGCCGCCGACGGCCTTGCCGGTGTCGAGCGCCTCCAGCGTCGCCAGCCGCCGCGCGTCCGCGCGGATCGCGGCCGCGACGGCGTCCAGCAACTCGGCCCTGCGCGCGCCGGGCATGCGGCGCCACTCGCCCTCGTCGTGACTGCGCCTGGCGGCGGCGACCGCCGCCTCGACCTCGGCGGACGTGGCCTCGGCGTAGGAGGCGGGAGACTGTCCGGTCGAGGGGTCGATCACCGGGCGGATGCCGCCCTGCCGGGATTCGCGACCGTCGATGAGCTGCGGGAGCGGATCGGAGTCGAGCCAGGTGGGGTCGTAGCGCATGGGGCACAGCCTCGCCTCGCCTTCCGGCCGCGGCACTGTGTCCCTGGCATGGAGTACGCCCGAGTTGTTGTGCTCGGGGATGGATGACCCCGGACGTCCGGCGAACCTAGCGTTCGGTCGCATGGAGCTGGTTCCCGATCTCCTGATCACCGGTGGCGACGTGGTCACCATGAACGCCCGCAGGGAGGTGCTCCTGGGCGGGACGGTCGCGATCACGGGCGACACGATCATCGCCGTCGGCGCGACCGGCGAGCTGCGGACACGCTGGCCGGGCGTCCCCGAGCTGGACGCGACGGACTGCGTCGTCACCCCCGGCCTCGTCAACGCCCACCAGCATCTCACCGGCGACCCGCTCGCCCGCGCGTGCATCCCCGACGACATCCACTCAGACGAGGCCATCTTCGGCTGGTCGGTGCCACTGCACCAGGCGCACCGGGCCCAGGACGAGGAGTTGTCGGCCCTGCTGGCCTGCGTGGAGAGCCTGCGCAACGGCGTGACCACCGTGGTCGAGGCGGGCACCGTCGCCCACCCCCACCGGGTCGCCGCCGCCATGCTCGGGGCCGGGCTGCGCGGTACGGTCGGCACCTGGGGCTGGGACGCCGAGGGCGTCCCGCACGGCGCCCCCGCCGCCGAGGTGCTCGACCGGCTGCGCGCCGTGGTCGAGGACTACCCGGCCGGCGGTCTCGTCGAGGGCAAGGTCACCCTCGTCGGTCACGGCCTGGCCTCGGACGAGCTGCTGGCGGGCGCCGCCGACCTGGCCCGCGAGACCGGCGCGGGCCTGACCATGCACATGTCGCCAGGCCCCGCCGACGCCGAGCACTACCTCGCGGTCACCGGCCGCCGCCCGCTGCTCCACCTCGCCGACCTCGGCGTGCTCGGCCCCCACCTGCTGCTGGCGCACGCCGTCTGGCTGGACGACGCCGAGATGGACGCGCTCGTCGGCTCGGACACGGCGGTCGCCTACTGCCCGTGGGCGTACCTGCGCCTGGGCCAGGGGGTGACCAGGGCCGGGCGGCACGCCGAGATGGTCGCCAGGGGCGCCCGGGTCGCCCTGGGCTGCGACGCCGGGAACGCGGGCGACGCCGCCGACATCCTGCGGGCCGCAGCCCTCGCGGCGGGCCTGGCCAAGGACACCGCCCTCGATCCCACCGCGCTCGGTGCTCCCGAGGCGCTGGAGATGGCCACCATCCGGGGCGCCGAGGCCGCGGGCATGGCGGACCGGATCGGTTCGCTGGAGCCGGGCAAGCTCGCCGACCTGGTCGTTCACGACGCGACGGGGCCGCAGTGGACGCCGCGCGGCGACATCGCCCAGCAGCTCGTCTGGTCGGCGGACGGCCGCTCGGTCCGTGACGTGCTCGTCGGCGGACGGCAGGTGGTCCGGGAGGGCCGCTGCGTGACCGTCGACGAGCGGGCCCTGCGCGACGAAGTCCGCCACGCCTCCGCCGACCTGCTCAGCAGGGCCGGAGTCGCCGTACGCCACCACTGGCCACACGTTTGGAGTCACTGATGAGAGTCGCCGTTGTCACCGCCCCCGAGGCCGTCGAGCTGCGTGAGGAGCCGACGCCCGCGCTCGGGCCCGACGAGGTGCTGGTCGAGGTGGGCGCCTGCGGACTGTGCACGATGGAGCGCCGCCTGTATCTCGGGGAGAAGCGGTTCTACCCCGTAGCGCCCGGACACGAGGTCGCCGGGCGGGTGGCCGAGGTCGGGCCGGCGGTCGCCGGACTTCCCGGATCGCCCCAGGTGGGGGAGACCGTCACCGTCGACCTGCTCACCCGGTGCGGCACCTGCGCTCCCTGCCGCCGTGGACGCAGCGCGCTGTGCAAGCGCCCCCAGGGCGGGACGCTGGCCGACGGGACCGTCTCGTTCGGCGCGGGCCTGTCCGACCACGTCGTGGTCAAGGCGGCCCAGGCGTACGCGACCGGGTCCGCGCCGATCGAGCACGCCGCGATGGGCGAGCCGGTCGCCTGCGTGCTGCACTCGCTGCGGCTGGGCGGCCTGCGCGGCGGCGACCGGGTGGCCGTGGTCGGCGCGGGCTACATGGGCAGGCTGCACCTGGCCGTCGCACGGTGGCGCGGCGCGGGCCCCGTCGGCGTGATCGACGTCAGCGAGACCCGTCTCGCCGAGGCGCGGCAGGCGGGGGCCGCCTGGACCGCGACGCCCGCCGAGGCGGTCGAGCGGGGCGGCAAGCAGGATCTCGTCTTCGTGACCGCGGGCGCGCCGGGCGCGCTGGAGACGGCGGTCGAGCTGTGCGACGACGGCGGCACCGTGGTCCTGTACGGTGCCTTCCCCAAGGACCTGTCGGTCGGGGTGAGCCCGGACGCGATCCACCACCACGAGCTGTCGATCGTCGGCGCCTACAGCCAGGAGCCGCAGGACTGGCGGGAGTCCGCCGCGCTGATCGCCTCGGGCGCCCTCGCCGCCGACCTGGACGCCCTGGTCACCGCCCGTTTCGGCCTCGGTGACGTGACCGAGGCGCTCAAGCTGGCCGCGACCACGCCCGTCTACCGGGTCATGGTCGGCGGTGGCCTGTGACCCCGTCGCGGGACTGGGCCCGGTACCGCCGGGCCGTCCGGGCTGTCCGAGCTGTCCGAGCCCGGTCCTGCCGGGCTTTCCGGGGACGACGTCCGTACGGTGAGGGAGGGCCGGTGAGCGGCTCGTGAACGCGGTCATCGGAGTGGACCTCGGCAGCAACTCGGCGCGGGCCGTCGCGATCGACCCGTCGGGCCGGGTGCTGGGGGCGGCGACCGGCGCCTATCCGGGGGCAGCGGGCTGGCCTGCCGGGCACGCCGATCCGCAGGGGTGGCTGGCCGGGGTCGTCGAGGCGGTGACCGCGCTCGGCGAGCATCTCACCGGCAGGCCGGAGGCGATCTGCGTCGGCGGGCAGAGCCCGACCACGGTCCCCCGGGACGGCGGCTTCGCGGTCACCTGCCGCCACCCCGCCGGGGTGACCGGCAGCCCGGCCGAGCAGCACTACGCCCAGCGCGAGGTGATCGGTCACGACGCCGAGCCCCGGCAGGTCTACGACTGGCTGATGGCCAGGCTCGGCGCCGAGGAGCGCCAGTCGCGCTGGCCGGGCGACCCGACGCTCGACGGGTACGGCGCCCGCGCCACGACCGGCGAGGTGATCGGCCTGACCGGCAGCGGACCGGCGGAGAGCCGCGGGAGCACGGAACTCGCGGGCGCCTCGGGGATTCCCGCCGGGGTGCCGCTGGTCGCCGGGGCGCAGGACGCCTACCTCGCCTTCTGGGCCGGTGGCGTCGACACGCCCGGCAGGGCGCTGGACCCGGGCGGGCGCACCGGCGGCCTCGCGGTGGCCATCGCCTCCTCCGACACGCACGGCGACCTCTACACGCTGGCCAGCCCGGCCAAGGGCGTGGACATCGTGGGCGGGCCGGTCAGCAGCCACGGCCTGATGCTGGAGTGGCTGACCATGGTGACCGGCAGGCCGGTGCCCGAGCTGCTGGAGCTGGCGGCGGCCGTACCGGCCGGGGCCGACGGGGTGATCGTGCTGCCGTACCTGGAGGGCGAGCGCGCCCCCCGGTGGAACCGGCAGCTGCGCGCCGAGATCGTCGGCCTGGGATCCGGGTGCGGTCCGGGCCACCTGGCCCGCGCCGTGCTGGAGGGGGCCGCGTACGGCCTGCGCAACATCGCCGACTCCCTGCCCGTCGGGATCGACCTGCTCGTGTGCGCCGGATCCCCGGCGCGCAGCCCGCTCTGGTGCCAGATCAAGGCCGACGTGCTGGAGGTCCCCGTCGAGGTCCCGGCCGAGACCGACCTGGCCGCCTACGGCGCGGCGCTGGCGGCGGGCGCGGGAGCCGGATGGTGGCCGCGGCCGGGAACGGCCCCCGGCGGATCGTGGCCCCGTCCGCCGGTGACCGTCGTCGAGCCCTCGCCCCGATCCGTCTACCGCGAAACCTATCGGCGGTTCGTCTCGCTCGGCGACGCCGCCGAGCTCCGCCTGACCGACGCCTGACAGACAAGGAGTTCCTGTGCCCAATCCTGTGATCTTCGTCGACTTCCCGACTCCCGACCCGGAGGCGACCTCGGTCTTCTACGAGAAGCTCTTCGGCTGGCAGGTCAACCGCCGGCCGGCCGGGGAGTTCCACGAGATCCTCCCCGGCGTCAAGCCCAACCTCGGCATCCACCGTGAGGAGACGCCGGTGAGCGGGCCGGTGCCCCGGGTCTACGTGATGGTCGACGAGCCGCCCGCCTTCCTCGCCCAGGCCGTGGAGCTGGGCGCGACCGTGCTGTGGGAGGAGACCTACTGGGAGGAGTTCGACGGCCGCCACGCCGCCTTCCGCGACCCCTGGGGCGCCGAGATCGTGCTCTGGCGCGACAAGGGCACCTACTACAAGTCCTGACAAATCACAGAGAGAAGTGATATTTCGTGACTAACACTCTCGTCTTCGTCGACCTCCCCACCTCTGACGTCAAGGCGGCGTCGGAGTTCTACCGGGAGCTGTTCGGCTGGACCGTCAACGGCCGCCCCGAGGGGGTCTTCCACCAGGTCGTGCCGGGGGAGGGACTGCACCTCGGGCTCTGGAGCGAGATCGAGCAGTTCCCCGACCCCGCCCCGAGGCCGCCGCAGCCGCGCTCCGGCCTGCAGGCCCGCACCTACATCCTGGTCGACGCCCCTCCGGGCGAGTACCTCAACAAGGCCGTGATCCTCGGCGCGACGGCCCTGTGGGAGCAGGGCTACTGGGAGGAGTTCGACGGCTACCACGCCTCGTTCCTCGACCCCTGGGGCAACCAGATCGTCATGTGGTGGAAGCCCGCCGACGACTGACCGTCCCTCGCGGGGCCCGGCGCCGGCTCATCCGGACAGTCGTATCCGACCCCCGGCCTTTCGGGTGAGCTCGCACCGGGCCCCGCCGTATTCACCGAACGTCTTCGATCCGCTCAGGCGCGTCGCCGGGGGCGGTGCCCGCATCGCCGCGTCCGAGGGCGTGACGGCGTTCGAGGGCGTGACGGCGTTCGAGGGCGTGCCGGAAGAGCAGAGCGAGCAGGAGCGCGACCGCGACCAGGGCGCCACTGGCCCAGACGGGTCCCTGCTCGGCCAGCGAGGTGTTCAACGTGGCGGCGGCGGTGACGGGACCGGCGACGGCGCCGACGTTGAGGGCGGCGGTGGCATAGGAGCCCGCCATGGTCGGTGCCCCTGCGGCCTCGTACAGCACGCGTGCGATCAGCGTGCTCCCGACGCCGAAGGAGAACATCCCCTGGGTGAACGCGAGAACCAGCAGCGCGATCGGGGCGGACACGGTGAGGCCGAGGGCGACCCAGCCGCCGAGCAGCAACGGCCCGCCGACCGCGATGACGACACCGGGCCGCCGGTCCGACAGCCGCCCGGCGACAGCGACGCCGACGAAGGATCCCAGGCCGAACAGCACCAGCGCGACGGAGACCCACAGCGGATCCAGCCCGGCGACATCGGTGACGATCGGAGCTAGGAAGGTGAAGGTACCGAACGTCGCGGCGTTCACCAGCGCGCCCAGCGACAGGACCAGGACCAGTCGCGGACGCCGTAGTTCGGCGAGTTCCTGACGTAGATCCGGGCCTACCGGATCGCCGGGTCGTTCCGCGTCGGGGCGTCCTGCGCCGGTTCGTTCCGCGTCGGCGGGAATGCCGAGCACCACGCCGAGCGCCGCGGGCAGGCACAGCACCGCGATCCCCCAGAAGGTGACGCGCCAGTCGAGCAGCGTCCCCAGCAGGGCACCGGCCGGAACCCCCGCGACAGTGGCGATCGTGGTGCCCGCCAGCAGGACGGCCAGGGCCCGCCCCTTCCGGTCGGCGGGGACCAGTTCGGCGGCCGTGGTGAGCGCGACCGCCAGAAAACCGGCGTAGGCGAGCGCCGCGGCGACCCGGGTGGCGAGCAGAACCGTGAAATCGCCGGTGCAGGCGCCGAGAACGTGCGCGGCCAGGAACAGGCCGAGAAAGCCCAGCAGGCTGGATCGCCGTGGCCACCGGCGCGCCAGTCCCGCCATGAGCGGGGCACCCGCCACCATTCCGACGGCGAAGGCCGGGGTGAGCAGTCCCGCCGTCGAGACCGGAACGCCGACGTCCGCGGCGATGTCCGGTAGCAGGCCGGCGAGCATGAATTCCGACGTGCCCATGGCGAAGAGCGCCACGGAAAGCAGATAGAGAGGCAGAGGCATCGAGAGACTCCGAGGTGATGAGAGATCGGATGAGACGTCTCGTCACCGCGGTCAGCGCCCGGCTACTTCTGTCATCCGCCGTCATCGTGCGGCGGGACAGGACCGTTCAGTGGTCTGTGGTTCAGGGGGCTGACGGGTGACCGAAAGCCCCCACCCTGGATGCCTCTGGGCTCGACATGACAAGCACAATACTCAGCCGGACCGCTTCCGCGCACACCGGTTTCCCCCCGGCCACGAGCCACCCGAGCTTTCCTTCTGGCCACGAGCCACCCGAGCGCGTCACCGACGTCCCGGCCCGCGACGGCCCGTGACGGACACTGACGACCTACGCGTGACGTCGCCCTGGATGGCGACCCCTTTTTCTCCCAGACCGGAGCCGCCATTGAGGTTCCTCCAGGCCGGGGGCGCCATCTAGGGCGACGTCACGCGCTGGGATTCAGTAGTGCGGTGACCGCTTGCCTTCGCCGCGTCCGTGATTACCTTCGCTGTGTCTGTGTCTGTGTCTGTGTCCGTCCAGGCGCCGGTACTGCGAGCGGTGAAGCGGACTGGATCGGCGCCGATGAGCCTCTTTGTATCGGCCTGCCCGGACTACCTGAGGAAGTCGGGAAGGTCCTCTTCCTCATCGGAATCGGGGAAGAAGCAGACGCGCCTCATCACGCGTCCTTTGGTGCGCTCCCTCCATGGCCCGTACGGCTCGCCGTTCACTGTGGCAGGGCGGGACTTGGGGACGTCGGTTTCGCTCATCCCCCGAGTATGGGTTCTTACGTCGGCTCGGGTGAGCTCGCGCCGGGTCCCGCCGTAT
Organism: Streptosporangium sp. NPDC051022; assembly: GCF_040683035.1. Classification (NCBI taxonomy): domain Bacteria; kingdom Bacillati; phylum Actinomycetota; class Actinomycetes; order Streptosporangiales; family Streptosporangiaceae; genus Streptosporangium; species Streptosporangium sp. NPDC051022. Next base: position 70,821 of record NZ_JBFBCF010000031.1, on the reverse strand, counting down.
GATCGTCGTGTCGCCCGACTCCTGGCCAAAGGCGGTACGGCATGATGTCCCCCCGGCGCGCTCTCAGGTGGACGTACTGGAAGGCCGCGTGCCTCGGAACCGTGCTCTTCGCCGCAGGGAAGGCCGTCGAGGCGCTCATGGCGGGAGGACACCTCTTACCGGCCTTCCCGGAGGACGCCCTTCCGCTGTTGCTCCTGGTACTGCTCTGGGCTCTGGCCGCTTGGGAACTCTGGACCAAACGAGCCGGGCGGGCCAGACGAGCAGGGGAGAACGGAGAAGCCGGGCATCGGTGACGGAGGAATCGGCGTTCTCTTGAGGGAGGCGCTGACGACGACAGGATCGAAGCCACGGAAACCGGCGTCAACCGCCTCAGAGCTTCGGCCCCCGCCGTTCGTCGCGGAACGTCGTCACGGTTGCCCTTCCACCTTCGCCGAGGTGGAGATCCGCATCCACACCGCCACCCGGCCCTTCTCCACCTGGCGGACGCCCCAGCTCTCGGTGACCTCGTCGACCAGCCACAGCCCGCGCCCGCCCGTCTCCAACGCCGTCCCGCCCTCCTCGTGGCGGCGCACCACCGGAACGCCCGGCGGCACACGGGACGCGGACGGGCCGTCGTCGATCACCTCGACGCACACCAGGCACGGCCCCAGATGGGTGACCTCCACGGTCACCACACCACCCTCTCCGCCCGAGGCGGTGTGCACCACGGCGTTGGTGACGACCTCGCTCACCGCCAGCACCACGTCGTCGACATCGAGGTGTCCTGCGCCCCGGAGCAGATTCGCCACGTACCGCCGAGCCGCCGCCACCGAGCACTCCCGGCCCGGCAGGTCGACGACGCCCAGCGTCACAGCCATCACCGCGCCACCTGCCGGATACGGTGCGGGACCTCCGCGTCCAGCGCGGGCGCCTGCTGCTCCCGGCCACGTCCCCAGGAGAACACCCACCCCCGATCGCGTTTCGCCGCCGCGACCCGCAACGACCCGGCCGCCCGCCGTACCACCACGTACGGCTCCGCCCCGCGCGGAAGCTCCACTGAGACCTCCAACCCCAGCACCCGCAGATCCCAGGCCAGACGCACCAGATGAATGAACTGCTGCTCTTGATCGTCCCCTGTTTCTTGCGCACATGCGGCAGCCTTAGAGTTGCCCATGGATCGCACCTCCACCGTGCGGTCAAGGGATCCGCCCAGTACGCAACCACTGAGGCGGGTCCACCCCTGTATGACGCTCATTTGCCGTCTCGGCAGGTTTGCCGCTAAACGGACTTTTCTGTCCTAGTGGCTCGTTTGTTTGATGCCTGTCTCATCCGTCGCTGACGGTCGAGGTCATTCATCCGAATGGAAGCGAGAGCCAGGCCGTGCCTCTGGTGCACGTCGGAGAGGTGCACCGTACAGACGCGGACCGTAGTCGGCGTCTTACGGAGAGGGAGAGCGTTCATGGGGCGATCATCGCTGCGGGTGTCGGCCCTGCTTAATGCCTAGCGCTGACGGCACTGAGGTTATTCTTCTCGCGAATATCGATGTGGCAGTATCTCGGCGCCTAACCTAACGTCATGAGTCAGAACCAGGGTCGCCTTCCACTTCAGTTCTGGTCCTCGCCTACCATGGCGGCCGCTCTTGCGGAGTGTGACATCCCTACGGTCCTCGCCGAGGTGCAGCGGGCCAATGGGTGGACACAGGGCCAACTGGCCGAGGCGGTTGGCTACTCCCAGAGTTGGGTTTCCAAAGTGCTGCGGAATCATCAGCCACTGATGGTGGACCAGGTCCGGGAAATATCACTTCGAATCGGGATTCCTCTTCATCTACTCCGATTCGGTACCCGAGGGGATGACGATACAACGAAACGCAGAGACTTCGGTAAGGCGATAGCCCTCACGGCTCTTACCGCATTACCACTACCTAAACGCGCAGAGGTAGACGAAACCACCGCATCTACGTTGACCAGCATTACCGGTGCTCAACGGCGCTTGGAGGCAACGACACCCGCTCGCGAGTTGGCTCGGGGAGCTGTAACCCATGTGAATCTGACGAGCTGCATTCTCGGACGCGCCGCTCAGTCCCGGTTCGCCGGTGATATCCGTGCGGTAATGAGTGAGGCTGCGGGTTTCGCCGCATGGGTTCACGCCGATATGCACGACGCCGGTACCTCACGCACCTACTACCGTCTGGCTGTCGACAGTGCCCGTCAGGCCGAGCACTCCCTGCTGGCGGCTTACATGATCGGGAGTTTAGCCGCCTTCGAGATCGACGCCGATGATCCGGTACTGGCGCTGGAACTGCTTGCCCAAGCGCGAAGAGAACTGGGGGAGCGGCCACCGGCAACCGCGCGGGCGTGGTTGTTCAGCATCGAAGCGCTTGGCCGCGCGGCCGTCCGTGACGCTCCTGCAGCCCTGGTCGCCCTGCGGCAGGCCGAATCCGCGGTGACGGCGAGTGAGAGGGCGGCGGCACCACCGTGGCCCTGGGTCTTCCCATTCGATCACGCGAAGCTCGCGGGGTATCGCGCCCTGGTCATGGTACGGATCGGCCGCCCTGACGAGGCCGTGGCCGCGTTTGCCGAGTCGTTGTCGTCGGCCCAGCCCGCTGTCAAGCAGCGCGGGATGCTGATGACCGAGATCGCCACCGCCAAGGCTATGTCCGGGGACCACGACGAGGCTTTCCAGTTGGTGTCGGACGCCTTCACACTGGGGACCACCTACGGCTCGGAGCGGATCATTCAACGTGCCAGGCGATTCCGACGGACCTATGAGGGGCCGATGACCAACAGCGTTCGCGCTTTCGACGAACGTCTTCGAACGACTCTCGTAGAAAGAAGATCATGATCCGTATCGCGGTCTCTGGCCACCGAGGTCTTTCCAACGCGACCACCGCCCTGATCGACGACGCCATCCGCTCGCTGCTCGCCGAACACGCCCCTGCGATCACGGGTCTGTCATGTCTCGCGGACGGAGCCGACCAGGTTTTCGCCCGAGCCGTCATCGATCTGGGGGGATCGCTGGAGGTGGTGACTCCTGCCAGTCGATATCGGGAGGGCCTGCCTGCCGAGGCGCATCAGGAGTACGACTTGCTACTCGCCAGAGCCGAGCGGGTGCACACGATGGACTTCGTCGAGTCCACATCCGAGTCGCACATGGTCGCCAGCCGCTTCATGCTCGATCACGCCGACGAACTGCTCGCAGTCTGGGACGGCGAGCCTGCCAGGGGATACGGCGGGACGGCCGATGTCGTGGCCGAAGCCAGGAGACAGGGGTTGCTGGTCCGTGTGGTCTGGCCGGAAGGTGCCCGGCGCTGACAGCCGAGACCATTGTGGATGGCCGGATTTCCGTGTGCGGACCGTCTCGCGTGCCGGTATCCCGTAGGGACACGGCATCTTCTCGTGTTCCGCCTTCGCCGCTTCCGGATCGTTGCGGACCTGGTCGATCGTCGGGTGGGTGGGCATCGGCCGCATCACCGAAGCACCTGCCCCACGGGCGGGCTGGAAGTGGCTCACCAGGCGCAGCTCACCATTGGAAGCCGAACGGATTCGGCACGCGCTCGGACGGAGGGAGCTGGGCGTTGGCGCCTGTCGCGTACGCGGTCAGCGCCGTCGCCCTCCTTGTCGACGTCCGGCGGAACGGTTGCTTCCGCAATCGTGGCCGAGCGCGGGTTGCCTTGACGTCGGCGTCAAGGTTCTAGCGTGGCCACGACAACCGGGTGGCAGAGGTCGTCGACGGATGGCGGGACCACGATGCCTCCGCAGCACCGGCCGTGCCGACCGGCGACCGGTCGTGCATCGCGTCGGCCGGCCAGAGGAGTGACGATGAAGTTTGGAATCAGCTACAGCACGCCGTACCACGGCATCGATCCCGACGGGCTCGTGGCCTATGCCCAGCACGCCGAGGAATGCGGCTTCGAGTCGCTGTACGTGCCCGAGCACATCGCGCTGTATCCCGGTGCGATGGTCGGCCGTTTCGAGCTCCCGCCGGCGCTGCCGTACTTCGATCCGCTTGATTGCCTGAGCTTCGTCGCCGCGGCCACACGACGAATCCTCCTCGGGACGGGCGTACTGCTGCTGCCGTACCACCATCCGGTGATCCTCGCCAAGCGCCTGGCGACCGTCGACGTGCTGTCCAAGGGGCGAATGCGGTTGCTGACCGTGGGGCTCGGTTCCCTGCCCGGTGAGGCCCGGGCGCTGGGAGTCGACTTCGGCACCCGTGGCCGTCGTGCCGATGAGGCGATCGACGTGATGCGGCTGCTCTGGGCCGGTGGCGAAGACGGCGTCGGCTTCGACGGGGAGTTCTTCACCTTCGACGGCCTGTCCCAGTTTCCAAAACCACACGGGGTCACCCACCTGCCGATCCACGTCGGTGGGTCGAGCCGGGCGGCCGCGCGCCGCGCCGGACGACGCGGCGACGGCTACTTTCCCGGTGGCGCGCTCGATCCGGACGAACGCGCCATCCAGCTGGACATCGCCCGGTCGGCCGCCGTCGAAGCCGGTCGCGACCCGGAGACGCTGGAGTACACGCGATCGGGGCCGATCGACATGACCGTCGACCAGGTCGAGGCGTTCGCCGCGCAAGGTGTGACCCGCATCGTCGTGAGCGCCACCGCCACCGAACCCGAGCGGCAACGCGAGGAGATGTCCGCGTTCGCCCAGCGGTTCGCCCTCCTCGAACGCCTCTCCGGCTAGCCGGCTCTTCGGCGACGGCAGCCGGCGCCGTGACTTTACCTACGTCACCGACGTCGTCGAGGCGACCATCGCCGCCGCGACAGCCTCCATCGGCAACAGCGTGATCAATGTCGGTGGGGGCACCGGTATCTGCTTGAACGAGGTCATCGACCTCGCCCGCCGACTCATCGGGCAGCCGGTTCTGGTCGAGGCGGCTAACACCCGCAACGGCGACGTTCCCGCCACACACGCTGATCTTCGCACCGCCCAGCGCCTGCTGGACCGGCAGCCTTACGTCGACCTGGACACCGGGATGGCCGCGCAACTGGACTGGCTCAGTTCCCGGCAGCACGCCGCTGTCTGAGAAAACGCCGATCTTCCATGCCGCCGGGGGATTGCCTTGACCGCCCGAGTGGCCAGACGGTGCCGCGCTACCAGGGTGCCGTCCCTACGGTTTTCGCAGGCCTTGGCTACCAGCGAGGTGGGCAACAGCCGCACCACCGAAGCAGTCGCCCCACGGGTGGGGTGGAAGTGGCCCACCCGGCGCAGCTTACCGGCGGAGGGTGGAGGGTCTCCGCCTCTGGGGCGGCCGGACCGCCGGAGCCCCGGACCGCCGGGCCCCCGGAACGACGCCCCGGGCCTCTGGAAGAGGGGCCGGGGCGTGTGCCGCCGGTACGGGAGGGTTCCGGCGGTCCGGCCGGGTACCGTCCGTTATCCGAACTGGCCGGGCTGGTAGTCGCCGGCGGGCTGCTGGACGATGACGTTCAAGCGGTTGAAGGCGTTGATCAGGGCGATGAGGGACACCAGGGCGGCGAGCTGGTCCTCGTCGTAGTGCTTGGCGGCGTTCGCCCAGACCTCGTCCGTGACGCCACCGGCCGCGTCGGCGATGCGGGTGCCCTGCTCCGTCAGCTCCAGGGCGGCGCGCTCGGCGTCGGTGAACACCTTGGCCTCCCGCCAGGTCGCGATCAGGTTGAGGCGTACCGGAGTCTCCCCGGCGTGCGTGGCGTCCTTGGTGTGCATGTCGGTGCAGAAACCGCAGCCGTTGATCTGACTGGCGCGGATCTCCACCAAATGCTGCGTCGCGGCCGGCAGCGTCGAGCCCGAGACCGCCTTGCTCGCCGAGATGACGTGCTTCAGGAACTTGGCGGCGACCGGGTTGCCCTGAAGGTTCAGACGAGCGTCCATGGTGCACTCCTTGTCGTTGTCGCTGGGTACACCTCTCGGACGGGACAGCTCGGCGGGATGTGACAGGAAAGAATGTGACGTGCGTCTCCCCTGTCGCGCCGCGGCGAGGGAGACACCCACGACGACGGCGGCTCAGCGGCGGCGGAGGGCGGGGTCGGTCAGGGCGGCGGGGACGTGGCCGACGTCGTCGGGGCTGACGTTCGCGCCGGGCGGGACCAGGGCGTCGATCGCGTCCAGGACGTCCGCCGGCAGCCGTACGGCGTCCGCCCCCAGCTGTCCCTTCAGCTGCTCCAGCGTGCGCGGGCCGATCACGGCGGCGGTGACGGCGCGGTGGGAGAGCACGAAGCCCAGCGCCAGGTGGATCAGGGACAGGCCCGCCTCCCCGGCCAGCGCCTCCAGCTTCTCGACCAGGTCGAGCTTGCGGGCCCTGACGTCCTCGGCCCGGAAGTCGAAGTGGTCGGCGTTGCGGGTCGCGCGGGAGTCGGCAGGCGGCACGGTGTCACGGCGGTACTTGCCGGTCAGCCAGCCGCCGTTCAGCGGGCTCCACACCAGCACGCCCAGGTCGTACCGCTCGGCCACCGGCAGCACCGCGGCCTCGGCGTGCCGGGCCAGGATCGAGTAGGACAGCTGCTCGGTAGCGAACCGCTCCCGGTGGCGGCGTTCGGCGACCCACTGGGCCTCGACGACCTCCTCGGCGGGGAAGGAGGAGGTGCCGATCGCCCGCACCTTGCCCTGCCGTACGAGGTCGGACAGGGCGCCGAGGGTCTCGTCGATGTCGGTGAGCGGGTCGGGCCGGTGGACCTGGTACAGGTCGATGTGGTCGGTGCCCAGGCGGCGCAGGCTGTCCTCGACGGCTCGCATGATCCAGCGCCGGGAGTTGCCCCGGCGGCCGGGTGAGTCGTCCATCGGGTTGCCGAACTTCGTGGCGAGCACGACCTCGTCCCTGCGGCCCCTGATGGCCCGGCCGACGATCTCCTCGCTCTCGCCGAACGCGTAGACGTCGGCGGTGTCGATCATGTTGATGCCCGCGTCGAGCGCGGTGGCGATGATGCGCTCGCATTCGCCGGGGTCGGTGTTTCCCCAGGCCCCGAGCATCATCGTGCCGAGGCAGAGCGGGCTGACCTGGATGCCGGTACGGCCGAGCGTGCGATGGTTCACGACACCGACCATCCCATGCCGTCCGGCGGGCACCGATGTTGCCCGGGGGCAGCGCGGACCCCGGTTCTTTGTGCGGCGGGCACATGGAGGCGCCCGGTGGGCGGGACGTAGCGTCCGGACATCGGCGTCACCCCCCTTGAGCAGGACAGGAGGCAGCTCGTGCTCGTAGATCGATCCGCTGAGCAGGCCTTGCACGAACGGGTCGCGCGGCGACAGGGCGAGTGGGCGGACGAGTCACGCGGACTCGTGAACCCTCCGCTGCCCAGCGACATGTTGCAACCGTGGGAGGTCTGGGACAGGGATCTCTTCGACCTGGAGATGATCCGCGTCTTCGGCCGGTCATGGGTCTGGCTCGGCGACGTCGAGGACCTGGAGAAGCCGGGCGACTACATCACCGGCCAGATCGGCGTCCAGCCCGTCGTCGTGATCAAGCAGGAGGACGGCTCGGTCAAGGGCTTCCTCAACAACTGCAGGCACCGCGCGGCCGGTCTCGCCTTCCGCCCCGCGGGTCACTGCAAGGCCCTGGCCTGCCCCTACCACGCCTGGACGTACGGGCTCGACGGCAAGCTGCTGAGCATTCCCGACATGGACCGCATGTACGGCCCCGACTTCCCCAAGGAGGACTACGGCCTGGTCCCCATCAGGGTCAAGGTCGCCTTCGGTAAACTGGTCTTCGGCTGCCTGTCGCACAAGGCGCCGTCCTTCGACGAGTGGATCGCGCCCCTGCTGCCGCGCTACGAGCGGTACCGGATCGACACCTTCAAGCGCTACCACCGGGAGCTGGACGAGACCTTCCCGATCAACTGGAAGGCCTTCGTCGAGAACTCCAACGACGACTACCACGTGCGTTTCGTGCACCGGCGGCTGAACAAGGTGCGCAAGCAGATGGACACCATCGTCCGGTTCGAGGGACGCACCACCAGTGGCTACAAGCCGCACTCCGAGAACTTCGACATGTCGGCGGGCCGTACCGACCTCGACGCCCAGGACCTGCGCGGCAGCTACGCGGAGTTCATCTACCCGAACCTCACTCCGCTGCCCTACGCCTCCCAGCTCATCATGGTGAGAGTGGATCCGATCGCACCGGACCGCTCACGGTTGTTCTCCCGGATCTACGGGCTCAGTGAGGACCTCGACCTGCAGAACCGGGAGCTGGACGGTCTCGAGCAGACCAACAAGGAAGACACCGACATGGTGACGCAGCTCATGGAGAACCTGCGCTCTCCCTTCTACCGGGTGGGTCCGCCCAGCCTCTGGGAGGGAAGGGCACAGCACATGATGCGGGCCATCCGCCGGGACGTGGCCACGCCGCTGGACCCGGACGAGTTCGACGGGCCAGTGGACAAGGACTAGAAGGAGAAGGACGTGCTGGAGAAGAAGCTCACCGAGGCGCGCTGGACGCACGTCGCGCTGCCCAGCTGCGACCTGGACAAGGCGATCGAGTTCTACACCACCATGACCCCGCTGGTGGTCGTCTCCCGCCACGAGGACAAGGACGGGCGCAACGCCTGGCTGTCCAACGACAAGCAGGTGGAGACCCCGTTCGTGCTGGTGCTGGTGGAGTTCACCAAGGACAAGGGGAAGCAGCAGCCGCAGCTGTCGCCGTTCGCGCACCTCGGCATGGAGGTGCCCAACCGCGAGGACGTGGACCGGATCGCCGCCGAGGCGCGGGAGATGGGCTGCCTGCACTGGGAGCCCATGGAGCTGCCCGCGCCGGTCGGATACATCTGCGCGCTGAAGGACCCCGACGGCAACGTCGTGGAGATCTCGCACAACCAGCAGGTCTTCGAGGAGGTCCGCACCCTGTGGGGGAGCTGACCCGTCTGGCGGTCGAGCGCTACCTCGGGGCGCTCAACCGCCACGACCCCGACGAGATCGCCGCCTGCGTCACCCCGGCCTTCCACAACGAGCACACCTCGGCGGCCGGGGTGGACCTGCACGGCCGGGACGCCTACCGGGAACGACTGAAGGGGTTCCTGGCGGAGTTCGCCGGTCTGCGCTACGAGATCGAGGACCTGATCGTGGAGGGGGCCAGGGCGGCGGTGCCGTACCGGATGACCTTCACCTACCGGGGACGGCCCGTCGCGATCCGCGGGATGTTCCGCTTCGAGGTCGCCGACGGTCTCGTCGCCCACCGGGTCGACTACTGGGACGGCGAGGAGTTCGCCCGCCAGGTCTCCGGCTGAGGACCCGGCCAGAGAAAGCAGCACCCACAGACCTGCCAGGAAAGGAAGACAGCCTTGCTGAACACCTCCGCCATCGGGGCGGGCAAGCTCCGTCGCATGCGTCGAATGTTCGGCGCGGACGGCCGCGCCGTCTTCGTCGCCATCGACCACGCCGCCTACATGGGCGAGGGGCCGCCGCTGGGCGAGCCGATGCACGAGATCGCGGCGGGAGGCCCCGACGCGGTGCTGGCCACCTGGCACCTGGCCCGCGCCTACGCCGACGCCTTCGCCGGCGCCGGGCTGGTGCTGCGGGTCGACGGCGGCTCGTCGGAGCTCGGCGAGCGCGCGGTCACCGACCTCAACCAGATCCTGCACCGCACCGAGGAGGCCCTGAAGATCGGCGCGGACTGCCTGGTCGTGCTGGCCTTCCCCGGCGCCCCCGACGAGGACCTGTCGCTGACCCGGCTGGCCCGCCTGTGCTCCGAGGCCGAGATGCTCGGCCTGCCGGTCATGGCGGAGATGATCCCCGGCGGCTGGGGGCAGGCCGTGCCGTGGACGACCGAGAACGTGGCCAGGGCCGCGCGCATCGGCGCCGAACTGGGCGCCGACATCATCAAGACCGTCTGCCCCGGCCCGCCGGAGGAGTTCGCCGCCGTGGTGGAGACGTGCCCCGTCCCGGTGGTCGCGCTCGGCGGCCCGAAGATGAAGACCGAGGACGACGTGGTCGAGGTCGCGCGCGGCGTCGTCGAGGCGGGCGGGGCGGGCGTCGCGTTCGGCCGCAACGTCTGGGGTTCGGACAAGCCCCGCCTGCTCGTCGAGCGGCTGCGCGAGGCCGTGCACGGCGGGCCCGCGTGAGCAGCGTTCCGCTCCGGGGCACCACCGGCCCGGCCGGCGGGGGCGCCGGGGCGCCGCGAGGCGCGGGCGGTGCGGCCACCGGAGCGCCGGGAGCGGCGGGCGGCGGGCGATGAAGCAGGTAAAGCAGCTCGACCGGGTGATCGTCAGGTTCGCCGGCGACTCCGGCGACGGGATGCAGCTCACCGGCGACCGGTTCACCTCCGAGACCGGCCGCCTCGGCAACGACCTGGCGACCTTCCCGAACTTCCCGGCGGAGATCCGCGCCCCCGCCGGGACCCTGCCCGGGGTCTCCAGTTTCCAGCTCCACTTCGCCGACCACGACATCCTCACCCCCGGTGACGCGCCCGACGTGCTCGTGGCGATGAACCCGGCCGCGCTCAGGGCCAACCTCGCGGAGCTGCCGCGCGGCGGGCGGATCATCGTGGACACCTCCGAGTTCACCAAGCGCAACCTCGCCAAGGCGGGGTACGGCGCCAGCCCCCTCACGGACGGCTCGCTGGACGGCTTCGCGGTGCACGCCCTGGACATGACCTCGCTCACCCTGGCGGCGGTCGAGGAGTTCGGGCTGACACGCAAGGACGCGGTCCGCGCCAGGAACATGTTCGCCCTCGGCCTGCTGTCGTGGCTGTTCGGCCGCCAGGTCAGCACGACCGTCGACTTCCTGAACCGCAGGTTCGCCGGTCGCCCCGACGTCAGGGACGCCAACGTCGCCGCCTTCAGGGCGGGCTGGAACTTCGGCGAGACGACCGAGGACTTCGCGGTCTCCTACGAGGTCAAGCCCGCCAGACTGGCGCCGGGCCGCTACCGGACGATCTCCGGCAACACCGCCCTGGCGCTCGGCCTGGTCGCGGCCTCCCGGCAGGCCGGGCTGCCGCTCTTCCTGGGCGCCTACCCCATCACCCCGGCCTCCGACGTCCTGCACGAGCTGTCCAAGCACAAGAACTTCGGCGTGCGGACCTTCCAGGCGGAGGACGAGATCGCCGGGGTCGGCGCCGCGCTCGGCGCCTCCTACGGCGGAGCGCTCGGCGTCACCGTGACCTCGGGACCCGGCGTGGCGCTGAAGGCCGAGACGATCGGCCTGGCCGTGGCGGTCGAGCTGCCGCTCGTCGTGGTGGACGTGCAGCGGGCCGGCCCCTCGACGGGCATGCCGACCAAGACCGAGCAGGCCGACCTGCTGATGGCCCTGTTCGGCCGCAACGGCGAGTCACCGGTCCCGGTGGTCGCGGCCGCCTCGCCCGGCGACTGCTTCGGCGCGGCCATCGAGGCGGCGCGGATCGCGCTGAAGTACCGCACGCCGGTCGTGCTGCTGTCGGACGGCTACCTGGCCAACGGCTCCGAGCCGTGGCGCATCCCCGACGTCGCCGGCCTGCCCGACATCTCGGTGGAGTTCGCGGCCGGCCCCGCCGGACCCGACGGCTTCCTGCCCTTCTCCCGTGACGAGGAGACCCTGGCCAGACCCTGGGCGATCCCCGGGACCCCCGGCCTGGAACACCGGATCGGCGGCATCGAGAAGGCCCACGGCACCGGGGAGATCTCCTACGACCCCGGCAACCACGACCGGATGGTACGGCTGCGCCAGTCCAAGATCGACCGCATCGACGTCCCCGCCCTCGACGCGGACGACCCCGGAGGGGAGGCCCGGGTGCTCGTGCTCGGGTGGGGGTCGACCCAGGGGCCGGTGGCGGCGGCCGTACGGCGGGTCAGGAAGGCCGGGGGCCGGGTCGCCCATGCCCACCTGCGCCACCTGAACCCGCTGCCCGCCAACACCGGCGACGTGCTGCGCTCCTACGACAAGGTGCTGATCCCCGAACTCAACCTCGGCCAGCTCGCGATGCTGGTGCGCGCCCGCTACCTGGTGGACGCGATCTCCTACACCCAGGTCCGCGGCCTGCCGTTCAAGGCGGCCGAGCTGGCCGGCGTGATCCAGGACGTGATCGACAGTGAGTGAGATCCAGAACGGCCGGGGCCTGTCCCTGGTGCCGAAGTCCGACGTCAAGCTGAGCATGAAGGACTTCAAGTCCGACCAGGAGGTCCGCTGGTGCCCCGGCTGCGGGGACTACGCGATCCTCGCCGCGGTGCAGTCCTTCCTGCCCGAGCTGGGCGTCCCCCGAGAGCGGATCGTGTTCGTCTCCGGGATCGGCTGCTCCTCCCGCTTCCCCTACTACCTCGACACCTACGGCTTCCACTCGATCCACGGCCGCGCCCCGGCGATCGCCACCGGCCTGGCCACCTCCCGCCCCGACCTGTCGGTATGGGTGATCACCGGTGACGGCGACGGGCTCTCGATCGGCGGCAACCACCTGATCCACGCGCTGCGCCGCAACGTCAACCTGAACATCCTGCTGTTCAACAACCGCATCTACGGCCTGACCAAGGGCCAGTACTCCCCGACCTCCGAGGCCGGGAAGATCACGAAATCGTCGCCGATGGGATCCATCGACCGGCCGTTCAACCCCATCTCGCTGGCCCTGGGCGCCGAGGCCACCTTCGTGGCCAGGACCATCGACTCCGACCGCAAACACCTGCAGGGCGTGCTCCGCAGGGCCGCGGCCCACCGGGGCGCCTCGTTCGTGGAGATCTACCAGAACTGCCCGATCTTCAACGACGGAGCCTTCTCCCGGGACGACCTGTTCCACGAGATCGAGACCACCGACGACCTCGGCGAGGCCTTCGTCGCCTCCCGGGTCTCGGACCCCACCCCGATCGGCGTCTTCCGCGACGTCGACCGGCCCTCCTACGACGAGCTCATGGCCGCCCAGCTCGGCCAGGCCGTACAGACCCAGGGCGAGGGCGACCTCGCCACCCTGCTCAACGGTCCCGACACGTGGACCATCACCGAGGGGAACGCAGCGAGTGACTGACTGGCGCCTCGCCGTCGACATCGGCGGCACCTTCACCGACATCGTCCTGCTGGACGCCGATTCGGGCCGAGTGGTCGTGGAGAAGACGCTCACCACGCCCTCGGCGCCGCTGGGCGGCGTGCGAGACGGCGTGACCTCGGCACTGGCCAAGGCCGGGATCGAGCCGCGCGACATCACCCGGCCCATCGTGCACGCGACGACGCTGATCACCAACGCCCTCATCGAGGGCAAGACAGGCCGCGCCGCGCTCGTCACCACCCGGGGCTTCGGCGACACGCTGGAGATCCGCACCGAGCACCGCTACGACATGTACGACCTGCAGATCGAGTTCCCCGCCCCGCCCATCCCCAGGGAACTGGTCTTCGAGATCGACGAGCGTGTGACGGCGACCGGCGAGGTACGGCTCGCCCCCGCCGAGACCGCCCTCGACGAGCTGGCCGAGAGCATGCGGGGCGTCGAGGCCGTCGCGGTCTGCCTGCTCAACTCCTACGCCAACGCCGACAACGAGCGGGTGGTCGCCGAGGGCCTGGCCAAGCGGCTCGGCGTGCCGGTCTGCGCCTCCTACGAGGTCACCCCGCAGATCCGCGAGTACCCCCGCATGATCACCACGGCCTGCAACGCGGCCACCATGCCGGTGATCGGCCCCTACCTCGAGGAACTGGAGCGCTGGCTGCGCGACAGCGGCTTCGGCGCCTCGGTGCTGATGATGCTCTCCAACGGCGGGGTCGTCTCCGCCGCCGACGCGCGCAAGGTGCCGATCCGGCTGGTCGAGTCGGGCCCGGCGGCGGGCGCGCTGGCCGGGGTCTGGTACTCCCGCAGGCTCGGCGAGGACCGGTTGTTCTGCTTCGACCTCGGCGGCACCACGGCCAAGTCCTGTCTGATCGAGGACCACCGGCCCGAGCTGACCAACGAGTTCGAGGTCGCCCGGGTCTACCGGTTCAAGAAGGGCTCCGGCTACCCGTGCTCGGTGCCCTCGGTCGACCTGGTGGAGATCGGCGCCGGCGGCGGCAGCCTGGCCCGCATCGACGACCTCGGCCTGCTCAAGGTCGGCCCCGACTCCGCCGGAGCCGACCCCGGACCGGTGAGCTACGGCAGGGGCGGCACGATCCCCGCGACCACCGACGCCGACCTCGTCATGGGCCTGCTCGACCCGGACTACTTCCTCGGCGGCGAGATGCCGCTCGACCTGGAGGCGGCCAGGACCGCCTTCGGCCCGCTGGCCGAGGCCCTGGAGGCGGGTGCCGAGGAGGCCGCGGTCGGCGTCTACGAGGTCATCAACCAGAACATGGCCGCCGCCGCGCGCATGCACGCCGTCGAACGCGGCATCGACCTGCGCGGCGTCTCGCTCATCGCCTTCGGCGGCGCGGGCCCGGTGCACGCCTGCGGGGTCGCCACGCTCCTGGAGGCCCCCCGGGTGATCTTCCCGGTCAACGCGAGCGTGCTGTCCGCCTTCGGCACCCTGGTCAGCCCGGTCCGCATCGACCTGGCCCGCAGCATGCTCCGCGTGCTCGGCGACGGCGTCGAGACCGACCGCGACGCGCTGCTGGACGAGATGCGCGAGGAGGGCCGCCGGGTCCTCACCGCCGCAGGGGCCGACGTGGCGAACGTCCAGTTCCGCTACGGCCTGGACGCCCGCTACGCCGGGCAGGGCAACGAGATCACCGTCTGGGTCGGCGAGGGAGAGACCTGGCCGGGGTCCGTCGCCGACGCGGCCGAGGCCTTCCACCAGGCCTACGAGCGGGTGTACGGCCTGCGCATCCCCGACGTGGACGTGGAGGTCGTGACCTGGCGGGTGGCCGCCTGGTCGGACGCCCCGCCCTTCGAGGTGCCCGCCCTGCCGAAGGGGACCGGTGCCCCCGTCCCCAAGGGCACCCGCCGGGCCCGCTTCCGCCGCGGCGAGGCGCCCGTCGACGTCCCCGTCTACCGCCGTGCCTCCCTCGGCGCCGGAGACCGCTTCAGCGGCCCCGCGCTGATCGAGGAGCGCGAGACCACCTCCGTCGTGCCGGACGGCTGGGCCTGCGAGGTCTCCGCCGACGGCTCCGTCATCGCAACCAGGGAGGCCTGAGTTGAGCAGGACCTTTGACGCGATCGAGCTCGAGGTGCTCTGGGGCTCGCTCATCTCGACCGTCAACGAGCAGGCCAGGGCGCTGCAGCGGGCGGCCTTCAGCCCGATCGTGCGCGAGGCGGGCGACCTCGCCAACGCGCTGTTCGACCGGCGGGGCCGGATGGTCGCCCAGGCCGTGACCGGCACCCCGGGCCACATCAACTCGCTGGCCATCGCGGTGCGCCACGTGCTGGACAAGCACCCGGTCGACTCGCTCGAACCCGGCGACGTGCTGATCACCAACGATCCCTACAAGACCGCCGGGCAGCTGCTCGACGTGACCGTGCTGGTCCCGGTCTTCAGGAACGGCCGGGCGATCGCCTTCTTCTGCTCCACGATCCACCACACCGACGTCGGCGGCTACGGCATCGGCGCGGGGGCCCGGGACGTCTTCGAGGAGGGCCTGTGGATCCCGATCACCAAGCTGATGGTGCGCGGCGAGCGCAACATCCCGGTCTGGGACCTCATCCTGGCCAACGTCCGCCAGCCCACCCACATGGCCGGTGACCTGCACGCGCAGATGGCCTCCGGCGAGGTCGGCGCGCAGCGGCTGCAGACCCTGCTCGACACCTACGGCCTCGACGACATCGAGGACCTCGCCGACGTGGTCGTCGAGCGTTCCGAGGACGCCACCCGGCGCGCGATCAGGGCCCTGCCCGGCGGGCGGTACGAGGCGTCCTCGGTGCTCGACCTGGCCGACGGCTCGGAGATCACCATCCAGGTCGCGCTGACGGTCGACAACGAGCGCGGCGAGATCCTCGTCGACTACGCGGGCTCCTCCGGCGCCAGCCCGTACGGCATCAACGTGGTGAAGAACTACACCCACGCCTACACCACGTTCACGCTGCGCAGCCTGCTCAACCCCGACATCCCGAACAACGCGGGCTCGCTCGCCCCCATCCGGGTCGAGGCCCCCGAGGGCAGCATCGTCAACGCGGTGCCGCCGTCCCCGTGCACGGCCCGGCACGTGGTCGGCATGTTCCTGCCGATGCCGCTGCTGCAGGCCATGTCGCAGGTGCTGCCCGAGGCGGTGATGGCCGAGGGGTCGGCGGCGGTGTGGACCATGCAGGTCAGCGGGCAGCACGACGACGGCCGCCCCTTCATCACCGCGATGTTCACCTACGCCGGCGGCGTCGGCGCCCGCGCGTCGAAGTCCGGCCTGTCGGCGACCTCCTATCCGACGGGCGTCTCCGCGGTGCCCATCGAGGTGGTCGAGGGCTCGGCCCCGATCCGGTTCCTCCGCAAGGAACTGCGCCGCGACTCCGGCGGCCGGGGACTGCACACCGGCGGTCTCGGCCAGACGATCGAGTTCACGGTGGACACCAAGGCGCCGTGGACGCTCAACGCGGTGACCAGCCGCCTGGCCAGGGGACCGCTCGGAGTCTTCGGCGGTGAGGCCGGGGCGACGGGCCGCTTCCTCGTCAACGGGGAACCGGTCCGCACCCAGGCCCGCATCACCCTCCAGCCGGGCGACGTCGTCAGGCTGGAGCTCCCGGGCGGCGGCGGGTACGGCACGCCCACCGGCGCCTCCTCCGACGCCGTGCCCGCCGCGGTCCCCGCCTCGCCCGCAGGCGGATCAGGGGCATGACCGTCACGTTCGCCGCCCGCTGGTGGGACGCGGTGGCGGCCCGTCCGGACCACCCCTTCCTCATCTGGGAGGGGCCGGACGGGTCCGTGACCCGCTGGACCTACGCCGGATTCGACGCCCTGGTGGACCGGGTGGCGGGTGGGCTCCAGGCCCGGGGGGTCACGGCGGGCTCGCGCGTCGGCGTGGCCCTGCGCAACTCCCCGGCGTTCGTTGCGATCTGGCTGGCCTGCGCGAAGCTTGGCGCGGCCATGGTCCCCTCCGACCCCTCCTCGACGGCCCCCGAGCTGGCCGTCCACCTGCGGCGCACCCGCGCCGTGCTGGGGGTCTGCGCGCCGGAGCGGGCGACCGTCTTCCGGGTCGCGGTCTCCCAGGTGGCCGGGGTCGAGGTCGTCGAGGTGCCGGAGGCGGACGTCACGCTCGACGTCCTGGCGGGGGAGCCGCCGCTGTGGAGCGAGCTGCCGCCCCCCGACGCGCCGCTCGGCCTGATGTTCACCTCCGGCACGACCTCCGCGCCCAAGTGCGTGGTGGTCACCCAGGCCAACTACGCCTTCGCCGGAGACGTGATGGCCGCCGCCGCCGCGCTGCGGCCGGACGACCGGCAGCTGGTCGTGCTTCCCCTGTTCCACGCCAACGCGCAGTACTACTCCTTCGCGCCCGCCATCGCGGTCGGCGCGAGCGTGGCGCTGACGCACACCTTCTCGGCGAGCCGCTTCCTGGCACAGGCCGCCCGCCACGGGGCGACCCACGCCAGCCTGTTCGCCGCGCCGATGCGGATGATCCTCGCCAGGGGGGCGGCCCCGGTCGAGGGACTCCGGCTGGTCAACTGCTGGTACGCGCAGAACCTCACCGACGAGCAGTACGAGGCGATGGCCGCCCTGCTCGGCTGCCGCCCCCGGCAGCTGTACGGCATGACCGAGACCCTCCCGGCCGTGCTGACCAACCGGATGCCCGCGCCGGTCCCGCAGGCCATGGGCGTGCCGACGTTGGGTTGTGCGGTCCGGGTCGTCTCGGCGGAGACGGGCCTGCCGGTACGGCCGGGCGAGGTCGGCGAGATCCTCGTGGGCGGCACCCCCGGCGAGACGCTGTTCGGCGGTTACCTGGACGACCCCGAGACGACGGCCGCCTGCTTCCGGGACGGCTGGTTCGCCACCGGCGACCTCGCCACGGTCGACCAGGACGGCAACGTCTACTTCGGCGGGCGGGGCGGTGACATCCTGAAGGTCGCCGGGGAGAACGTGTCGGTCGTCGAGGTCGAGTCCGTGCTCGCCGCCCACCCCGGCGTGTACGAGGCGGCGGTCGTGGGGGAGCGCGATCCGATCAGGGACGAGGTGCCGGTCGCGTTCGTGGTGCCGAAGGACGGCGCCGCCCTGGACGACCTCGCGGGCTGGTGCGAGGCCAGGCTGGCGAAGTCCAAGCGGCCGGTGCGGTTCGAGGTGGTCGAGGCACTGCCCCGCACCTCGGTGGGTAAGATCCGGAAATTTCTGTTGAAGGGATGAACTGACATGCTCCCACCGGCCAGTGCCGTCGCCGACGTGCTCCAGCTTCGGGGCCTGCGGGGATGGCTCAGCCCGCCGCTGCTGCCCGTCCACCGGGCGGCGGCCGTACGGGGGGAGGCCAGGACGGTGCTGCTGGCCCCCGGGCCGGGCCCGGAGGGGCTCAAACCCCTGCACCGGCTCCTCGACGAGGACCTCGGCGGGCGCGTGGTCGTCGTCGCCGGAGCCGAGGCGGCGGAAGGCGCGGTGTGGGGTGAGATCCTCACCCTGGCGGCCCGGAACGCCGGCGTCGTCGGCGCCCTGGTCGAGGGCGGGGCGCGCGACGTCGGCGCGGTGCGGGAGCTCGGCCTGCCGCTGTGGGCGCTTTACGAGGCCACGGCGGGGCCGGGCCCCCTGGTCCACGTCGCGGCGATGGGGGAGCCGGTGTCCGTGGCGGGCGTGCGGATCGCCGACGGCGACACGATCCTCATGGACGAGGGCGGCGTGGTGGCCGTTCCGGATCCGGAGGTGCTGGCCGACGCCGCCGCCTACGCCACGGCGGAGGAGGCGGTCGCGGCCGCGCTGCGGGAGGGTGCGCCGATGGCCGCCGCCTACCGGCACAAGGCCGACATCGTCGCGGCACTGCGCGCCGGGGCTCCGGGGACGCTCCACGCCGGCTCCCCGGCGAACTGACGTCGGCCCCGGGCCGGGTTACTCTTCCGGGATGGCGGACGACGGCTCACGGCTCGGACCTGACGAACTCCACGGCTGGCGCAACTTCGTGGAGGGCGGGCGGCTGGTCACCGCGCTGCTGGACCGGCGCCTCAAGGACGGCTTCGGGCTCAACCACGCCGACTACGGGGTGCTGCGTCAGATCGCCGACTCGGGCCGGGTCCGCATGACGGAGCTGGCCCAGCGGGTCTGGTTCTCGCGCAGCCGCCTGGCCCACCAGATCGACCGGCTGGTACGGCTCGGCCTCGTCGAGCGCGAGGACGACCCGGTCCGGGGCAAGACCACCTACGCCCTGCTCACCCCCGAGGGGGAACGGGTGGTCGTCCAGGCCAGAGCCGAGGTCAGCCGGGCGCTCCACGAGCACCTGTTCGCCTTCCTGCCCCCGGAGGCGGTCAACGCCCTGGGACCCGGCCTGGACGCAGCCCTGCTCCACTTGCGGGATCAGCCGGAGTGCCGTCTCTGAGCCGCGGCCTTCCGCGGCCCGCCGGAACCGGGTGTCGAGCTCTGAGCCGCGGCCTTCCGAGATCCGCCGGAACCGGGTGTCAGCGGTGGTACCCCTCGACGGGCACGCGCGCCTCCTCGAATTCGACGGCCCGGCGCAGGAGTCTCTCGTCATCGTGTGTCATCGTCGCTCCTCCGGGATCTCCTGCGGGAGGTGGCCACCGGTCAGGTTCTCCAGGGCGGCCACGGTCGCCAGCGCCCGCCAGGCCCGCTGCGGGTGAAGGGTCTCGGCCGGATCGCCGTCGAACGGGTCGAGCACGACGGTCTCGGTGCCGAGCGCGCGCAGTTCGCGCAGGTCGTCGTGGACCTGGTCGGTCGTGCCCTCGCCCGCGAGCCGTCCGGGGCCGGTGACCGGCGTGTCGGTGAGCCGCAGGACGATGCGGGGCGCCAGGGCGGGCACGGGGCGCCCCTGTTCGCGGGCGAGGCCGCCGACGCGCTCCAGCGCCTCGCGCAGCCACGGCAGGGTGAAGTACAGCGGGTGCCACGCCTCGCCGAGCCGTACGGCCCTGCGCAGGGCGGCGTCGCTGTTGCCGCCGACCCAGATCGGGACGTGCCCGGAGCGGTAGTCCCGCTCGTCCTCCCAGGCGGCGCGTACCGCGCGCAGGTGCTCGTCGGTCAGCGCGCCGCGCCGTTCGAACGGCACCCCCAGGGCGTCGAACTCCTGCCGCGCCCAGCCCACGCCCACCCCCAGGACCAGCCGCCCCCCGCTGATCCGGTTGAGGTTGGCGGCCATCCGGGCGACGAGCAGGGGGTGCCGGTAGGGGAGGACGAGCACCGAGGTGCCGAGCCGGATCCGGTGGGTGACGCCGGCCAGCCACGCCAGGGTGGTGAAGGGCTCGTAGAACGGCGCCGGGTACCGCTCGGCGACGTCGGGCGTCACCGCGACGTGGTCGGAGATCATGAGCAGGTCGAAGCCGAGACCCTCGACCGTCTGTGCCCACCGCCGTAACACGTCGGGATCGGTGCCGGGACCGAAGTTGGGGACGTTCACGCCTATCTGCACCGGTTCAGGCTATCCACCGGCACGGGAGGGGTGAAGGAAAACTTCTCACGGCGTACGGCGGGTCGCGCCGGGAGGAAGAGTGAGAGCGGTTCCTCCGGGCGGAACCGGGCGTTGACGCCCCTTCGGTGAGTTGCTGAAATTTAAGCAACTTTTCGGCTCGTTGGAGGGAGGGGCGTGGAACTCGCCACTTCGGTGTTCGTCCCCGGGGCGCCGTTCGCGCAGGTCGTGGAGATCGCGGTGAGGGCCGACCGGCTCGGCCTCGACTGCGTGTGGATCCCCGACGAGGGCACGCACGCGCACGATCCGTGGGTACTGCTCGGCGCCGTCGCCGCGGCCACCGGCAGGATCGGCCTCGGACTCGGACCGACCAACCCCTACTCGCGTCATCCCCTGATCACCGCGAACGCGCTGCGTGGAGCGGCCGAGCACACCGGTGGGCGGGCCAGGATCTGCCTGGCAGCCGGGGGCACGCTCGCCCTCGGGCCGCTCGGGCTCGCCCCGGAACGCCCCGTCGCCAGGACACGCGAGACGATCGCCGCGATCCGCGACACGTGTCCCGGCACGGAGATCTGGGTGGCGGCCAAGGGGCCGCGCATGCTCGACCTAGCCGCCGCAGAGGCGGACGGGGTGATGCTCGCCGGGTTTCCGACGGCGGATCTGGCGGGCGTCGCCGACCGGCTGCGGGCGCGGCGCCCCGGCGTGCGGATCTGCTACCGGCCGCAGCTCGCCATGGACGAGCGGTCCTACCGGCGCCAGCAGGTCGAGCTCGGCTACGCGCTGCCCGACTCGCCGCCCGCGCTGCTGGAACGGCTCGGCGTCGACCGGGCCTACGCCGACCGGCTCAGGCGGGCGGGCCCCGAGGCGGCCGCCGACCTCGTCCCGGCCGAGCTGGTCGCCGCCTTCTCCTTCGTCGGCACCCCCGAGCAGTGCGCCCGGCGGCTCACCGAGCTGGCCGAGGCCATCCGGCTCGACCAACTGATCATCCCCGGCCTGGGCGCCGAGCCCGGCCACGACCTGGCGAGAATCCTCTTGACATCCTCCCCCGCTTGAAAGCGGGGGATTCCAACAGCAACTACCCCACCAGGAGGAGGTCGCGTTGAGGTTCGCGGTTCACAGGCCCGGCACCCCGGTCGCCTCCCCGCGTATCCACCGCATGCCCCGCGGCGGTGTCCCTGACGTTCTTGGCCGCGTTGACGTCGGCGTTGTCCTGATGCCCGCAGGCGACGCAGCGGAATCGAGATTGGCTCTCTCTCGACCCGGCCGCGCGGTGCCCGCAGGCGTTGCAGGTCTGCGACGTGTAACGCGGGTCAACCTTCCGGACCCGGCCGGGGGCCTTGTCTTCCAGCCGTGTCACCAGCCGCCCCCATCCGGCGGCGAGGATGCCCCGGTTGAGACCGGCCTTCTGACCGACGTTGCCGCCCTGCTCGGCCAAGGTGCCCCTGGCCGAACGGGTCATGCCGGAGATCTTCAGGTCCTCGACGGCGATGACGTCGAACCCGCGGGCCAGGCCGGTACTGACCTTCTCGATCCAATCCTTGCGCCGGTCGGCCTCGCGGGCCCTCAGTTTCGCAAGGGCGGCCTTGACCTTCGCCCGGCGGTTGGAGCCGCGCCCGGCGCGGGCGAGTTTGCGCTGCAACCGCAGCAGGCGGCTCTTCTCGGTGTCACGCAGGCCGGGCACCTGGAGCAGTTCCCCGGTGGACAGGGCGGCCGAGACCGCGACCCCCCGATCCATCCCGATCACCTCACCCGTTCCGGGGGCGGGGATCGGTTCGGGGACGGCGGCGAAGGCGACATGCCAGCGCCAGACCCGATCGCGGGTGACGCGGTAGGATCTCACCCCGCCGGGAACGGCGCGCGACCAGCGAAACCGCACCCATCCCACCTTCGGGACCTTGACCTCACCCACCCGCCGCGACAGGCGCCGCACGTCGCCGGGCTTGACCGCGACGATGCGAAACCCCTCACCCCGGCCGCGTCTGCGCCAGGTGGGTTTCCGGTGGGTTCCGCCGAAGAAGTTCGCCATGGCCTGGGCGAAGTCCTTGAGCGCCTGCTGCTGCACGACGATCGACCCGGCCCTCAGCCAGCCGGACTCCGCCCTGGCCTCGGTGAGCTGACGGCACTGCTCGGCGAACCCTGGAGCGCTTTTCCGGCCCGGCTTCCAATGCCGGTGCTGCTCGACGGCGAGATTCCACACGAACCGGGCATGCCCGCAGTGCTCGGCCAGCGCCTGCTCCTGGGCAGGCGTCGGGGAGAGCCGGTAACGGGACACGCCGATCAACCTACCGAACCCCACCGACAAAACCCGGAGATCACCATGCGGCATCGTTCCGCGCTTCCTCCCCGCCCTGAAGGACGGGGCATCCACGCTGTAAGTGCTCGGTGAAGGAGACCATCGCATGACCGTGCGCGCCGCGTTCGTCTACCGTACCGACATCCACAGCCCGCACTGCTGGGCGGAGACCTTCGAGGAGGGACGGCTCAGGCTCGCCGAGACGCTCGGCGACGCCGTACGGACCTCCGCCCACGAGAACGTCGGCGAGGACGACGCCGGGCGGCGGCTGATCGAGGGGCTCGCCGCCGACGGGGCCGACATCGTGTTCCTGGGCAGCAAGGGCTACCAGCCGTTCGTGCTGGAGATCGCCGACGCCTACCCGGACACCCGGTTCGACATCTGCCAGGGCATGCGCCTGCTGCCCAACGTCAGCAGCTTCCGCGAGGCGGTGGACGAGATCGCCTACGTCTCCGGCATGCTCGCCGGGGGCATGACGGAGAGCGGGCTCATCGGGGTGCCGATCGCCACCGGCCACGAGGTGGTCTACCTCAACGCCTTCGCCCTCGGCATCCGCGCGGTCAACCCGGACGCCCGCATCCACACCCGGGTCGTGGGCAGCTGGATGGCGCCGGAGCGGGAGGCGGCGGCCGTACACGAACTGGCCGACCTGGGCTGCGACGTCATCGGCGGCGCGCTCACCGAGAACGACCCGGTCGTGCTGACCGCGGCCGCGCGCGGCTGTCACACCACCGTGCGCAACAGCGACCGCCGCCGTCTCGCCCCCGGCCACGTGCTCGTCGGCAACCTGGTCGACTGGAGCCCGCACTTCGTGCGGAGCGTCCGCGCCGTCGCCGACGGCACCTGGGAGCCCGGCTGGCGTTACTACCACGCGAGCGACGGCGTGGTCTTCAACACCGAACCCGCCTCCTTCGTCCCCGAGCACGTCGCCCGGCCCGCCGTCGAGGCGGCCGGACTGATCCGCCGCGGCGAGCTGGACCTGTGGCGCGGTCCGATCCGCAACAACCGGGGCGAGGAGGTCGTCCCCGAGGGGCTGAGCCTGTCGGACGTGCTCACCGACGTCGAACCGCTGCCCGGCCTGACCCGGCTGGAGACCTTCCTGCCGACCGACGCCTTCGACTGGCTGCTCGACACCTACCTCGGGGGCCCGTTCGTGAAGCCGCTCCGCTCCGACATGCGCATCAAGACCGGCTGACCCCTTACCCGGGAGGATCCCATGACGTTCAACCCCCTCGTCGCCGCCGGACTCGACGACGCGATGGCCGTCGCGATCGGCGAGGCCCGCAAGGCCGCCAGGCCCTTCGGCGCGGTCCTCGTCGACGCGGAGCGGGGCCACGTGCTGGTCCGCGCGCACAACACCGCCGCGGCCGGCGACCCGACCGCGCACGCCGAGGTCAACGCCATCCGCGCGGCCGGTCCGCTCGGGATCGACCTCACCGGGACGATCCTGGTCAGTACGGCCGCGCCGTGTGTCATGTGCGCGGGGGCGGCGATCTGGGCCAGGGTCCGGGGAGTCGTGGTCGCGTGCGACGCCGACCTGCTCGCCGAGCTGGGCTGGAAGGGCATGTGCCTGCCCCCGGAGACGGTGCTGGCCGCCTCCCCCTTCCCGCCGATCCCGTGGATCACCGGCGTCCTGCGCGACGAGGCCGCCGAACTGTACCGCGCCGCCCCCGCGGCCAGGGTCACCGGTCGGTGAGGGACGGCGGGCCTGGCATCGTGTCACCGGACGGTTCCGGCGAGGCGGCGGAGGGTGCGGTGGACGAACCGGCGGCAGGACAGGCGACGGGAGCGCCGGACGGACCGGTCCCCGGACCGGCTCGGACCGGGAGGGCATCGGCCGGAAAGGCAGGGGAATCCGTGCTTCAGGACGGGGAGGGGCCCACGGTCGGGGAGGCCAGGGAGGCCAGGGAGGTTCGGGAGGGAGAAGGACCGACGACTCGGAACGGCGGGGAAGACATGGTCCAAGACGGGAGAGAACTCACCCCTCCGGATGGGCTCTCCCCTCCGCGCGGGCTCGCCGTTTCGGATGGGCTTGCCGTTTCGGACGGGAAGGGCGTCAGGGCGGCGTCGACGGCGGTCGCGGTGGCGGCTGTCGTCGCCCTGGCCCTGAACCTGCGTTCCGCGCTGGCCGGGTTCTCCCCGCTCGCCGGGGAGGCCGGAGCGGAGCTGGGGCTCGGCGCGGGGATGATCTCGCTGGTGACCACGCTGCCGCTGCTCTGCTTCGGGGTCTTCGCCCTGCTGGCCCCGGCCCTCGCCCGCCGGTTCGGCGCGGAGCGCACGCTCGCGGCGACCATGCCCCTTCTCGCGCTGGGAATCCTGCTGCGCGGCGCGGCCGGGACCGTCGCCCTCATCGGCGGCACGGCCCTGGTGGGGGTGGCCATCGCGGTCGGCAACGTGCTGCTGCCGGGAGTGGTCAAGCGGCGCTTCCCCGGCAGGACCGGCGTCATGACCGGTGTCTACGCCGCCGCGATGGGCGTCGGCGCGATGCTCGCCGCGGCCCTGGCCAAACCGCTGGACGCTCTGACGCACGGCTGGCGCACGTCCCTGGCGGTGTGGGTGCTGCCCGCTCTCGCCGCCGCTCTGCCCCTGACGCTTCTGGCGCGGGCCTCGGCCACCTCCGGCGTGACGGCAGGCGGGAGTACGGCGGGCGAGAGCGGAACGGCCCGGGACGGGGCGGGGGGAAGCAGGGCGAACGGGAGCGGTGCGGCGGCGGGACAGACGGCCGGATGGCGGACGGCGGCGGCACTGGCGGTCTTCTTCGGGCTGCAGTCGATCGTCTTCTACGTCGTGCTCGCCTGGCTGCCCCGCGTCCTCACCGAGGCCGGGGTCGCCCCCGCCGAGGCGGGGCTGCCGCTTTCACTCGTCCAGCTCGTCAGCCTGCCCACCGGCATGATGGTGCCGATCCTGGCCCGCACACCGCGTAGCCAGGCCTGGTACGCCATGGCCTGCGGAGGCGCGGGGGCGGCGGGGTTCGCGGGGCTGCTGGTCGCGCCGGGGGCGGCGCCGTACGTGTGGGCGGTCCTGCTGGGGGTCGGCGTCGCCGCGTTCCCCCTCTCGCTGGTCATGGTCACGGCCAAGGCGGACGGGCCCTCCCAGGCCGACAGGCTGTCGAGCGTGGTGCAGAGCTGCGGCTATCTCATGGCCGCGGTGGGTCCGCTGGTCGCGGGACTGCTGCGGGACATGACCGGAACGTGGAGCGTGTCGCTGGCCGTCATGATCGCCGTGTCCGCGCTCATGGTGCCCTCGGGCTGGCTGGCCGTGAGGCTCTGATCGTCCCGGTTCACGTGAGCCGGCTCGATCACGCGAACCGTCCCGGTCGGGTGAACCGGCCTGGCCACCTGGTCAAAGGGTGACGAGCTGGAGGGTCAGCGCGAGCCGTACCTCCGCCGACCCCAGATCGCACGGCGCCGTCTCCAGCAGGCGGCGCATGCGGTAGCGGAAGGTGTTGGGGTGCACGTGCAGCCTGGCGCTCGCCGCGGTCGGGTTGCCCTGTTCCCAGAGCCAGGCGCGCAGCGTCTCCACGTACGCGGTGCCGTGCGCGGCGTCGTGCGCGACGAGGATCGGCAGCGGCCCTCCCAGCAGCAGGTCGGCGGGGACCGCCGCGGCGCGTTTGACGACGAGTCTCGGCCAGGCCTCCTCGTAGGTCGTGATCTGGCCGTCGGAGACGAGATCCAGCAACTCGGCGGCCTGCGCGCGGCTCCGGCCCGCGGCGCCGGAGACCGCGGTCCCCGCCGCGACGGTCAGCTTCGCCTCGCCCGCGACCCAGCGCAGCCACGTCCACGATCCCGGGGTCAGGGCGTCGCCGTGCCCGGCGGCCAGGACGTAGGTGACGCCGTCGATCGAGGTCAGGTACGGCGTGCGCCAGCCGTGCCGTCTCAGCAGGTCGCCGAGCCCGTCGGCCGGCCGCACCGCCGCGACCCGGCACGGGTCCGGCGGCACCAGGTCGGCCGTGCCACCGGTCAGCAGCGTGCGCAGCCGGTCGGACAGCAGGCGGCGGGCGGCGTCTCCGTGGGCGCGCAGCCTGAGCAGTTGGAGGGCGACCGCGGCGAGCGTCGGGCCGAGGGCGGCGATCCTGGACGGAGGGACGGGACCGGGGACGATCGTCCAGATCGCGCCGAGCAGTTCGGTGCCGTACCTGACCGGTACGACCAGGCGGGGCAGCCGGCCGCCGGGACCGGAGGGGACGTAGATCGGGTCCTTCTCGCGGGTCAGGCGGCGGTAGACGCCCTTGGTGCGCAGCCGGGCCAGCGCGTCCTGCGGGATCCGCCTGCCGACGATGCTGGAGATGCGGCCCGCGTCCGTGGGCTCCTGGCGGGCGGAGTAGGCCAGCACCTGTCCCGAGGTGTCCTCGATGGTCACCGGCCCGTCCAGCACCTCCGCCACGTCGTCGGCGAGCGAGGCCAGCGTGTCGCCGCCGCTCTCGCTGATCAGGCCGACCAGATCGCGCAGCAGCCACAGCAACCGGGTCCACGACACCTCGGCCGGGACCTCGACCACGGCCACGCCGGGCGGCGCGACGAGTGAGGGCGTGATCGGCCCCTTGAGCGCCACCCCCGCCGCGAGCGGTTCCCCGAACGTCGCCCCCACGTGGGACGGCGCCGAGCCGGTGGGGGAGGCCGCGGAGGAGGTCGTGGACGGGCGGGCCGAGGCACGGTCGAGCAGTGCCTGCTGCTCCTCCGCCGTGACCCCGACCCCCAGCAGCAGGTCGCCGGGGGAGAAGGGGACTCCCGGCTCGGCGATCACCACGTCGCGGACGGGGAGGTCCGCGCCGGTCTGCACCGGACGCAGCAGTGTCGAGCCCAGTGCTTCCACCAGCCCCGACACCGTGATCACGTGCATGCCCTCCAGGTTATGCGGACATGACGTCGGCGATTCTCCGCACCGCGTCGTAGACGTCCACGTGCCGCAGGTACAGCGGGGCGAACCCGAAGCGCATCGTCTCCGGCGGCCTGAAGTCGGCGATCACGCCGTGTTCGGCGACCGCGGCCAGGATCCGCTCGGCCTCGGGGTGGGCGAAGCTGACCTGGCTGCCCCGGGCGAGCGGGTCCCCGGGCGAGGCCGGCTTCAGGCCGGGGAGCCGTTCGGCGGCCAGGGCGACGAACAGCTCGCCCAGGCTGACGGCCTTGTCGCGCAGCGCCTCGACGGTGACGCCGTCGAAGGCGTCCAGTGCCGCGTCCAGGGCGACCATCCCGATCACCGGGGCCTGGCTCACCTGGAGCCGGGCCGGTCCCGGGGCGGGCTCGAACCCGCGGGTCATCGCGAACCGGCGGGCATGGCCGCCCCAGCCGGTGATCGGCTGCCTGACCTGGTCCTGCAGGCGCTTGGCCACGTACGCGTAGGCGGGCGATCCCGGACCGCCGTTCAGATACTTGTAGGTGCAGCCGACCGCGAGGTCCGCGCCCGCCGCGGTCAGGTCGACCGGGATGGCGCCCGCCGAGTGGCACAGGTCCCACAGCGTGAGCGCGCCCGCCGCGTGGGCCCGCTCGGTGAGCCCGGCCATGTCGGCTATCGCGCCGGTCCGGAAGTCCACGTGGCTGTGGACCACGACGGCCACCGTCTCGTCGATCGGCGCGCCCTCGTCGAGATAGCCGAGCTCCAGGCCGAGCAGTTCGCACACGCCCTGCGCGATGTAGAGGTCGCTGGGGAAGTTCGCGGCCTCGATCAGCACGGTGCTCCGGCCGGGACGCATCCGGCAGGCCGCGACCAGCAGTTTGAACAGGTTGCCCGAGGTGGTGTCGGTGACGATCACCTCGTCCGCCGCGGCGCCGATCAGGCGGGCGATCCGTCCGCCCAGCCGGGCCGCCAGGGTGCCCCAGCCCGCGGTGCCCCAGGCGTGGATGAGGTCGCGCCGCCAGTCGCCCGCGAAGGCGGCCAGTGCGTCGGCGACCCCGCGCGGAGGAGCGCCCAGGGAGTTGCCGTCCAGGTAGACGACCCCGTCGGGGATGTCGAACCGCTCGCGCAGGTGGGCCAGGGGGTCCGCGGCGTCGAGCTGTAGGGCGTCGTCGCGGGTGATGGTCACGGGGATGATGTCCTTTCCGGAAAGGCCGGAGCCGTTGGCGGAGGCCGGTGTCGTCCGCTCTCCGGCCTGTGGAAGGCCGGGGTCAGGCGGGCTGGTCGAGGAGGTCGCGGCCGTCTTTGCGGGTCATGGGGCGGCCGCTGGGCACCTCGCCCGCCGCGATCAGGCGTCTGACCGTGCTCCAGCGGGTGGCCACGACCAGGGCGCCGACGGCGACCCAGACGGCGTAGGAGATCCCCATGACCGGGGTCTGCACGATCTCCACCAGCAGCAGCGCGTTCTGGTAGGTGTTGAGCGCCATGGCGGCCACGGTGATCACCAGGTGGATCCGCGCGTTCAGCTTGAACGGTGAGGCGGCGAGCAGTTCGGGGTGGAGCATGCGCATCCGGTAGGAGGCGACGATCACCAGCATGGTGGTGAGGCCGAAGACCGAAGACGCCACGTGGGCGATCTCGCTGACCGACAGGCCGGTCACGGCGGGCGTGACGCCGACGACGAACAGGATCGCCAGCAGCCAGTGCGGGGTGCCGAAGCGGCGGTTCACCCGGCCCAGGGCCTTGGGGAACCAGCCGTCGTCGATCGCGGCCAGGAAGCTCTTGCTGCCCCACAGCAGCTGCCCGTTGATGGTCCCGATGACCGCCGCCACGGCGCCGCCGAGGATGAAGAAGACGAACATCCCCTTGGACAGAGTGTGCTCGGCCACCACCGACAGCGGCTTGAAGGCGACCTGGTCGAGGGGGAGGACGCCGGTCGAGGGGATGGCCATCAGGACGTAGAGGCCGGTGGCGGCGACGGTGGCGCCGAAGAACGCGATGGGGATGTTGCGTCCCGGATTCTTCATCTCCCCGCCCAGCTCGGCGATGACGTGGCCGCCGCCGGTCGCGAAGACGAGGATCGAGGAGGCCGCGATCAGCTCGTTGAAGCCGTTGGGCGCGATGTCGGAGAAGACCGCCCAGTCCACCTGGGGCATGCTGATCACGCCGTAGCTGACGTAGGCGGCGACCATGACGACCGCCAGCCCCACGCCGACCCGGGCCGACAGCGAGGCGCCGAACAGGTTGCAGACGAAGAAGAACGTGACCATGCCGATGGAGACGGCCTGCGCCGGGATGGAGGCGTTCATCGCGTGCAGGTAGGTCCCGGCGCTCAGCGCGTAGACGCTCAGTGAGATCACCGACAGCGTGAACAGCCACATGTTGGCGAACCCGGCGATCGGGTGGACCAGCCGCGTGACGTAGGCGTAGGTGCCGCCGGTCACCGGCGCGGCGGCGCCGAGCACGGCGAAGGAGACCCCGCTGAGCAGTACCAGCCCGGCCGCGATCAGGAACGCGACCGGCGTGCCGCCGCCGGTCTTGCCGATCGCGACGCCGGTGAGCGCGATCACGCCTCCGCCGACGATCTGGTGGAAGGCGATGCCGAGGGCCTGGGGGAGCGTGATCGTCCGCTTCAGGTTGCTCTGGTTGTCCGGTGGCGACATGCCGCCTCCTCGTTGTTGCGCTTGGGGGATGGCAGAGATGCTCCGTCACCGTTCACCCGCCGGTCATCGTGCGGGCACCACCATCTCCGTCTCCCGCTTTGTCCGGCCCGCACAACCCCATTGCCGTAGTCAACGCCGTTGACATCACTGCTGTCGCCTTCTAGGCTGCGGATCAACGAGGAGGCCGACATGGAACGGTTCCGACAGGGCATGCAACGCCTGGCCAGCGGGGTGACCGTGGTGACCACCAGTGATCTGGACGGCACGCGGTACGGCATCACCGCCACGGCCGTCTGTTCGCTCACCGCCGATCCGCCGACACTGGTCGCCTGCGTCAACCGGGGCACCCGGGTCGGTCTCGCCCTGCCCGATACCGGATACTTCTGCGTCAACGTACTGGCTCACGACCAGCGCGACGTCGCGGAGGTGTTCGCGGGGGCGCCGGGAGAGCGCTTCGGCACCGGTTCGTGGACCCGGCTCACCACCGGGGCCCCGGTGCTGGAGGGCGCGCTGGCGTCCTTCGACTGCCGCACCGACGTGATCGTCGAGCGCTCGACGCACTATCTCGTCATCGGGGCGGTCGTGGACGCGGCGGTCGGCGCCGACGGCTCCCCGCTGCTCTACCACTCCCGCCGCTTCGCCCATCTGGAAAGGCTCGCCTGACTTCTCCCCACGGTCGAAGTCCGGGCCCTCACGCTCAAGGAGATCCGTTGACCCCCCTGGCCTGGATCGAGGCGGGCACCGGCGATCCGGTGCTCTTCCTGCACGGAATCGGCGGCAGTAGCTGGACCTGGCGTCCGCAGTTCGACGCACTGTCCGGCACCCGGCGGTGCATCGCCTGGGACATGCCGGGATACGGCGACAGCCCCCCGCTGCCGGGCCCGATGACCTTTCCCGCGCTGGCCGCGAGCGTCGCGCGGCTGCTGGACCTGCTGGAGCTCGACCGGGTGGACCTGGTCGGCCTGTCCATGGGCGGGCAGGTCGCCCTGCACACCGTCCTCGGCCACTCCGACCGGGTCCGCTCGCTCGTCCTGCTCGACACCAGCCCGGCCTTCGGCCTCGACGGCACCGACGTCGAGGAGTGGCGGCGCGAGCGGCTCGCCCCGCTCGACGCCGGGCTCACCCCCGCGGACTTCGCCGAGGACCTGCTGCGCGGCGTCGGCGGGCCGACCCTCACCGCCGGGGCCCTGGCCCTGGCCGTCGCCGCCATGGCCCGTGTCCCGGCGGCCGGGCTGCGCGCCGCCGTGGAGTGCCTGCCGACCCACGACGTACGGCACCGCCTCGCCGAGATCGAGGCGCCCACCCTGGTGGTCGTCGGCGAGTTCGACACCGAGACCCCCGTCTCCTACGCCGAGCACCTCGCCGCGCGCATCCCGGACGCGCGCCTCGAGATCGTTCCCGGCGCGGGACACCTGACGAACATGGACCGCCCCGACGTGGTCAACCGCCTGATTGGAGAGTTCCTGTGACGGAATGGCAGTGGATCCAGGGTTTCGCCGAGCAGTTCCGCCGCTGCGGGGTGCACGAGGGCGAGCCGGTGACGATCCTGTCGGAGACCCGCAGCCGGGCCTCCCTGGTCGAGACCTCGCTCCTGGCGGCCCAGTCGCTCGGCGCCCGGGTCTGCCAGGTGGTCATGCCGACCCCGGCGAACCCGGGCCCGGTGGCGATCCGCTCGACCGGCGCGTCCGTGGCCCTGCGGGGCCACGAGGCCGCCATCGCCGCGCTGAGCGCGGGCGGGATGGTCGTCGACTGCACGGTCGAGGGCCTGCTCCACTCGGTCGAGCTGCCCCGCATCCTCGGCTCGGGTTCCCGGGTGCTGATGATCTCCAACGAGCACCCGGAGAACTTCGAGCGCTTCGGTCCCGTCCCGGGTCTTGAGGACCGGGTGGCCAAGGGCAAGGAGCTCATCGACGCGGCGCGGACCATGCGGGTGACCTCGGCGCACGGCACCGACCTGACCGTGGACCTCAGCGGGGCGATGCGGGCGGGCTCGACCGGGCTCACGGACGGGCCCGGGTCGATCGCGCACTGGCCCGGTGGCCTGGTCATCGCCTTCCCGGCGCGCGACACGGTGAACGGGACGGCCGTGCTGGCGCCCGGTGACATCAACCTGACCTTCAAGCGCTACGTCGAGCGGCCCGTCACCCTCCGGTTCGAGAACGACGTCCTGGTCGCGATCGAGGGGGACGGGGTGGACGCGGAGATGTTCCGCAGCTACATCGCGGCCTGGAACGAGCCGGAGGCGTACGCGGTCTCGCACGTCGGCTGGGGGATGAACCCGGCGGCCCGCTGGGACTACCTGGAGCTGTACGACAAGGGGGACGTCAACGGCACCGAGGCCCGCGCCTTCGCCGGGAACTTCCTGATCTCCACCGGCGCCAACGAGGTCGCCGGCCGCTACACCGCCGGCCACTTCGACCTGCCGATGCGCGGCTGCACGGTCACCCTCGACGGCACCCCCGTCGTCAGCGAGGGCGTCCTGGCCGGGGAGCTCGCCCCGTGATCCGCCTGGTCTGGCCCGACCTGCACGGCCTGGCCCGGGGACAGTACGTGGTGCCGGGCGCCGGGACTCGCGGCGAATCGGGTACTGCCGGGACCCGCGGCGTGTCCGAGGTCGACGGGACCTGGCGTGTCTCCGAGGCCGGGGAGATCGTCAGTCACACCGCCTCCGCGCACATGGTCTCCGCGCCCTGGCCGGAGCCGGTCCCGTTGCCCGGATACGGGCTGGCGGCCGGGGTGCCCGACATGGTGATCAGGGGCTCGGCCGTACGGCCCGGCGGGAAGCTGGTGATCGGAGATCTGTTCCACCCGGACGGCACCCCGTTCCCGCTGTGCTCCCGCACCGCGCTGCGCGCGGCCGTGGAGACCTGGGAGGCCGGGGCGCTCACCCCCATGATCGGCTTCGAGGTGGAGTTCTACCTGCTCCAGCCGCGTGGCGACGGCTGGGAGCCGCTGGCGAACCCGGGGCACCGGACCTACAGCACCGGCCGGACCGCGGATCCCACGGGGGTCTGCGAACGGATCGTCGAGGCGGCCCTGGCGGCCGGGGTGCGGGTCGAGCACCTGTCCAAGGAGTTCGAGGCCGCGCAGTTCGAGGTCACCCTCAGGTACGGCCCCGCCCTGCGGGCGGCCGACGACGTGTTCGTCTTCCGGGAGGTGGCCAGGGAGGTGGCCGCCGAGCACGGGCTCAAGGCGACGTTCCTCGGCAAGCCGTACGCCCATCTGGCGGGCAACGGCCTGCACCTCAACCTCAGCGCCTGGAGGAGGGAGGAGACGGGCGCCGGGACGGAGAACGCCTTCGCGGCCGATCCCCGGCTGCTGCGCCGGGCGGTCGGCGGGATCCTGCGTCACTATCGGGGCTGACGCTGGTCAGCGCGCCCACGGTGAACGCCTACAAGCGCTTCCTGCCCGGGGAGATCTGCGGCGCGGTCGCGAACTGGGGCCACGCCAACCGCACGACCGGGATCAGGGTCCCGGCGGCCGAGGGGAGCGCGGCCCGCGTCGAGTACCGGCTGGCGGACGGGTCGGCCAACCCCTACCTGGTGGCGGCGGCCGTGCTGCACGCCGTCGCGCACGGCTGGCGGGAGGAGACCGAACCGCCGGAGCCCAGGACCGGGGACGTTAGCCTCAACCCGTTCGGCGATCCGGAGGTCCCCGCCAGGCTGGGGCTCGCGGTCGACGCCTTCGAGGCCGACAAGTGGCTCTACGAGGCCTTTCCCCACGATCTGTCCGCCGCGCTCTGCGTGCTGAAGCGGGCCGAGCAGCAGTGGTTCGACAGGGCCGTGACCGACTGGGAACGCGATGCGTACCTACCCCATCACTAGTACCATGTCAGTGCTGCTGACAAGTGCGCTGACAACAGGGGGAGTCCCGTGCCGCCGAAGGCGAAGACCGACAGGGGGGCTCGCCGGAGCCTCAGCCGTGAGTTGATCCTCGATGCCAGCATGAGGCTGCTGGCCGAGCGCGGCCTGGACGATCTCACGCTGCGCAACCTGGGCAAGGAGCTGGGCGTCGACCCGACCGCGATCTACCGCTACTTCCGCGACAAGGACGAGTTGCTCTTCGGGGTCAGCGAGCAGTTCCTCGCCGGCGCGGTCGAGGGGTTCGAGGTCGACCACGGCGACTGGTCCGGCAGCATCCGGCGGCTCTGCCTGCGGATGCGCGACGCCCTGCTGACCCAGCCGAGGATCGCCCCGCTGATCGCCTCGCGCCCGCCGCAGTGCAGCGCGGAGTACCACTTCACGGAGCTGCTGCTGACCTCGATCGACGACGCCGGGTTCGCCGGGGAGGAGGCGGCCTACGTCTACCACGCGCTGGTGGAGTACACCATCGGCGTGGCCACGATCGACGCCTACGCGGTCGGCCTGGAGGAGGGTGACGGCGACCAGGAGCACCGCAAGTGGCGGACGATGTATCTCACGCTGCCGCCCAGGGAGTTCCCGCGCAGCGTGGCGATGGCCCCCCTGCTCTATCCGGACGTGGCCAGGCAGTTCGAGTTCGGCCTCGACCTGCTGCTCGACGCCCTGCGTGCCCGCCGCGCCCGCGACGGTGCCTGACGTTTCACAAACCTGACGTCTCACAAGGGGAAGACGGGGCGGGCGGTCCTCACGGGCCGCTCGCCCCGTTGTCTTCTCTGCTCCTGAGCCGCGGCGGTGTGTCCTTCCTGACCGGTTTCGTCACGTTCCATCGACGTGAACAGTGATGAAATCGCTGATGTCAACGCTATTGACATCAATGCTGTCGTCAGACCAGAGTTCACCCCGTGGCACGAGACGACATCTCACTGATCGTCCGCGACGCCTGGCTGGTCCCCCTGGACGAGCGGCGGACGCCGCCCTTCCACGGACACCTCGTCGTCGGCGCGGACGGTCGCATCCTCAGACTGGCGCCGGGCGAACCCTCCGGGACCGGGGCCAGGATCCTGGACGCCCGCGGCCGGACCCTGCTGCCCGGCTTCGTCTCCGCGCACAGTCACCTGTGGCAGAGCCCCTTCCGAGGCATCGGCGACGGGCTGCGCACCTGGGAGTGGATGGGGCGGCTGCACCGCCGCTACGGCCCCGCCTTCGACGACGACGACCTGTACCACCTGACCCGGCACGGCGCGCTCGACCTGCTGCGCGCCGGGGTGACCACCGTCTACAACCACACCCACGACTTCGGGCGGGGTGCGGGCGGGCAGTGGGAGGCCGCGTTCACGGTTCCGCAGCGGACCGTGTACGGCTTCAGCCCGCCGATGTGGGCCGGCGCCGCGGAGCGGGCCGGGGGCATCGCCGCCTTCGCGGAGACGGCGGCCGACCGGGCCGACGACCCCAGGCTGCTCGGCCTGTCGGTCAACACGACCGGGACCATGGACGTCGCCGACATGCGGGCGGAGGCCGACCTGATCCGGAGCCTCGGATTCTGCATGCAGGCCCACTACCTGGAGGACCCCACCCAGGCCGAGCAGGACCTGGCCGCCTTCGACGACCTGGTCGCCGCAGGGCGGGTGGCCTCCGACGTGACGTTCGCCCACTTCGTGCACGCCACCCCGGAGATCGTGGCCGAGTGCGCCCGGCGCGGTGCGGGCATGGTCTGGAACCCGCTCTCCAACGGGCGTCTCGGCGCCGGGCTCCCGGACATCGCCGGCTACCGCGAGGCCGGGCTCTGGCTCGGCATGGGCCTGGACGGCCAGGCCAGCGCCGACCTCGCCGACCCCTTCCAGAACATGCGCGCCGGCCTGTACGCCCTGCGCATGCACCACCGCGACCCGGCGGTGCTGTCCTGCGAGGACATGCTCCGCCTGCACACCGTGGACTCCGCCGCCCTGCTCGGCGTGGCCGCGCACGTCGGAAGCCTCGCCCCGGGCCGCTTCGCCGACTTCCTGCTCGTCGACCTGTCCCGGTACGGCCCCGTCGAGGACCGCTACGCCCACCTGGTCCTCGCCGCCTCGGCGACCGACATCACCGCCGTCCACGTCGGCGGGGCCGACACCGGGGACGCGTACACAGGGGACACAGGGGACACAGGGGACGCCGAGGACATGGCGGCGCGGGTCGCCCGTATCAGGGCACGCGCCAAGGAAGGCGAGGCGCGCGCCAAGGAGAACGCATGCTGAGATTCGCCCTGCGCAAGTTGCTCACCATGGCCGCCACCATGCTGGCCGCCTCCTTCGTCATCTTCGGCAGCCTGAGCCTGGCCCCCGGAGACCCCGAGACCTTCCTGATCCGCAGCCGGACCGTCAGCGAGGAGTTCCGCGCCGCCGTCCGCGCCCAGTTCATGCTCGACGAACCGTTCCTGCTCCGCTACGTCCACTGGCTGGGCGCCGTGCTCCGCGGCGACCTCGGCACCTCCCTCGTCTTCCGCGAGCAGGTCACCGGCCTGCTCGCGAGCAGGATCACCACCACGATCTGGCTCGTCGGCTACGCCTCGATCCTGATCGTGGTGCTCGGCGGCGGGCTCGGCCTGCTCGCCGGGCTGCGCGGCAGGGGAGTCCTCGACAACACGATCGTCGTCGGCACCACCGCCGGCCTCGCCGTTCCCAGCTTCGTCGCCGCGACCGCGCTGGTCTCGATCTTCTCGATGACCCTGGGCTGGTTCCCCGCCTCGGGCGGCGGCGAGGGGCCCGTGGGAACGATCCATCACCTCACCCTGCCCGCCTGCGCCCTGGCCGTCTCCTCCCTCGCTGTCATGACCCAGACCACCCGGGCGGCGATCAGGGGCGAGCTGGCCCGCGACCACGTCGCGACCGCGGTCAGCCGGGGCCTGCCCTGGCGGCGGGTCGTCGGCAGGCACGTCGTCCGCAACGCGCTCATCCCGGTCACCACCGTCGCCGGGGTCACGATCCCCAGCCTGATCGCCGGGGCGATCATCGTCGAGCAGGCGTTCGGGCTCAACGGCGTCGGCGGTTATCTCGTCCAGTCCATCAACGCCCGTGACTTCCCGGTGGTCCAGGCGATCTGCCTGGTGCTCGTCGGGGCGTTCGTCCTGGCCAACACCGTCGTGGACCTGCTCTACGGCGTTCTGGACCCGCGGGTCCGCCTCGGAGGTGCCGCGCTGTGACCGCCGTTCCCATCCGGGCCCGCCGGGTGGACCCCGTCGTCCTCGCCACCGCGGGAGTGATCACGGTCCTGGTCCTGGCCGCCGTGCTGGCCCCCGTCCTGCCCGTCGCCGACCCCGACGCGGTCGACCTGGCCTACCCCTACGCCGGTCCCTCGGCCGCGCACCCGCTCGGGACCGACGGCAGCGGCCGCGACCTGCTGGCCAGGCTGGTGTACGGCGCGCGCTCCGGCCTGCTCGGCCCGCTGATCGTGGTCCTGCTCGCCACCCTCACCGGCACCGCCGTCGCCGTCGCCGCGGCCTGGCGGGGCGGCTGGGTCGACGCCGTCGTCTCCCGCGTCTGCGACGTTCTGTTCGCCTTCCCGAGCCTGCTGCTGGCCATGCTCGCCGTCTCCCTGTTCGGCAGCGGCCTGCTGCCGGGCGCGATCGCGCTCGCCGTCGGCAGCACGCCGTACATCATGCGGATCACCCGCGCGGTCGCGCTGCGCGAGTGCGGGCAGACCTACATCGCGGCCCTGGTCGTGCAGGGCCAGTCGGGGGTGCGGATCTGCGTGCGGCACGTGGTGCCGGTGCTGCTGCCGTTCATCCTGTCGCAGGCCACGATCTCCTTCGGCTACGCGACGGTCAACATGTCGGCGCTGTCGTTCCTCGGCCTCGGCGTGCAGCCGCCGACCGCGGACTGGGGCGCCATGGTCTCGACCGGCCAGACGGGCCTGATCCGCGGCGAACCCCTTGAGGCGATCCTCGCCGCCGGGGTCATCGCGCTGGCCGTCGCCTCCTTCACCGTCCTCGGCGAACGCCTGCTGGCCGCCGCCGAGAACCACCCCCACAGATAGCAGCAGAGGAGAAACATGCGCCTGTTGTCGAAGACCGGGGCCGTACTGGCCTTGGGCGCACTCGTCCTGACCGGCTGCGGCCAGACCGCGCAGCGAACCGAGAAACCGGAGGCAGCCGGCGGCGGCGCGGCGTCCCCGGGGACCGGGCTCAGCATCACCACCCCGGCGGCCAGGGGCGAGCTGGACAAGGTCACCTGGGACATCCCGTACGGCGAGCCGTCCACGCTCGACTGGGTGCGCTCCTACGCCTACCAGGAGAACACGGTCCTGGCCAACGTGTGCGAGAGCCTGCTGCGGCTGACCCCGGACTTCACGGTCGAGCCGGGGCTCGCCGAGTTCGCCAACCCGACCCCGACGACCTGGACCTACACCCTGCGGCCGGGACTGCGCTTCGCCGGCGGCAACCCGGTGACCGCCGACGACGTGGTCTTCAGCCTGAAGCGGGCCGCCGACCCCCGGCAGTCGTACTACACCTCCTTCACCGGGAACATCGCCGGGATCGACAAGAGCGGGGACGACCAGGTCACCATCAGACTCAAGCACCCCGACTACGCGTTCAACGCCATGCTCGCGACCGCGATGGGGGTCGTGGCCGAGAAGGCGTACGTGGAGGCCAAGGGCAAGGAGTACGGCACGCCGGGCGGCGGGGTCTCCTGCGTGGGACCGTACCGGCTGGCGAGCTGGGAGAGCGGCCGGCGGATCACGCTGGAGCGCGTCGACGACTACTACGACGCCGCGCACCGGCCCAAGGTCAAGCAGGTCGTCTTCACGTTCGTCTCCGACCCGAGCGCGATCGTCAACTCGCTGCTGTCGGGCGAGCTCGACGGCACCTACCAGGTGCCGGTCCAGGGCCTGGACAAGCTGCGCGCGGGCGGCTCGGGAACGCTCTACTCCGGTCCCGGCGGCGAGGTGCAGTCAATCTACGTGACCGGGCGGCAGAGCCCGATGCACAACCCCAAGGTGCGCAAGGCGCTCCAGCTCGCGATCGACCGCGCGGCCATCGCCAGGACGGTCTTCCTGGGCAGCGCGACCCCGACCGCCTCGATCGTGCCGCCGAGCGCCTGGGGCTACGCCACCGACGCGCTCCGGACCCTGAACATCGCCGACGTCTCCGGCACGCCGGACCTGGAGACGGCCAAGCGGCTGATCGCCGAGGCGGGAGACGTCTCCGGCACGATCATCCTGGCCGCGGCCACCGACGACGGGCAGAGCGGCCAGATCGCGGCCGAGGTGCAGAGCGCGGGCCGCAAGCTCGGCCTGGACATCCAGATCAAGCCGCAGACCACCAACCAGATCGTCCCGCTCTACTTCGACCCCAAGGCCCGTGAGCAGGTCAGCATGTGGTTCGCGCAGACCTACCTGGACGTCCCCGACCCGCTCAACGCGTTGCCCAGGCTGGCCTCGACCGGCGGCGGCAGCAACTACTCCGGCTACAGCAACCCGATCGTCGACAGGGAGCTCAAGGCGGCCGTCGGCTCCAGGACCCCCACGGCGAGGGCGGAGCACGTCGCCGTCGCGACCAAGGTGCTCACCGAGGAGATGCCGGTCATCCCGCTCGCCCGGATGAACAACCACCTGTTCATGAACAAGCGCCTGACCGGTGCGCCCGCCTCCTTCTGCTACCTCTACTACCCCTGGGCCCGCGACCTCGGCGCCGCCTGATCCGCCCGGGTGACCGCCGCCCGGCCCCGGCCCCGGTGACCCGCGCGGTCATCGGGGCCTTCCCGGGCTCACCGACCACTCTTTCCTTGAAGTCCTTAAAGCGCTGAATGCGAAGAATGGGAGAATTCCTGTCATGCACTCGCTCGACCCGCCGACCGGCGACCTGTCCGACCTGCTCGACGGGGTCGCCGCGCTCGCCACGCGGTACGTCGCCGAGGTCGGGGAGCTCCCCGTCGTGCCGCCGGCCTCCCGCGCCGAACTCCGGGAACGCTGGACGGGCCCGGTCCCGCTCGACGGCGCCCCGGTGGCCGAACTGCTCCGCGACTGCCATGACCTGCTGTTCACCCACACCAGGCACCAGGGGCACCCCCGCTTCTTCGGCTACGTCTCCTCGCCGTCCTCCCCGGTCGGCGCGGTCGGCGACCTGGTCGCCTCGCTGCTCAACCCAAACGTCAACAACGCGCTCGGCGCCCCCGGCCCGGCCCAGATGGAGCACACCGTGCTCGGCTGGCTGGCCGAGGCGCTCGGCTTCCCCTCCGGTTCCGGGCTGCTGACCAGCGGCGGATCGATGGCCAACCTCACCGCGCTGTACGTCGCGACGCGCCGGGCCGCCGCCGTCGGTGAGCATGCCGGTGAGCACGGACTGTGGGGCGCGACCCCGATGACGGTCTACGCCAGTGCCGAGGCCCACCACTCCGTCGTCAAGGCGGCCGACGTCCTCGGGCTCGGCCGCTCCGCGGTCCGCGAGATCCCGGTCGACGCCGCCTTCCGCATGTCGCTTCCGGCGCTGCGGGCCGCGATCGAGGCCGACCTGGCCGCCGGTCTGCGCCCGGTCTGCGTGGTCGGTACAGCGGGCACCACGAACACCGGCGCGGTCGACCCCCTCGCCGGGATCGCCGGGATCGCCGGGGAGTTCGGCCTCTGGTTCCACGTGGACGGCGCCTACGGCGCCCCCGCCCGGCTGGACCCGGCCAAGCGGCGGCTCCTCGACGGGATCGAACTGGCCGACTCGCTGACCGTGGACGCCCACAAGTGGCTCTACGCCCCGGTCGACTGCGGCGTCCTGCTCTACCGCGACGGCGCCCACGCCCGCCGCGCCTTCGCCGCCGCCAGCCACGCCGACTACATCAACCTGCCCGCGGGCACCCCCGCCGACGACTCGTTCGCCTTCTGGGACTACGGCGTCGAGCTCAGCAGGCGTTTCCGCGCCCTGAAGCTCTGGCTGATGTTCCGCTACCACGGCCTGACGGCCATCGCCGGGGCCGTGGCCCACGACAACGCCCTGGCCGGTCACCTGGCCGGGCGGATCGAGGCGGACCCGGACCTCGAACTGCTGGCCCCCGTCGAGCTGAGCACGGTCTGCTTCCGCGTCGTCCGTCCCGGCGCCGACCTCGACGCGCTCAACGAGAAGGTCATGCTGGCCGTACAGGCCTCGGGGGAGGCGTTCGTCTCGCAGACCACCGTCGGCGGCCACTACGCCCTGCGGGTGTGCGTGACCAACTTCCGCGCCACCCGCGACGACGTCGACCGCACCCTGGAAGCCGTGCTGGCCGCCGCCCGCGGCGCCGGGGAGCCGTACGGCGGCGCCGCGAGCACGACGCGGGCCGGGCGGTGACGAGCAGGACGGCGACCTCGTAGCCGGGGCGGCGCGCCGGGGACGCCGCTACGGCCGCGGGCCGTGATCCGGGTCGTGATCCGGGTCGCCCGTCCGGGGCGCGGCTCCGGACGCGCCGCCCGCGCGCGGCCTGGCCACCAGCGCGTACGCGAGCCAGGAGCCGACGCGGGCGACGGCGATCCCGCCGGTCATCATGACGGCACTGGCACCGCCCAGCGACGCGAACGGCGCGAACAGGGCGCCGAACAGGAAGCCCGTACTGCCGAGCAGCGCGGCGGCCGTGCCCGCGTTGGCCGGATGGCGGGTCAGCGCGAGCGCGGTCGCGTTGGGCGAGGCCAGCCCGCCGGACATGATCGTGACGAACAGCGCCGACAGGAACACCGCGAGCGGGGCGTGCAGCGCCGCCGCGACGGCCGTGCCGACGGCGCTCACGAGGGCGACCAGCGCCTCCGGCACGAGCAGCCGTTCAGGTGCGAAGCGGCGCAGGAGCAGGGCGTTGACCCAGCCGCCCAGTATCAGGCCCACCGAGTTGACCGCGAAGATCAGGGAGAACACCTGCGGGCTCACCCCGTAGCCGTCCTGGAGCACGAACGAGCTGACCGAGATGTAGATGAACAGCGCGATGCTGCCGATGCTGGAGCCCAGGGTGCAGCCGACGAACAGCCGGTCGCCGGCCACCGCGGAGAACCCGGCCCGCACGCGCCGCAGGCCCCCCGCGTGCCGCAGCTGCGGGCGGAGCGTCTCGGGCAGGGTGACCGCCGCGAGCATCAGCAGCGCGGAGATCGCGGCCAGGAGGACGAACAGGCCGCGCCAGTCGACGACGTACAGCAGCTGCCCGCCGAGGACGGGCGCGACGATCGGCGCGAACCCTCCGATCAGCATCAGCAGCGACATGATGCGCGCCATCTGACGCCCCTCGTACAGGTCGCGGACCATGGCCTCGACCACCACCATCCCGGCGGACCCGGCCAGCCCCTGCACCAGGCGCAGCACGATCAGCGCCTCGATCGACGGCGCCGTCGCGCACAGCAGCGACGCCGCCGTGTACGTCACCACCCCGGCGAACAGCGGGCGCCTGCGGCCGATCCGGTCGCTGAGCGGGCCGATGAACAGCTGCCCGACGGCCAGGCCGATCATGCAGGCCGAGATGCTCCACTGCGCGGCGCCGTCCGAGGCTTTGAGCTGGCGGGCGAGCGCGGGCAGCGCCGGCAGGTACAGGTCGATCGACAGCGGGCCGAACGTCGACAGCGCCCCGAGGGTGAAGAGCAGCCGGCGGGTCCGCGCGATCGGAGGCGGGTCCTCCGGGGGGCCGCCCGTGTTCACGTGCGGGTCCTCCGGAGGGCCGCCCGCGTTCACGTGCGGGCCCCCCGGATGATCTCGTCCGTGCGCGGTCACCGGGTGACCTCGCCCGCGTGCGCCGCTCCGCTCACCGGCGGGACCGCCGTTGCCGCCGCTGCTGGTCGAGCAGCATCCTCGCCCGGGGATCGACGAACGCGCGCAGGGCAGAACCGGTGAGGTTCAGCAGGAACACGAACAGGGCGATGGTCAGTCCGGGGAACAGCACCATGGTCGGGTGGTCCTGCAGGTAGGTGCGCCCGTCGGCGACCATGTTCCCCCAGGTGGCGGTGGGGGGCGAGATGCCGAGGCCGAGGAAGCTGAGCGACCCGTCGATGAGCATGGCGCCCGCCGACAGCAGCACGCACTGCACCACGGCGAGCGGCAGCGTGTTCGGCAGGATGTGCACGGCCAGGGTCTTCCACGGGCCCATGCCGGACACCCGGGCCGCCTTCACGTAGGTGCGGGTGGTCAGGCCGAGGACGCGGCTGCGGATGATCCGGGCCGTGTACGGGGTGAAGATGATCGTCACGGCGAGCAGCTCGCTCATCATGCCGGGACCGACCACGACCGCGAACACGATCGCCAGGATGATCGACGGGAACGCCATCCAGGCGTCCACGACCCGCATGATCACCCGGCCCGCCCGCGCGAAGTAGCCCGCGACCAGGCCGATGGACGTGCCCAGCGTGACCGCGCAGACGGTGATCAGCATGGTCATCCCGATCGAGATCCGACCGGCGGACGCCCATCTGGCGAACAGGTCGCGGCCGTACTTGTCGGTGCCCATCAGGTGCTCGGCCGACGGTGACAGCAGCCGGTTCACCGGGTCGGCGGCGTCCGGATCGGGCAGGAACGGCGGGAGCACCAGGACCAGCAGGGTGATCGCGACCAGCAGCCCGCCCGTCACGATCAGCGTGGGGTTGCGCCGGGCGAACGAGCGGATCCGGGTGGGAACCGGTGCGGGCGGCGCGGTGACGAGGTCGGCGGTCACGACACCCGCACCTTCGGGTCGATCAGCGCGTACGCCAGGTCGACCAGCAGGTTCACCAGCACGAACAGGAACGCGATGAACATGACACCTCCCTGGATGAGCGGGAAGTCCCGGGCGTAGACGGCGCCGAGCAGCGTGGTGCCGAGACCCGGGATGACGAAGATGCTCTCGATCACGACCACGCCGCCGATCAGCGAGGCGAAGTTCAGCCCCACCGAGGTGAGGACCGGCAGCATGGAGTTGGGCAGCACGTGCCGCAGCATGATCCGTTGCTCGCCGATC
Source organism: Streptosporangium sp. NPDC051022 (assembly GCF_040683035.1). NCBI lineage: Bacteria > Bacillati > Actinomycetota > Actinomycetes > Streptosporangiales > Streptosporangiaceae > Streptosporangium > Streptosporangium sp. NPDC051022. Next base: position 27,009 of record NZ_JBFBCF010000031.1, on the reverse strand, counting down.
CCCTTGGCCCGCGCGGTGCGCAGGTACAGCTGGGTCAGTTCGCCCAGCACGCTCTCCTCCATGGTGATGGTGAGGAACGCGGTCTGCCCGATCACGAGCACCGCCACCGGCAGCGTCAGCTGTGTGATCGCGGTCGCCGGGTCGGCGAACAGCGGGGTGTAGCCGCTGGGCGGGAACCAGCCGAAGGTGAGCGCGAACAGGTAGACCGCGAGCAGCGCGAGCCAGAACTCCGGCAGCGCGAGCCCGAACTGGGCGGCCCGGCTGACGAGCCGGGCCACCCGGTTGTGGGGCGCCACGGTGACCCAGGTGACGATCAGCACGGTGAGCAGGAAACTGATCACCGTGCTGACGACGGCCAGGGTCAGCGTGGGCGTGATGTTGTCGAAGATCATCTGCAGGACCGGGAGGTTGTACTTGATGGACGTACCGAAGTCACCGGTCAGCACATTGCCCAGCCAGTGCAGATACTGCTCGTACAGCGGCCCGGTGAGTCCGAGGTCATGGCGCAGCCGTTCGAGCTGCTCCGGGCTGGCCTTGGTGCCCAGGAGCACCGTGGCCGGGTCGCCCGGGATCGAGCGCAGCAGGAAGAACAGCACGGTGCCGACCACGAACAGCACGACCACCAGATCGCGCAACCGGCGCAGGATGACCCACAGCATCAGGGGCTACCTCGCCAGCCACACGTTGGCGAACTCCAGGCCCCATCCGTCATAGCCGTTCACCTTCGGGTTGTAGGCCACGTAGGACCTCGCGTTGTACAGCGTGAGCGTGGGCAGGTTCTCCGAGGTGAACTCCTGGATCTTGTCGAGCGCCTGCTTCTGCTCCTCCGGCGTCTTGGACGCGTTGTAGGTGGTCAGCAGCGGCGCGAGCTTGTCCCTCGGGTAGCCCATGTTGTCCATGCCCTGGACGTTGTCGCTGTAGGACGGGACGGGCGGGTTGGCGTCGTCCATCAGCGCGAGCACGTCCCAGCTGTTCGGCTCGTTGTTCTTGCGCCCCATCAGGGTGGCGAAGTCGTAGCTCTCGATGGTCGCCTTGATCCCGACCTTCTTCAGCGAGTCCTGAATGATCACCAGTGCGTCCTTGAACTGCGGGAACTCGTCCGTGGTGATCATCCGGATGGTCTGGTCGGGACGCAGGCCCGCGGCCGCGAACAGCTGCTTGGCCCGCTCCGGGTCGTGCTGATCCCACTTGGCCTTGCCGGCCTCGGAGTACATGGCCTTGTTGGTCTGCGTGGCGAACGCGCCGTTGCTCGGCAGCACCAGGTCGGGCACGCCCTGCGAGTCCATGATCGCCTTCTTGTCGACGAGCAGGTTCATCGCGTCCCTGGCCTCCGGCTTGGAGAAGATCGAGCCGGGGTTGTGGTTGAGCGCGACGTACTGGATGTTCGCGGCGCCCTCGACGCCCACCTTGAGGTTGGGGTTCTGCTTGATCTGGTCGTACTGGTCGTAGGACGGCTCGGAGACGTCGAACAGCCCGGTCTGCAGGCCGTTGAACGCGGCGTCGCGGTCGGCGACCACCTTGTAGGTGATGGTGTCCAGGTAGGCGCCCTTGGCCCCGGAGTACCCGCTGGACGTGCCGGACGGCGGCTGGTACTTGTCGTTGCGCTCCAGCACGATCTCCTGTCCGGCGGTCCAGGACTTCAGCTTGTACGGCCCGGTGCCGATCGCGTGATCCTGGGGGATCCCGGTCGCGCCGGCGGCGGCCACGTCGGACGCCTTGCGGATGCCGCTGCCGTGGCTCGCCGCCATGAGCGCGACGAGGTTGAACGGCGACTTGAGGGTGAACACCACGGTGCCGTCGTCGGGCGCGGTGATGTCCTTGAGCACCGGCTTGAGCGATCCCGCGTAGCTGCCCTTCTCCACCCAGTAGCGCATCGAGGCAACCACGTCGGAGCCCTTCAGCGGCGAACCGTCGGAGAACACGACGCCCTTGCGCAGAGTGAAGGTGTAGGTCAGCCCGTCGTCGCTCTTCTTGTATGATTCCGCGAGCACGGGCTGTGGCTGGTAGCCGGCGTCGATGGCGACCAGCGACTCGAAGATCTCGTGGCCGAGATAGCTGGTCCCGGCGTTGCTGTTCTGCACGGTGTCCAGCGAGCCCGGATCCTGGGCGAGGCGAACGGTCAGGTTGCCACCTCGCGCGGGCTGACCCGGATCGCTCTGGGCGGCCGGGGCGGCCGGGGTGGACGGGGACTTGGTGGCCGTGCCGCAGGCCGAGAGCATGAGCCCCAGTGTGACAAGGGCGATGATCTTGGGCTTACGGCGTTGTCCGGTGCGATCCATTACGGCTCCTCGCGCCTAATTTCCGCGGGTCGGTGGCGGAGAACGTAACCCGGTCCGCGCGCTGGGGGTAGGCGCCAATGTCGGCTCTTATGTCACTGATGCGAACTCGGCCCGCCTCCGTCCGTGACGGTGGACAGACACCGCCCGAGATCGGCACACTGTGCGAACAGCCTTGTTAAGCGGGAGCTTTGAGGTGCAGAATCACCGGACCCGAGGTCGCGCTGGCCGACGGAAAGGATGACACCCATGTCACTACTCGAGATAGACCGCCTCTCTGTCGGAGTGCTCACCGGCGAGACGTCGACTACCGATCTGGTTCACGAGCTCACCCTCAGTCTTGATTCCGGACAGACCCTTTGTGTCGTCGGCGAGTCCGGAAGTGGCAAGACCGTCACCGTGCTGTCCATCATCCGTCTGCTGGAGTTCATCGCCCCGGTGCGCACCACCGGCGCGGTCCGGCTCGACGACGTCGACCTCACCTCCCTGAACCCGGCGCAGATGCGTTCGTTCCGCGGCCGGCGGATCGGAATGGTGTTCCAGGAGGCGCTCGACTCGCTCAACCCGGCGCAGCGGATCGGCGCGCAGCTCGGCGAGGCGTACTGGCCGGCCGGCGCCGCGTCACGCCGCGGCGATCTCCGCGCGCAGGGGCAGGCCCGGGCGCTGGAGCTGCTGCGGGAGGTGGGATTCGCCGATCCGGAGCGGGTGGCGAACCTGTACCCGCACCAGCTCTCCGGCGGGATGCAGCAGCGGGTGATGATCGCCATGGCGCTGATGTCCAGTCCCGACCTCCTGCTGGCCGACGAGCCCACGACCGCGCTGGACGTGACCACCCAGGCCGAGATCCTGCGCCTGTTCCGCACCGTGCAGCAGGAGCACCGGATGGCGTGCGTGTTCATCACCCACGACATGGGCGTGGCGGCGGAGATCGCCGACCGGATCGCGGTGATGTACGCGGGCCGCCTGGTGGAGGTCGGACCCGCGGCCGAGGTGCTCGGCTCGCCCCGGCACCGCTACACGCGGGCCCTGGTCGAGTGCGTGCCGCAGGTGGGGGTGCGCCACACGGAGGGCATGCCGTCCATCGTCGGCTCGGTCCCCGAGGCGGGTGCCCGGCTCCCCGGCTGCCGGTTCGCCCCGCGGTGCGCGCACGCCGGGGACCGCTGCCGCGCCGAGGAGCCGCCGCTCGCCCTCGTCACCGTCCCGGTGGAGCGGATCGAGCGGATGGAGCGTTCCGATTCGGCCGAGGGGGAGGGGCAGGCCGAGGTCGCCTGCTGGAACCCCGGCGCCGGTCCGGTCGCCCTGCCCCCGCCTGCCCCGGCGGCCGAGCCGGCGGCGGCCGGCGCGCAGGGCGAGCCGCTCCTCGTGATCGACGGCCTGCGCCGGGAGTTCGTCACCCGCAGCGGGCACGCCGGCGGCCTGCTGAGGCTGCGCCGCCGCGAGCGCATGGCCGCGGTCGACGGGGTGAACCTGAGCATCCGGCCGGGAGAGTTCTTCGGGCTGGTCGGCGAGTCCGGCAGCGGCAAGACGACGCTCGGGCAGATCGTCGCGGCGCTCGACCACCCCACCGAGGGCACCGTCACCGTGGACGGCCGGCGACACACCTCGCGTGGGCTGGAGGGCGACGTCCGTGCGTTCCGCCGTACCGTGCAGCTGATCTTCCAGGACCCGCAGAGCTCCCTGGACCCGCGTCACACCGTGGGCCGGATCATCGCCGAGCCGCTGCGCGAGCTGACCGACCTGCGCGGCGCCGACCTGCGCCGCCGGGTGGAACGCCTGATCGACGAGGTGGGCCTGCCGAAGGCGATCATCGACAAGCTTCCCTCGCAGATCTCCGGCGGGCAGCGTCAGCGGGTCGCCATCGCGCGTGCCCTCGCCCCGGAGCCCCGGCTGATCGTGGCCGACGAGCCCACCTCCGCACTCGACGTCTCGGTGCAGGGACAGGTGATGAACCTCCTGCTGGACCTGCGCCGCGAACACAACCTGAGCTACCTGTTCATCACCCACAACCTGAGCCTGATCCTCTCGGTCGCCGACCGGGTCGGCGTGATGAAGAACGGCCGGCTGATCGAGGTCGCCACCCCGGACAGGCTCGCCGCCGAGCCGCAGCACGACTACACCCGCACCCTGCTGGCGGCGAATCCGGGCATCACCCCGCCCCCGTCCTCTACGGCGTCGCCGGGAGCCGAGGGCATCGAAGGTTCGCGCCAGTGACATCGGGAGCCGCCATGCCGTCCATGTCGTCCGTCGCCCCTGTCTCTCCCGTCTCGTTCCCGACCCACAGCTTCGACGACCCCCTCATCGGCGACGGCGCGCCCGGTTTCGCCATCGGGTCGTTCGCCGATCTGGCGCCCTGGTCGTACGCCCCCTACCCGCACCGGCACGAGTTCTACGAGCTGGTGTGCGTGACCCGCGGTTCGGGCACCCACGTGATCGACTTCGTGCCCTACCAGATAGCCCCGATGACGATGTACTTCGTCGCCCCCGGCCAGGTGCAGTTCTGGGAGGGCCACACCCCGCTGGAGGGGTACATCGTCACCTTCGTCGAGGAGTTCCTGGTCCCCCAGTACGGCGACCGCGTGTCGCCGCGCCGGTCGCTGGCGCTCGACCCGCTGGGCACCGGGCCCGTTCTGCACCTGGCCGCTGAGCAGGTCGATCCGGTCACCGCGCTGCTGGCCGCGCTGGCCAGGGAGTACCGGCGCTCCGGCGGCGCGGACGTCTCGGTGCTCCAGGCGTACCTGCACATCCTGCTGGTGGAGATGCGCCGGCTGGGCCGGGGGTCGGACGTCCGGACCGTGGAGGAGGACAGCGGCACCGCGCTGGCCCGCCGCTACCTGCGGCTGGTGAGCGAGGAACTGCCGTACGAGCAGAGCGTCAGCGGCTACGCCAGCCGGATCGGGGTCACCCCGAAGCACCTGGCGGACGTGGTGAAGCGCACCACGGGCAAGCGCCCCGCGGAGATCATCCGCGCCGCGCTGACCGTCGAGGCCAAGCGGTTGCTCAGGCACACCGACCTGACCGTCGCCCAGGTCTCCCAGCGGCTGCTGTTCGACAACCCGTCGTACTTCGGCCGGTTCTTCAAGCGCGAGACGGGCGCGAGCCCGGGGGAGTTCCGCCGGCGCGCCGGGGCGGCGGATTACCTCCGTTCAGTGACACGGCCGCCGACCTGACGAGCTATTTGTGTCACGACCGGCTGCCTAGCGTTAAGTCATGGAATCCTCAGTTGCGGCCATTAGGGCGCGCTTCGCCGAACGCCGCGTCGAGCAGCTACGTTCGTTGATCACCGAGGACCTGGTGACCGCATGGATCCACGATCCACAGGCGGTTCACCAGGAGCCGCTGAGCCTGCTGGCGAGGTTTCTCGGCGAGCGGCCGGCGGCCGAGCGCCTGTCCGTCTACGAGCAGAACCGACGCGAGACCTGGCGGCTGGTCCGTCCCCCGGCGCGGCGCGGCGAGACCTACCGGCTCGCCGACCGGCGGGAGTTCACCAGCCTCGACGAGGCACGTGAGGCGGCCCTGCGACGCGAGCTGTTCGACGTGTTCGGCTGGGGCGAGCCGTCCGCGGACGCGATCGACGGGCCGGAACTGCGGCATGCGGGACCGGTCCTGCTCGGTTACGCGGACCGGGTGAGCGCGGCCCCCGGCGAGCGGATCACGTTCATGGTCAGCGCCGAGCAGGTCGCCGAGTACACCACGGAACTGATCCGGCTGCGGCACGTCGACGACGACCCGGCCGGCCCCGGCGTCCGCACCGAGGAGGTCCCGGACGCCTGGCGCGGGCTGCACACCGGCCGCGCCCAGGACATCCGGCTCGGCTCGCACATCGCCGTCCGCGACCCCCACGGCGTGACCGCCGGCGCGGACGGCTTCACCGTCGCCGCCTACATCTACCCGACCCACATGACAGGACGGCCGCAGGTCGTGCTGGCCCGCTGGGACCGGGGGCCGCGCGGGTACGCGCTCGGCCTGGACGAGGCCGGGCGGCCGACCCTCTGGCTCGGTGACGGCGCAGGCGAGACCGCGGTCCACGCCGACGCCCCGCTCGACCTGCACCGCTGGTACGGCGTCGCCGCCTCGTACGACCCCGCGACCGGGCGCGCCACGCTGGTCACCCGGCCACTGGTGACCAGCGTGAACAGCCGGGTGAGCCCGATCGTGGTGGACGACCGGCCCCGGGTGACCGAACGGCACGCCGAGGGCGCGTTCGCCCCGGCCGAGCACGGTGACCTGCTGTTCGGGACGCGCACTCCGGAGGACGGCCACTACAACGGCAAGATCGAACGGCCGGGCGTCTGGCCGTACCCGCTGACCCGGGCCGGGCTGCTGGCCACGGCGTCGGAGGACCACGACGCCCCGATGCGCTGGTCCTTCGAACCCGGGGAGACCGCGGCGTCGCTGGTCGTGCCGTGCGCCGGCCGCCCCGGCCTGGACGGCCGGCTGGTGAACCTGCCGGTACGCGGCGTGACCGGGCGCCACTTCACCGGCCGGATCGAGCACTACGCCGCCGACCCGCGCGGGTACGCCGCGATCCACTTCCACGACGACGCGCTCGCCGACGCCGAATGGACGCCCAGCCACGAATTCACCGTGCCCGCCGACCTGCCGAGCGGCGTGTACGCCCTGCGGGTCGTCGCGGCCGACGGCTCGTGCGAACGGGGCATCCCGTTCGTGGTGCGCGCGCCCGCGGGAGGTGCCACCGGCGAGCTCGCGCTGCTCCTGCCCACCGCCACTTACCTGGCCTACTCCAACGAGCGCGGCCTCGGCCACGTGTCGGTCGTCCCGCCGGGCACGGTGTTCCTGGAGCACCGCTACGACCTGGGGCACTCCGCGTACGCGAGACACACCGACGGCAGCGGCGTGAGCTACATCTCCTGGAGCCGCCCGATCCTCACCCTGGCGCCGGGTTTCCGGATCCACCTGTCGCCGTTCATGCTGGCGTCGGACCTGTACATCCTGGACTGGCTCACGGAGCTGGGCTACTCGTTCGACGTCATCACCGACCACGACCTGCACGCCGAGGGCGCCGACCTGCTCCGCCCCTACCGCGGGGTGATCAGCGGGAGCCACCCGGAGTACGCCTCCGAGCAGATGATCGACGCCATCGAGTCGTACGTGGACGGCGGCGGCAACTTCGCCTACCTGGGCGGAAACGGCTACTACTGGGTGGTCTCCTTCCACCCCGAGCTGCCGCACGTGATGGAGCTGCGCCGCGGCGAGAACGGCACCCGGAGCTGGCAGGCCCGTACCGGCGAGCACCACCACGCCACCACGGGCGAGCGCGGCGGCCTGTGGCTGAACCGCAGCCGCCCGCCGCAGAAGGTGTTCGGGGTGGGCTTCAGCGCCCAGGGCGGCGGCCCGTCCGGCCGGTACCGGATCGGTCCCGACACCGTCCCCGACGCGCTGAAGTCCCTGCTGGACGGCGTGTCCGAGGTGTTCGGCGACGCGGGGCTGGACGGCGGAGGCGCGGCGGGCGGTGAGATCGACCGCTACGACCTCACGTTGGGCAGCCCGCCGGACGCGGTCGTGCTGGCCACCTCGGAGGGGCTCCTCGACGGCTACCAGTTCGCCGTCGAGGAACTGAGCGGCACGCATCCGGGACACGGCGCCTCCGAGGATCCCGAGGTGCGCTCCGACATCGTGTACTTCCGCACCCGCGGCGGCGGATCGGTGTTCGCCACGGGCTCGATCTCCTTCAGCGGTGGGCTGTCCGCCCACGGCTACGACAACGGGGTGTCCAAGATCACCCGAAACGTCCTCGACCACTGGCTGGGTAAGAATGATTGAGTCGCTCACGGTCGACCGAATGGTCGCCGTTCCCATGCGGGACGGCACGGTCCTGCGCGCCGACGTGTACCGCCCGGCCGGGCAGCGCTGCCCGGCACTGGTGTTCCGCACGCCGTACGACCGCACCGGCCTCGGCATGTACGGCACGTTCGCGCTGCGCGCCGCCTCCAGCGGCTTCGCCGTCGTGATGCAGGACGTCCGCGGGCGGGGCGCCTCCGGGGGCCGGTTCGCGCCGTTCGTACACGAACGCGAAGACGGGTACGACTCGATCGACTGGGTCGCGTCCCAGCCGTGGTGCGACGGCAACGTCGGCATGTTCGGCGGCTCGTACGACGGGGTGACCCAGTGGCAGGCCGCCATGTCCGGGCATCCGGCGCTGAAGGCGATCGCCCCGAACGTCACCGCCTCCAGCTACCACCACGGCTGGGTGTACCGGGGTGGCGCGTTCCAGCTCAGCTTCAGCCTGGGCTGGACGCTGTCGCTCGCCGCGCACAACGCCGCCCGCGACTCATCGGTCCCCGCCGAGGTGCGCGAGGCGCTGACCGACGCCTCCGACAACCTGCCCGACAGCGCGCTGGTGCTGCCCCTGGACCGGCACCCGTACCTGGACGGCGTCGCCTCGTACTACCGGGAGTGGCTGGAGCACCCCGGCTATGACGAGTTCTGGGAGCGGCTGGACGTCTCCCGCGCCTACCCGGAGATGACCGTCGCCGCGTTCAACCTGGGAGGCTGGTACGACACCTTCCTCGTCGGCACCCTGGCGAACTTCGCCGGCATACGCGCCGAGGGGCCCCAGGGGGTGCGCGACCGGCAGCGGCTGCTCGTCGGGCCGTGGCCGCACGAGGGCCTGTTCAGCGGCAACCCGGTCGGCTCGTGGAACTTCGGCGGGCGCTCCACCGGCTCCGCCCTCGACGCCGACGGCCTGCAACTGCGCTGGTTCGACCGGTGGCTGCGCGACGGCGGCGACGCGGCCGGGGACGATCCGCCGGTGCTGCTGTACGCCATGGGAGCCGGCCAGTGGCGGGTCGCCGACTCGTGGCCGCTGCCCGGCACCGACTACCAGGACTGGTACCTGCACAGCGGCGGCCGGGCCAACACGCTGCACGGCGACGGGCGCCTGTCCAGGGACACGCCCGGCGACCAGCCGCCGGACAGCTACGTGTACAACCCGCGCAACCCGGTCCCCACCCTGGGCGGCGCGCTGTGCTGCAGCCCGGTGCACACCCAGGGCGGCGTGTACGACCAGCGCCCGATCGAGGAGCGCGAGGACGTCCTCGTCTACACCAGCGAGCCGCTCACCGAGCCGCTGGACGTCACCGGCCCGGTCACCGCGGTGCTGCACGCCAGCACCTCCGCGCCGGACACCGACTGGACCGCCAAGCTGGTCGACGTCGGCCCGTGCGGCTACGCCCGCAACATCACCGACGGCATCCTGCGCGCGAGCCACCGCGACCCGCAGGCCGGGCTACGCCCGGTCACCCCGGGTGAGGTGGTGGAGTACCGCCTCGACCTCGGCGCGACCAGCAACGTGTTCCAGCCGGGGCACCGCATCCGGGTGGAGATCTCCAGCAGCAACTTCCCGCACTTCGACCGCAACCCCAACACCGGCGAGCCGGCCGGCAGGTCCACCGAGATGGTCAGCGCGTTGCAGAACGTCCACCACGCCGGCCTCCATCTCTCCCGCATCGTGCTGCCGGTCGCAGACCCGGAGGCGACGCGCCCCTACCGGACGGAGCACTGATGTCCATCAACGAATTCCGCGAGCTCGGCCGTACCGGGCTGCGCATCAGCTCGGCCGGCTTCGGAAGCTGGGTCACCGGCGGGCCGGGGCTGATGGGCTGGGGCGCGCAGTCCGACGAGGACTCGATCGCCGCCGTCCACCGCGCCGTCGCCGGCGGCGTGAACTGGATCGACACGGCGGCGGTGTACGGCTTCGGGCACTCCGAGGAGGTCGTCGGCCGAGCCCTGGCCGCGCTGCCGCCCGCCGACCGGCCGCTGGTGTTCACCAAGTGCGGCCTGGTCTGGGACGAGAACGGCGTGGAGAGCAACAACCTCACGCCGGAGTCGATCCGGCGTGAGTGCGACGCCTCGCTGCGCCGCCTGGGCGTCGACCACGTCGACCTGTACCAGATCCACGCCCCGGACCCGGCCGGCCCGCCCATCGAGGAGTCGTGGGGCACCGTGCTGGAACTGGTGAAGGAGGGCAAGGTCCGGCACGCGGGGGTGTCCAACTTCGACGTCGGGCTGCTGGACCGGTGCGCGGCGGTCGGCCCCGTCGAGACCCTGCAGCCGCCGCTGTCGCTGATCCATCGAGACTCGGCGGCCGACGTGATCCCGTGGTGCGCCGAGCACGGCGCGGGGGTGATCGTCTACAGCCCGATGGCGGCCGGGCTGCTGTCCGGCACGTTCACCGCGGAGCGGGCCGCCGCCCTGCCGTCCGACGACTGGCGTTCCCGCGAGGCCGAGTTCCAGGAGCCCGCCCTGTCCCGCAACCTGGCGCTGCAGGAGGCGCTGCGGCCGGTCGCCGAACGCCACGGGGTGCCGGTCGGCGCGGTCGCGGTGGCCTGGACGACGGCCTGGCCGGGAGTGACGGCGGCGATCGTCGGCGCCCGCACTCCGGAGCAGGTGGACGGCTGGCTGCCGGGCGGATCGCTCGCTCTCACCCCCGAGGACCTGGCGGAACTGGCGGCGGCGCTGCGGGACACGGGCGCCGGTCGCGGCCCGATCGGCCCGGCCCTGCCGGACACCGGGGCGTGAACGGGTGTGGGCCGGGCGGAGACCCTCCGCCCGGCCCACACCGGACAACTCAGTCATGAACCGGTGCGGGCCGGGTGGAGACACTCCACCCGGCCCGCACCGTTCCCCGATCGCTCAGCTGTGGCGTGGCACGTTCTCGTCCGAGGCGTACGCCGGGTTCAGCGACAGCGCGATGAACGTGAACGGGCGTGTCACGTAGTTGAACCCGAGCGGACAGTGCCGGGTGCCCGCGGGGATGAACACCGAGCCGGTCGTGGTGACCGTGTGCCGCTCGCCCTCGATGTCGAGATACAGCGACGCACCGAGGTCGTGCACGTTGTCGGGGTCGTTGCCCATCCAGATGAGCACCTCGTCGTAGGTGTGCTCATGGTCGTTCACCCAGTGGACCTGCTCCGACGTGGGATTGATCCAGCTGTAGGCCATGTGGACCGTGCTGGCGTCCACGTCGAAGGCGCGCATCAGCCCGAAGGGGTCGCCGATGTTCGCCGGGCGCTCGCCGCCGGCGGCAGCTCCCTCGTTGACCAGGTCGTCGGCGCAGTCCCGCATGTGATGGACGAACAGGTGATCGTACTTACCCATGCCTCTCTTCGCTCCTTCCACGTCAGGCGGTTGTTTCCGCACTTGAATGGTGGTTCTTCGGGCACCGGTGGAAAAAGACACTTATGACAGCGCTCCTGTCACTGAGCCTGCCGTCCGGTGTCATGGGCTCACTCCGTGATCGGCCCCACACGGGCGAGCCCCTCGAAACGCCCTCAACCCTGGAGCGGCTCCGTCGCCTGAACGGTCCCCGTTCCCGCCGCGTCCGCCCACGGGCGGACGCGGCGTCATGGTCCGGGGGGCCGCTTCCGGCCGCCGAAATGAGGAAGGGCTTACTCCTGCCATTCGGCGATTTCCTTGAAAACAGTCGTAAATCATCGGTGACCGGGGCCGCGCCGGATCGCGGTCGTCATTGACCTCCGAGGCCGCACCCCTCCCGCGCCGGCGGCGAGTGCCGCGCGTCCCCCGCCGGTTAACTCACACGGCGATCGGCGAATCGGCCCTCGGCCGTTTCCGATCAATATATGTCTGCGCCGATCGGCATCAGACGTAACTCCGAATCACGGACTTTCCATGGCTGAAGCACATGAAGGGCAAAAATGGTCATCTCCTCTCACCGGCCGACGGGCCGGCGTCCTCCGTGCCCTGGTCCAGGGGCGCCGCCGCACGCTCGCCCGCCGAATATCCCGGCCCGCGTGATGTCATCCCCTTGACAACTTCACCGAGAATCGTGAAATGCTGACTCTGGCGCAAAGATCGTGAATAGGTGACCGGTCGTGATCGGGGTTGCAATTCCGTGACCGGCCGGGCGCGGATTCTCCGTCGGGTCTCAGCCTCAATGGAATCGGTGGCGTGTCCGCGCCTGGAGCGGAGATACGGGGCATCGCGGCGACGGTTCGGTGATGCGGCTCGATGGGACGGTGCGCGTGCAAGAATTCGCACTGAACATAGTTGCGGGTTTGTTGACCAGTGTCCTCGGCTTCGGGCTGGGGGCACTTTTTGTTCGAGTGCGTATCGCCGGGGAATTGGGACACCTCGAACGACTGGTGCCTCCCGATCGGCGCGTGCAGCTGGTGCTGCCCAGCGCGAGGATCACCAACTTCCAGATCAAGGGCCAACCGGGCGCGGAGGCGGCACAACCTCCCAACGTCCTCATGATGCCGATGCCGGAGGGCAACGGCATCGCCGAACTCGTGCTGGCCCTGCGCAGGCTCAGCCGCCGGGTGCACATCCTGCTCACGACGGACGAGGCCGTCTCGCCCGACTACAAGCTGACCATCTCCATCGGCGGCCCGAGCGTGAACCTGGAGTCCAGACGTCTCGTGAGATTCCACCCCGCCTTCCGGCTCCGCTATCCGGAGCACGTCGCGACGCACGGCTCGGCGACCTACGACCCCAAACGGGCACCCGACGGCGAACTTCTCGAGGACTACGGATTCGTCCTCCTGCACAGCGAAGGCGGCAGGACGAGGATCGTCTGCTGCGGCGTATGGGGGACGGGCACGGAGGCGGCGATCAAAGGACTGCTGGGCCTGCGCGACAGGCACCTGTCCCGGCAACTGCGTACCAGCAGGAACCTCTTCCTGGCCTTCCACACGGAGCTTTCCGGACTGAACGTGTCGGAGCCCAGGTTGATACACGCCGACGACGGGGAGCGATTCACCACATGGCGCTGATCGAGGTCGTCGGCGTCGGGTTCGTGGGTCTCACAACCGCCGTCGTCGCCGCTCAGGCGGGGCACGACGTGGTGGGGATCGAAAGTGATCCCCACCGCCTCGGCCTGCTCGGAGCGGGTGTCCTGCCCTTTTCCGAGCCCGGCCTGGAGAGGGAGATGCGGGCGGAGACCGAGGCGGGGAGGTTGCGGTTCGCGGGACTCGACTACCGGGGCGACGGCCCCGCCGTCCTCGTCGTGGCGACCCCCACACCGACGCTTCCGTCCGGGGAGTCCGACACCTCCAGCGTGCGATCGGCCCTTCGCCGGCTCTGGGACGCCGGCCGCCACTCGCTGGTCGTCATCAGATCGACGCTGTTACCGGGGACGAGCGAGACCATCGTGTCCGGCGCGGGTCTCTCCGCGCTCGCCGACCAGCTCGTGCACTGGCCGGAATTCCTCAATCAGGGCAGGGCGCTGCGGGAGAGCCGGACTCCGGACCGCGTGGTGATCGGAGCCGACTCGGCCGTCGCCGCCGCGAGAGCCCACGATCTGCTTCGGTCCCTGGCCGTCGATCTGACCGGATACGAGCGGCTCTCCCTCAGGGGCGCCGAGGCGGTCAAACACTTCAGCAACGCCGTCCTGGCCGTGAACCAAGTGCTCGGGGCCGAGATCGCGCGTGTGTGCGAGGGCATCGGCGTCGATTCCGGCATGGTGCTGGCCTCCGTGGCGGCGGACTCGCGTCTGGACCCGGACCTTCTGCGGCCACGCGCGCCACTCGTGGACTCCTGCCTGGCCAAGGACCTGGAGGCGCTCACCCGGAACCTCTCCGTGGAGAACGAGCCGAGCATCCTGGGCGCGGCCCTCCGGCAGGCCGGGCTCCTGCACATGGACGCCGTCCAACGTCTGTCCCGTCATGTCAAGGCGGCGGGCAGGCACGCCAGGACATTGATCATCGGTGCCGGGTTCTCCGCGGCGGTGAGCGACACCAACGGCTCGCTCCTGTGGGAGGTGCTACCCGAGCTCGAGGGGCAGGACGTCACCGTCTGGGACCCCTACGTCGACTCCTCCGTCGAAAGGCGCCTGGGGCGCCTCCTGCGCCGGGACGGGCTGACCGGCCTGATCCGCGAGTCGGACGTCGCGGCGCTGCTGGTCCCGCATCCCGAGGTCGTCGCCGCCGACTGGGACGAGCTCATACCGTCGATGGCGAGCGGGGGAGCCGTGCTGCTCGACTACGCCGACTTCTTCTCCCGCCGCCCCGGGGGTGGTACCGAGCTCGGGCACGTCGTGCACACGTTCGGGAACACGAGGGAGTGTCCGGTGTGTGTGGGGTAGGCGGCTTCATGGGAGCCGATCCGTCGTGGCCGGTGCCGGTCGCCATGACGCACGAGATGAGCCGGCGCCTGCGGCACCGGGGCCCTGACGAGACCCGGACCGTGGACATCCCCGCCGGAGCGTTGATCAGCTGCCGCCTGGCCGTCCTCGACCCCGAGCGCTCGCACCAGCCGCTCACCGACTGCTCCGGCGCCGTGACGGTCGTCTACAGCGGCGAGATCTACAACTACCGGGAGCTGCGCCGCGAGCTGAGCGCGGCGGGGCACGTGTTCCTGACCGACGGCGACGGAGAGGTCATCCCTCACCTGTACGAGGGGTACGGCACGAACTTCCCCGAACGGCTGCGAGGAGCCTTCGCCATCGCCGTGTACGACCGTCCCGCCGACAGGCTCGTCCTGGTCCGGGACAGACTCGGCGAGAAACCGCTCGTGTACGCGGTGACCGGGGACCGCTTTCTCTTCGCCTCGGAGACGAGGGCGATCGTGCCCTACACCGACGGGCGGATCAGCGCGTCGGCGGTCCACCGGTATCTCCACTTCGGGTACGTACCCGAGCCCTCCACCGTGTTCGAGGGCATCGAGAAGGTTCCCGCAGGCACCGTCATGGTGCTCGACCGGGCCGCCTCGCTGGTGCCGAGGTTCACCGGCTACTGGTCGCCCCGCGTACTGGAAGGGCGGGGAGGCGCCGCGTCCCCGCGCGGGCGTGTGGCGGCCATGGCGGAAAGCTTCTCGACCGCTGTCGGGCAGCAGCTCAACGCGGACGTCCCCGCCGCCGTCGCGCTGAGCGACGGGATAGACAGCACCCTCCTGACGGAGGTGGCCGCCCGGTGCGTGCCGCGACCGCGCACCTACAGCGTCGCCTTCGACTGGATGCGGGACGACCGCCATGTCGCGCTCGCCGACGCGACCGCGCGACGCGTCGGCGCCTCCCACGCGGTCATCGAGATCTCTCCGGCCCGATACATGAACCTGCTGGTGGAAGGCGCCGCGGCGCAGGGCGAGCCGATCGCGGACTGGACCATGCCCGCCTATCTGGGAATGGCGGACCGGTGCAGGGAGGACGGCGTCAGGGTTCTCCTGACGGGGCACGGTCCCGACGAACTGTTCCTCGCCTACGACTGGACGCGCTCCGCCCTGCGATCGCTGGGCGGCGAGGCGGCGGGTGAGGACGGGGCGCTTCATGACGCGTACCGGTTCAATCCGGAGTACCGCGAAGCCGTCATGCTCGCCGGGTCCCTCTCGGGGAAGTACGCTCCGATGATGAACGGGGAGGCCCACCCCATGTCCTCGGTGAGGGGAGGGAGAAATGCCCGATCCGACCTGAGACAACGGCTCGTCGCGGGATATCTCCGGTCCAACGGGCTCATGCAGCTTGACGGTCTGGGGCTGCTGAAGGAGGTGGAGGTGAGGCTCCCCTATGTCGACCACCGTTTCGTCGAGGCGGCGATCAGCGCGGACAACGGGGCCGCGCACGACCCCGACAGGCCCAAGGCACTCCTGTACGAGATGGCGGCGGCCCTGGGGATCGGCGTGAGATTCACCCCGAAGCGCCCCTTCTTCCCCGACCTGAGAGGCGTGAACGCGCCCGTGACGGCGCTCGCGGAGTCGATGCTCCCGTCGGGAACCCTGGTGGGTGACGGTGTGGTGCCCCGCGGGAGCGCGGAGCGCCTTCTGGGGTCCGTGAGAACCACGGGTACCGGACTGAACATGATGTACCGCCTTTTGATTCTGGAGCTCTGGTTGAGGCATCTGGGTGACCCGGTCGGCGGCACGGCGGGAGGTCTGCGGGGATGAAGGCGATCGTGCTGCCCCGGGGAAAGGCCGTCCCCGAGTTGCGGGACTGGCCGCCGCCGGACCCCGCCGGCGCTTCGGAGGTGATGCTGCGCACCGTGGAGGTCGGCATCTGCGGGACCGACGCGCTCCTGCTGGAGGGCGTCGAGGGGGCTCCCCCGCCGGGCGCGGACGGCCTGGTCCTGGGCCACGAGGGTCTTTTCGAGGTGGTCTCCGCAGGAGAGGACCATCGCCTCGTGACCGGGGACCTGGTGGTCACATCGGTGCGCTGGCCGGATCCCCGGCCCTGCCCGTCCTGCGCCGCGGGGCGGCCTGACCTGTGCGTGAACGGTCAGTGGACGGAGCACGGGATCCGGGGGCGGCACGGGTTCATGCGCGAGTTCTGGTCGACCGACGCGTCCCGTCTGGAGATCGTGCCGCGACATCTTCGTGGCGTCGCGGTCCTGCTGGAGCCGCTGTCGGTGGTGGTGAAGGGCCTGGAGACGGTCGCGGCGGTCGAGTCGGTACGCGCCGGGCGGGGCGACAGGGCGGTCGTCCTGGGCGCCGGCCCCGTCGGCATCCTGGCCGCCTGCTGCCTGCGCCTGGAAGGCCGGTCCGTACTGGTCATGGACCGGGTGGGCCACGACAGCCTCAAGCATCGGACCCTGACCGAACTGGGGGCCGAGTACGCCCGGGTGGGTGACCTGGGACGCAGCGGCAGGCTCGGCTCCCTGGTCGCGGACGCCGATGTCGTGGTGGAGGCGGCCGGGGCGCCGCAGACCCTCAAGACCGTGCTCTCCTCGGTGAAGGCGAACGGCGTCGTGCTGGTGCTGGGGACGGGTGAGCACGCCTGGCCCACATCGGTCGATCTCAACGCGGCCGCGCGGGTGCTCGTGCAGGAGAACAAGACGATCTTCGGTAGCGTCAACGCCTCGCCGGTGCACCTTCGTCGGGCCGTCGGGCTCCTCGGCGACCTCACGGCCCGGTGGCCGCACGCGCTTCACGGAATGATCCGGAGATTCCCGCCGGCCGACTTCATGCGGGCACTCGATCCGGCGCCCGATTCCCACGTGAAGGCGGTCATCAGCTTTGAATGACCCGGTGTGCGAAGGACTCCGGCCGGGCCGCCGGGCTCGCGGGGGAGGGCCGCGTACAGCGGGCGGGGGATCGGAGATCCGCCGGTACGGCGCGCACCCGGTCGTTATGGTGGAGCGATGATCACCTCTTTGGACGACGGCGTCTCCCGTGTCTGCGACGCCTACCTCGAACTGGCCGACCGCCATGTCCCGGGGCTCGTCGGAGGCCTCTACCTTCAGGGCTCGATCGCACTCGGCGACTACCGGCCGGGGAAGAGCGACATCGACTTCGTCGCGGTCGTCGATGAACGGCCCGACGCGGAACTCCTGCGCCGAGTGCACGCCGAGCTGAGGAAGCGGCATGCCAGGCCGTTCTTCGACGGCCTGTACGTCACCCGGGAGGATCTGCGCCGGGATCCGGAGAAGACCCCGGCCGGGCCCTCGGTGCACCGGTGGCGGTTCACGGAGGAGAGCAGGGCCGAGCGGCATCTGGTGACCTGGCATGTCCTCGCCCGGGGAGGGGTGGCCGTGCGCGGTCCTTCCGTCGCGGAACTCGGCGTCCACCTCGATCCGGACGCCCTCGCCCACCGTACCCGGGAGAACATGGCGACCTACTGGACACGATGGGTCGCCAACAGCTCGCGCCCGCTGTCGTCGTGGGGGATCGCGTCCTTCAGCGACCATCAGACCTCGTGGGGCGCGCTCGGTGTCACCCGGCTCCGCCAGACACTCGCGACGGGCGAGATAGCGTCCAAAACCGCCGCCGGTGAGTACGCCCTGGAGACGTTCGACGAGCGGTGGCACCGGATCGTCCGCGAAGCCCTGCGGATCAGGACGGGCGGGCCGTCCCTCCACCGCAACCGGTTCCGCCGCCGGGCCGACCTGCTGGCCTATATGACCATGGTGCTGGAGAAGTAGACGAGGGGAGAGCGTCGCGAGAACCCCGGCCGCCGGGTTCAGGCGGAGGGGGCGCGGGTGGCGGACAGCAGGGCGGACAGCAGGGGGCCGTGCCAGCCGATGGCCCCGGTGGCGGCGCGGCGGGCGGCCAGCTTCTCCGGGTGCCACTGGACGCCGACCGCCCACCAGTCGCCCGTGTGCTCGATCGCCTCGACCACGCCGTCCGGCGCCGTCGCGCTCACCGCGAACCCGTCGGCGACCCGGTCGACGGCCTGGTGGTGGATGGTGTTCACCAACAGGCCGGCCGTCCGGTAGATCTCGCGCAGCCGTGAGCCCTCGCGCAGCCGTACCCGGTGGCGGTCGGCCAGCACGGCGGCGGAGTCGGCGGGCAGTGGCCGGTGCCGCCACCCGGAAGTGGGGGCGATCTCGGCGTGAGGCTCCCCGGTGGCGGCTCCGGCGCGAGGCTCTTCGGTGGCGGTGGGGGAGCAGATCTCCTGGCGCAGGGTGCCGCCGAAGGCGACGTTCAGGATCTGGGAGCCCCGGCAGATGCCGAGTGTCGGGACGCCCCGCTCGCGGGCCTCGCGGGCCAGCGCGATCTCCCAGGTGTCGGCCGCGGCGGACACACCCCTGCTGGTCCCGTCGTGCGCCGAACCGTAGGAGCGGGGGTGGACGTCGTCGCCGCCGCACAGCACCAGCGCGGCGACCCCGTCCAGCGCGTCCGCGGCGGTCGCGGGAAGGTCGCGGGGGAGCAGGAGGGGGCGTCCGCCCGCGGCGCGGACGGCGTCGGGATACTCCGAGCCGAGGGTGTGGAGATCGGTCCTCGAACCGAGGAACGTGGGCAGCGGGCGACGCCAGGTGGTCATGGCCACCAGGGGAATCTTGGTCACAACGTCGCAGGATACATAGTTGTCAACGCTATTGACATCAACGCGGACGAAAGGCCAGACTCCCACCATGCCGGTGATCGACGTCCACACGCACATGGTCAGCCCCGCCTGGCTGTCCCTCATCCACGAACACGGCGCCCCGAGGCTGGATCACAGGGGAGAGGACGTCTGGCTCGACGGGCGGCCCTTCATGACCCTGACCCGGGGCATGCTCGACTACGAGCTGCGGATCAAGGACATGGACGCCGCCCGCGTCGACCTGGCGATTCTCTCGCTCACCTGCCCGAACGTCTACTTCGGCGACGAGACCGTCAGCGTTCTCGCGGCCCGGACGGTCAACGACGAGTTCGCCGCCGCGCAGGCCGCCTGGCCCGGCCGGATCCGCTGGATGGCCTCGCTGCCCTGGGAACACCCGGCCCCGGCCGTGGCGGAGCTGGAGCGGGCGGTCGCCGCCGGGGCCGTCGGGGTGATGGTCCTGGCGCAGGTCGCGGGGCGCCCGCTGAGCGACCCGGCGTTCGCGCCGGTCTGGCGGGCGATCGACGAGCGGGCACTGCCGGTGCTCGTCCACCCGGGCACCCCCGCGCCGGGGGGCGGCGGTTTCGGGCTCGCCGCGACCGTCGGTTTCCCCTCGGACACCACGATGGCCGTGGCCGACCTGATCTACTCCGGCTTCTTCACCGCCCACCCGAACCTCAAGCTGATCGCCGCGCACGGCGGCGGGGCCCTGCCGTACCTCGCGGGGCGGCTGGACGCCTGGTGGCAGGCCGGGCACGCCAGGGACGTGCTGGACGAGCCGCCGAGCGAGGTGATGCGCCGGATCCACTTCGACGCGATCACCTACCGCGACGACTCGCTGGAGTTGTGCCTGGGTGTCGCCGGTTCCTCGAACGTGCTGTTCGGCTCCGACTACCCGCACCCCACCGGCGACATGGCCGGGATCCTGGCCCGTGTCGACGGCCTCACCTCGGCCGGGGCCGTACGCGGCGGCAACGCCGAGCGGCTGTTCCGCCTGTGACCTCCACGCCGTCCGTCTCCCCCCAAGAACGCCGTCCGTGACCCCCTAGAACGGAGAACCATGACCGACCTGCAGGCACTCGTCGCCGACCTCGGGGACGTGCCCTACCTCGACGACGCCAAACGGGTGCGCCCCAAGAGCCGTGACCGCTTCGCGCAGAGCCCCATCCTGCGCGAGCTGCTCAAGGACAAGTACGCCGAGATCGTCATCTCGCCGCGCGACAAGGACGAACTGCGGATCGCCGTCGCGGCCTGCGCCAGGCACCGGGTGCCGATCACGGTCCGCGGCGGCGGCACCGGCAACTTCGGCCAGGGCGTCCCGCTCAACGGCGGCGCGATCCTCGACGTGACCGGTCTCGCCGGTGTCCTGTGGCACCGCGACGGCAAGGTCAGGGCGCGGGCGGGCACCGTGATCGCCGACATCGACGACGTCACCCGCGAGGACGGCTGGGAGCTGCGCGTGCACCCCTCGACCAAGCGGACCGCCACGATCGGCGGTTTCCTGGCGGGCGGTCACGCGGGCATCGGCTCCGTCCAGTACGGCATCATGCGCGACCGGGGGAACATCTCCGCCATCGAGATCATGACGGTCGAGGAGGAGCCCCGCCTGATCGAGCTGCGCGGCGCGGACGTCAACATCGTCCACCACGCCTACGGCTCCAACGGCGTCATCACCGAGGTCGAGCTGCCGCTGGCGCACGCGTGGACCTGGAACGAGATCGTCGTGATGTTCGCCGACTTCGGCGACGCCTCCCGGTTCGCGGTCAAGCTGGCCAGCAGCGACGGCCTGCTGAAGAAGGTCGTCTCGCTGCACGCCTGGCCGCTGCCGAGCTACTTCCGGCCGCTGGCGCCGTACGTCAGGGACGGCCACGCGATGGTGATGGCCATGGTCGCGCAGGAGTGCATGGAGCCGCTGCGCGACCTGGTCGCCGAGTGCGGGGGAGAGATCACCGGCGAGGCGCCGGAGGGGCGGGGCGACTACGGCTGCCCGATCTACGAGTTCACCTGGGGCCACGCCGGAACCCACTACCAGCGCCACGACCGCACGCTCACCGGGCTGATCGGCCTGTTCCCGCCGGGCGACCTGCTCGGCGCGATCGACCGGGTGCACGAGAACCTGGGCGACGTGGGACACCTGAACATGGAGTTCAAGCGCTTCGACGGCATGCTCTCCAGCCAGGGGTCGCCGGAGTTCCCGTTCCAGGGCGAGGACCACATGGCGGAGGTGGTCAAGCGGCTGGAGGCCGAGGGCTGCCGGGTCGCCAACTCCCACACCTACCTGCTGGGAGCGGGCGGCATGAAGCCGATCGGCGAGCGGGAGATCGCCTTCAAGCGCGACGTCGACCCGTACGGCCTGCTCAACCAGGGCAAGGTGGACTACGGAGACGGCGTGGCCGAGGACGCCCCCTCGCTGCCGATCGCCGGCTGGTCCTACGAGCGGACCGGCTGATGCCCGGCGGGGGAGCGGCCTCCGCGCGGCGGGGCGGAGAGCCTGAGACCGGATCCGGGGCGGAAAGCGGGACCGCGACGTCGAGCGGCGGGGCGATGCTGGAGGTATCCCGGCTGTCGGTCCGGGTGTCGGGGCGGACGATCCTGAGGGAGGTCTCCCTGGAGGTCGCCGAGGGCGAGGCGCTCGGACTGGTCGGCGAGTCGGGCTCCGGCAAGTCGATGACCGCCAAGGCGATCGCCAGGCTGCTGCCCCCGGCGGCGACGGCCGGCGGGAGCGTCCGGTTCGAGGGCCGCGACGTGCTCGGGATGGGCGGGGCGGAGCTGCGCGGATACCGGACCAGGGAGGTCGCGATGATCTTCCAGGATCCCCGGGCCGCGATCAACCCGGTCCGCTCGATCGGAGACTTCCTCACCGAGTCGCTCCGCATCAACCTGGGCACCGAGCGCGGGGCCGCCGAGGCGCTGGCCGTACGGAGCCTGCGGGAGGTCGGCATCGCCGACGGCGCGCGGCGGATGCGGCAGTACCCGCACGAGCTGTCGGGCGGGCTCCTGCAGCGGGTGATGATCGCGAGCGCGCTGGCCGTCGGCCCCCGGCTGATCCTGGCCGACGAGCCGACCACGGCGCTCGACGTGACCACCCAGGAGGAGGTGATGGCGATCCTCGACGAGCTGCGCAGGGAGCACGGCATGGCGATGGTCTTCATCACCCACGACCTGGACCTCGCGGCGGCGGTGTGCGACCGGACCGCCGTCATGTATTCCGGCTCGATCGTGGAGTGCCGCGTCTCCGCCGAGCTGGAGGAGGATCCCCGGCACCCCTACACCGCCGCGCTGATCGGGGCCAGGCCCGACGTCGACCGGCGCCTCGACCGTCTCGTCGCGGTGCCCGGCCGTCCGGTCTCCGCCTGGGAGGCGCCGCCCGGCTGCGCCTTCTCTCCGCGCTGCGGCCACGCCGTGGCCCGCTGCGCCGAGGAGACCCCGCCCGCCACGGCGGCCGGAACGGGAGCCGGGAAGGGCACGGTGGCCTGCCACCGCGCCGGCGACCTGGGGGAGGTGCTCCGTGCGGCCCGCTGAAACCGCTGAAACCGCCGAAGGCGCCGGGACCGCCGGGACCGTGTCCGGCGGCCTGGTCGAGGTCCGGGACCTGCGCAAGGTCTTCGGGGACTTCACCGCCGTCGAGGGAGTGTCGTTCACGGTGCCGGAGGGACACTCGCTGGGCATCGTCGGCGAGTCGGGCTCCGGCAAGTCGACCGTCGCCCGCATGATCGTCGGACTGGTCCGGCCGACCTCTGGGGCGGTCGCCGTCGCGGGCCGGGACCGGTCGGCCCCCGCGAGGGGATCCGCCGAGCGCCGCCGCAGGGGCCGCGAGGTGCAGATGGTCTTCCAGGACCCCTACACCTCGCTCTCCCCCCGGCAGAGCGCCCGGCAGTGCCTGGACGAGGCGCTGCGCCTGCACTTTCGGCTCACCCGGCGGGAGCGGGAGGGACGCGTCGACGACCTGCTCGCCCAGGTCGGGCTGGACGCCAGGCAGGGGGCCGCGCTGCCGTCCGCGCTGTCCGGCGGCCAGTGCCAGCGCGTCGCCATCGCCCGCGCCCTGGCGGCCGACCCCCGGGTCCTGCTGCTGGACGAATCCGTCTCGGCGCTCGACGTCTCCATCCAGGCGCAGATCCTCAACCTGCTGGACGAGATCCGGCAGACCCGGAAGATCACGTATCTGTTCATCTCGCACGACCTCGGCGTGATCCGCCAGTCCACCGACGAGGTGGTGGTCATGCGCCGGGGCCGGATCGTCGAGCAGGGGCCGACCGAGCGGGTCCTGGACGACCCGGCCGACGACTACACCCGTGCCCTGCGAGCCTCCGTCCCCCGCAGGGGCTGGAAGCCGGTACGGCGGGCCGCCTCGTGACCGGCCGGGGAAGCGCGGGGACGGCGGACTCCGCCGTCCGGCCCGGGACGCCCGAGACGGGCCCGCCGGAGACGGCCTCGTTCGATCCGGGGCGGGGTGCCGCCGGGGGAAGGACGCTCGAGGTCGTGGGGATCCGGCGGGAGGCGGCCGGGATCGTCTCGGTGA
Organism: Streptosporangium sp. NPDC051022; assembly: GCF_040683035.1. Lineage (NCBI taxonomy): Bacteria > Bacillati > Actinomycetota > Actinomycetes > Streptosporangiales > Streptosporangiaceae > Streptosporangium > Streptosporangium sp. NPDC051022. Next base: position 3,509 of record NZ_JBFBCF010000031.1, on the reverse strand, counting down.
CCTTCGACGCTACCGGGATGCCGCCCTGGGAGCCGGGCGCGCACCTCACCCTCGACCTGCCGAACGGCCTGGCCAGGCAGTACTCGCTCTGCGGCGCCGACGAGCGCGACTACACCGTGGCCGTGCTCAGGGAGCCGTCGGGGCGGGGCGGCTCCGCCTACGTGCACGACGAGCTGCGGGTCGGCGACCGGATCGGCGTGCGCGGGCCGCGCAACAACTTCCCGCTGGTCCAGGCGCCCTCCTACCTCTTCGTCGCGGGCGGCGTCGGGATCACCCCGATCCTGTCCATGCTCTCGGCGCTCTCGGCGCTCCCGGCGCCCTCCGGGGCGTCGGTGGAGTGGCGCCTGGCGTACGGCGGGCGGACCCGGGACTCGATGGCCTTCCTCGACCGGCTCGCGCCGTACGGCTCGCGGGTGCTCGTCCGGCCCGAGGACGAGGCCGGGCTACTGGATCTGGACGCGCTGCTGGACCTGCCGCCGGAGACGGTCGTGTACTGCTGCGGCCCGGCGCCGCTGCTGGACGCCGTCGCCGAACGCTGCCGCAACGAGCTGCGCGTCGAGCGGTTCGCCGGGACAGGGTTCCGGCCGGGGGACCCGTTCGAGGTGGAGTGCGCGAACGCGGGGGTGACTCTGCGCGTCGGAGCCGGCCAGACGATCCTGGAGGCCGTCGAGGAGGCGGGGATCGCCTGGGAGTACGACTGCCGGGACGGCACCTGCGGCACCTGCGAGACCAGGGTGCTCGCCGGCGCCGTCGACCACCGGGACCACCTGCTCGGACCGGCCGAGCGGGAGACCCGCATGATGATCTGCGTTTCCCGGGCCGCCTGCGAGCGGCTCGTGCTGGAGATCTGATTCCTTTCGCACGCCCATGAGTCAACAACGATGACAACATAGGAGACTTCCATGTCCGCAGACCGCGCCGCGCTGGTCGCCCAAGCGGCCGAGCTCGGTCCCGTTTTCGCCGAGCGGGCCGTGCGCTACGACCGAGAGGCGAGTTTTCCCCACGAGAACTTCGAGGACCTGCGCCGCATCGGGTTCCTCGGGCTCTGCGTCCCGGCCGAGTACGGCGGGCTGGGCGCGTCGTTCGCCGACTACGTCAGGGTCTCGGAGGAGATCGGCAGGCACTGCGGCGCGACCGCGCTCACCTTCAACATGCACACCGCGACCACCCTGTGGACCGGCGAGGTGGCCGACCTGCTGGAGTTGTCCCCCGAGCACCGCGAAACCCACGGCAAGCGCCGGGCCGCGCTGTACCGGGGGATGGTCGAGGAGGGCCGGATCCACAGCCAGCCCTTCTCCGAGGGGCTGAACCCCGGTGCCACGGCCGGGGTCGCCACCCGCGCGGTCCCCGTCGACGGCGGCTACCGGGTCACCGGGCGGAAGATCTTCGCCTCGCTCTCCGGCGCCGCGGACTTCTACAACATCACCTGCCAGGTCGAGGGGGAGGACTTCATCCGGCTGCTCGGCGTCCCCGCCGACGCCGAGGGTGTGGAGATCGTCGGTTCCTGGGACCCGCTCGGCATGCGCGGCACCGTCTCGCGCACCCTGATCTTCAAGGACGCGTTCGTGCCCGCCGACAACGAGTGGCTCCCGCCGGGCGCCTACGACCAGGCCGCCGGGCGCTTCCCGTTCCTGTTCATGTCGCTGGCCCCCTCCTACCTGGGGCTGACCGGCGGGGTCGTCGACTTCACCCGCCGCTACCTGCGCGGGGAGGTGCCGGGGGCGCCGTCGGGCACCCGGCGCGACCTGCCGCAGAAGCAGTTCGGCTGGGCCCAGATGCAGCTCATGCACGAGCGCTCCCGGGCGCTGCTCTATCACGCGGCCGACACCATGTCCCTGGACCCCTCGGAGGAACAGCTCGTCACCGCCTGGACCGCCACGCTGACCGCGATGGAGACCGCGCCCGAGGTGGCGGCGCTGGCGATCCGCGTCTGCGGCGGGCAGTCGATGCTCAAGCACCTGCCGCTGGAGCGGATGTACCGCGACGCCCGCCTCGGCTCGACCATGCTGCCGTGGAGCGCGGAGGTCTGCCTCGACCGGCTGGGCACGGCCAGGCTTTACTAAGGCCGGGATCTCCCCGCCCGGGCTCGCGGACGGCGGAGAAACGTCGGGACTCCAGGACGGCGACGTCGGGGACCGTCACCCCGCCGGGGACGTACGCGGTGGACGTGGCGCCGACGGGGGCGGTGGTGTGCCGTGTCAGGCCGGGAGGTCCAGACGGTTCTCGTAGGCCTCGCGCGACTCCACGAGCTCGTCGGCGTGCGCGCGGGTCCACTCGCAGCAGGCGGCCATCGGCCCCAGCAGGCTGTGGCCGAGCGGGGTCAGTTCGTACTCGACCCGGGGCGGGATCTCGGGGTAGGCGGTCCGGGTGACCATCCCGTCGCGCTCCATCGCCCGCAGCGACTCGGTGAGCACCTTGGGGGTGATGCCGCGCAGGGGCACCCGCAGCTCGGAGAAGCGCCGGGGACCCGCCTTCAGGCAGAAGATGATCTTCGCCGTCCACTTGTCGCCGAACCGGATCGGCACGGGCACCGGCGAGCAGGCGTCGAACATGGCGGGATCGAGTGGCTCACTGATCATGGTCATAGTGAGGCCATGGTACGTAACTATCGTTGCGGAAACCGACACCCCACCACCTACCGTCTCGACAGCGACCGGCGATCTCGCGCCGGTCCTGGCGAACGGAGCGTCATGATGAGTGAGATCGTTGTCTTCGGTGCCGGAGGGCGGGCCGGGCGCCGGGTGGTCACCGAGGCCGTCGGCCGGGGCCACCGGGTCACCGCCGTGGTGCGCGACCCCGCCGGGCACGCGGATCTGGCCGGCGCCGGGGTCACGCTGGTGCGGGGCGACGTCACCGACGCCGGCGACGTCGCGGCGGCCGGGGCCGGTCACGAGGTGGCGATCAGCGCCGTCTACCGGGCCGACGTCCCCTCCGAGGAGTTCTACGTGGCCGTGGCGCACGCCCTGCTCGCGGGCCTGGAGCGGTCCGGCGTCGGCCGCCTGCTGTCCGTCGGCGTCGGCACCACCCTGGAGACCGCGCCGGGCGTGGCGGTCCACGACGCGCCGGGCTTCCCGGCGGAGTTCCGGGCGTTCTCCCTCGGCCACACGGCGAAGCTGGAGGTGTTCCGCGCGGCGGAGACCCCGGTCGACTGGCTGGTGGTCACGCCGCCGCCGACCTTCCTCGACGACGAGGCCCCGCGCACCGGCCGGTACCGGCTCGGCGGCGACGGGGTGCTGCCCGGTGACGAGGCGGCCCTGCTGTCGTACGCCGACCTCGCGGTGGCGCTGGTGGACGAGATCGAGGAGCCGAGGCACCACAGGACGCGGATCGCCGTCGCCCCCTGACCCGGCGATTCGCGGGGCGTGCCGTACGGGGTGACCACGGTGGGGGTGACGGTGGGGGTGGCGGGGGGGGGGGGGGCCCGGCCCCCCCCCCCCCCCCGGGGGGGGGCGGGGGGGTGGCCACAGGCGGGCCGGGGCCGGGGGGGGGGCCCGAACAGCCGGGCCCCG